>NZ_AP023421.1:0-300000 GCF_018408705.1 Pusillibacter faecalis
CCTTCATCTGCTTGATGGGCATAGTATCACGCAAAACGGACGCTGGATTCCGGCTAAAGCAGATTATCGAGAGATTTATCAAAAGATGCCCAAGCGTATTGATCGTTGGAAACTGATACGCCTATTGAAGAAGCGTGATTGTAGATTGAAGAAAAATCCTTGATGTACCCAAATGAGGTAGAATTATGGCTCAAACAATTTTGTATTACCCAACAATCAACATTCAAGATGGCACTTGGTTAAGAAATGCAATTCTGTATTGGGATGAGGTTTCATCCATCGTCCCCTATGAGAACTATCCGGATTTTTCACCGGAATTATTGTATTTGCAAGAATTGGGAGTATATAAAGCTGTTTATCCTCGAGAACTTTTCTTCTCTGAGTTTGCAGAAGATTTTTGCAATTCTATTTTAAAAAGAATTTCTGCTTATGAGTTAAGAACTACCAATAATGGAACTCAAAATAGCCGGGTGAGGATGCACAAAAACAAAATATATGCACCGGCTTTACACGAGTTGATTCACTATAGAAAGTTACCGCCACAGTTATTGGATTATTTCGGAGATGGAAAATATATACACGATTACAACACGGATGGTTGGATGGAGATAGACAGCAAAATAGTGCAAATATACATGAGAACACTTGCAGAGTATTCGATAAAGTGCTCTGGCAAAGACATCGTATTAGGTACAGATACATCCACCCATAGCCGAGAAATCTATAACAATTCTCGCAACCGTGCAGATCTACAAGCGCAGTGCTGCAAAATTAATATAGAAAATTGTTTGCCTCAACCTTCTATGGATGTAAGTTTTGAAGACATCCTTGAGTTCAAAAACAGAAGAAAAGATGAACTTAATGCATTTAGAGCGAAAATCAGAGAGTTGGAAACAAATATATATCATGCCGACAGTCCAGAGTTAATACGGCACTATGAAGCTCAATTTATAGAGGGATGGCAACAATGTTCTGATGACTTTTATAAGGTTCTGAAAGAGTCAAGAATTACATTTTTCCTAAGTAGTTTTGTTAGTTTGGTTGCAATACCTTTTGTTGGTCAACTGCTGTCGCCGCATATTGGTCAAGAGCTTACATTTGCAATCCAAGCAGGTGCACCATTACTTAACATTGGAATTGGTTACTTTGATTATAGAAACAAGATTAGCCCAGCAAAAGCAGACGGTGGTTTTAGCTACATTATTAAGGCAAACAGAGACGGAATAATTCATATCTAAAACTGACATGCGGCAATTTCTCGTGGAAAATGACATAATAGAGTGAAAGTTTTGGTGGATATTCAAGGTGCATTGTGCTATTGTATCTTGCTAACAAGTTAAAAGCTACATTTTAGTCTTGAGATCAAGGCTAAAATGTAGCTTTTTCTATATTAAACCTCCATGATATACTGCTGGTCAGTGATATCATGGAGGTTTTGCTATGTCTGGATATGTGATTGAGATTCCACAGGAGCAAGAGAACAGTTCTATTTGGAGTCGGCAATTAAGAGTCGCCGCTTATTGCCGGGTCAGCGCTTCTTACGAGGAACAACAGCAAAGTCTGGAAAACCAGATCGAGTACTTTACACAATACATCAAGAGAAATCCCTTTTGGAGGTTTGTCGCTGTGTATACGGACAATGCCTCCGGGCTCCACACGAAGAATCGGCCCGGATACCAAAAGATGCTGAAAGACTGCCGAAAAGGTAAAATCGATTTGATTCTTGTTAAATCGCTGAGCCGCTTTGGAAGAGATGCAAAAGAAACCATGACTACAATCAGGAGGTTAAAGCAAATGGGTATTGGAGTGTACGTTGAGATGGGTGGGATCAATACATTGACAACTCCAGATAGTATTATTGATCTGTATGCCGCATTTGATCAGGCAGAGAGCCAGAACAAAAGCGACAATATCAAGTTCGGTTTGCGTCAGCGGATGAAAAGCGGAAAGGCTATGTTGTACCATTCGCAATTCCTTGGTTACACGAAAGGACCTGACGGTGTATTGCGGGTGGTCCCGGAGGAGGCGGAGATCGTACGGAAGATATTTGATCTCTATGTGCAGGGGAACGGTGTACGGAAGATCAAACGCTACCTGGAAGAACACGGGGTCAAAACAGTGACAGGGAAGAGGGAGTGGAGCACCTCTACCATCGATCGAATGTTGAGTAACGAGAAGTACATCGGGCAGGTGCTGATGCAGAAAAGCTATACGCCGGATTTCCTGACCGGAAAGCAAGTCAAAAACGATGGGCAGTTGGATATGTACCTGGTAGAGGATGCTCATGAAGCAATCATTGACCGGGAGACTTTTAATCAAGTGCAGGAGATGAAAGGGCATATCAAACACACAGTACAAATGGAGCAGATGTTGTGATATAATAATACTAATAAATTAAAGGTCCATTTTTTATGTGTTCCCGTCTTTAACGGGAGTCGGAGGTATCAGTAGTAATAAGAGACAGAGATTACAAAACGGAACTGGAGAAAATTAAAAAGCATTTAGAACTGATATTGGGTGAGGGATGAGCAATGTTGAAGGAAATATCCGGTCTTGAAATATGTGGTGCAAATTTCAAAAAACCGACATATCTCAACTTATTTGATCCTACAGATGGAAAGAAAATTAAGACAATCAAGGGTACATTATTGTATGGAAGAAACGGATCAGGTAAAAGTACGATTGCACGTGGTTTCCGTCAGATTGCAGGCGAAGTGTTACCAACTATCAGTCGGACAACAGTTTTCGATAAGGACCATAATCCTATAAATTTATCGAAGGACGAAAGAAAAGATATTTTCGTTTTTGATGAAGAATATGTTGATAAGAATGTAAAATTGCAGGAAGACCACTTGGAAACCATTGTTATGCTTGGAGAACAAGTGGACTTAAGTGAAAAGATAAAAGTGGCAAAAGAAGAATGCAATGCAGCAAAAACCTTATTGGATGCCCAAGCAAGAGTATGTAGTGAGTATAATGACCGGCAAAACATTAAGTGCCCGCAATATTACCTTCTAAAACTTCGTTGGGCACTCCAGGGAGATGATGGTTGGGCCGGCCGAGACAAAGAAATTCGGAATGGTCGGCAAAATACGGGAGTTAGGGATGATACCTACAAACAATTTCTCAATATTACACCGTCAAAACCGAGAAGTGAGTTAATTGTAGATTTTAAGAGGGTACGGCAAGATTTAGAGGCAGCCAGGGCGGGAGCGTCTGTTATAGAGCAGCCCGTCCCCCAAATTCCGGAAAAATTTAATTTATATGACGAATTGGAAATAGAAAAACTTTTGTCTCAAAAAATTGAACGGCCAGAATTTTCAGAAAGAGAACAATTTCTCCTTAAGTTAGTTCAACAAAAAGGCATTCATATTCTTATTGAAAGAAAAGAATTGTTGGAACGCTCAGAGACGAAATCATGCCCCTACTGTCTGCAGGAAATGACTCCAGGATATAAGGTTGATTTGATCCAAAGCATAGAAAAAATTTTGAATGAGGCGGCCGAGGATCATCGAAAGATATTGAGGGAGAAAATTTGGGGAGACATGTATATAGATCTCTTTCCTTTTGAAAAGTTGGATGGTTTCTCTACTTGCAAAGAATTGATGATGAAAATTGATGAGGCGATTAAATCAAATAATAATTTGCTACAACAAAAAATTGATAATCCATATGAGCCTATTAGCACAGGGATCGCATCCATACATTCTTTACTTTCTCAATTGACTACTGCGCTTGCGAATTTGGAGAACAAACGGGTAGCATATAATAAAAAAGCCAAGAGCACGGAACCTTTTCTAAAGGAATTAACTCGTATTAACAGTGAAATTGCTCACTATGATGTCATAGATTTAGCAGGTCAATATGATAAGCAATGTGAAGAATCCAAAACTGAGCAAGCACACTACGAAAGTTTGAAGGCAGACTACCTGTTGAAAGAAAAAGCAGTTCAGGCCCTCGAAGCGCAGAGAAGTTCAGTTACTGTTGCAATTGATGTAATGAACAATTACATGAAGTATATTTTCTTTGAAGAAGACAGACTCAGAATCGAATATGATGATGGCGTGTATAGATTACTGTCTCACGGGCAAAAAGTAAAGCCGCGAGAAGTCTCTGTTGGCGAAAGAAATATCATTGGACTCTGCTATTTCTTCACAAGTATTTTAAAGGGAAAGGAAGAAAGGGATACTTATAACGATGAGTACTTAATTATTGTTGATGATCCTATTTCCAGCTATGATATGGAAAATAGGATCGGAATTCTTTCCTTTTTAAAATATGAGTTGAGTGCTTTCCTTGAGGGAAACACTGAAACAAGAGTTCTGGTCATGACACATGATCTTATGACCTTTTATGACGCTCATAAGATACTTGAGGAGATAATAGAGAAGTGCAAGCAACAGTGGAATATGGGACAAATTAAGTTTAATCGATTTGAGTTAAGAGATGAAGAAATTATACCCTTCCAATACAAGAGTCGCCATGAATACAGTGAACTTATACAAACTATTTATAAATATGGCTTAGGACAAGCTGGAGACCAATCTATTGTAATTGGAAACATAATGAGGCAGGTATTGGAAGCATTCGCAACCTTTGAGTTTAAAAAAGGAATCGATAAAGTTTCAACTGACGATGATATTCTTTCTCTTCTTGGCTGCCAAGAGTTTAAGGTATATTTTAAAAATCTCATGTACCGCTTAGTACTCCATGGCGGGAGCCACAAAGAAGAGTATGTGAAGTCAATGAATAATTTGAACTTTTTTACACTCATTTCCGAAAAGGAAAAAGAAAGAACAGCAAAAGATATCCTTTGTTTCATCTATTGCTTGAACAAACCACATCTACTTGCGCATCTGAAGGATGTAGACCCGGATGCGAAATCGAAGTTGAATTTGTGGTGTCAAGATATACGAAAGAGATCCGCTGCAACATAAAATGTCGATTTTAACCGTCCCTTCTAAGAAATGAAAACATCCGCCTTCAGCAGATGTCTTCATTTCTTGGGATTCCGCCACCCAAAGGGCGGCTCCACCCTCCAGTGATTGAAATGCTCGAGCGAAATGAATTCGCCCTGCGCCGAGGTTTTGCCTGCGGCAAAAAGCTCGTACGGCGCAAAAGCGCCGCCGGCCAGAAGGCCAGTTAGGTACTTCTCAGGTAAAATCACAAACAACCTTAGAGGGTTCGGAATTGTTACCCCCTGCCACGTCGGAGCAGAGTTCACTTTGCTCCGACGTTTTTATGCCCACGGCAGAAAAGACGTCATCCGTTCACTCTTTTGAGCCTTCTTTCCAAACCCGTTCCACTGGCTTCGGTTTGCTGCCGCCGCTTTGCGGCGATTCTATTTTATTGAGGAGAAATATTAATTTTAACGGCTCCCTTCAAGGCTGCGTCGCTGTGCCGGGCCTGTCTACCAAAGAGCGGCGTGACCAGAAAAGCGGCGATGACAGCTTATTGAGAGGAGTCTCGTAATTGGGATTGACTTCCTGGGCTCTGATATGGTATAAAGAAGACAAGTCCTAATGGCAAGAGCCGTTGAGGCATCCAATTTTCATATGCGAGATATGAATTTGTGGTCAAGTGAATTTGCCCGCCAAGCAGTTTTGCTGTGGCGTTGACTCATTGTCTGCATCTTCGTGTCTTGCGTGCGAAGGTGTTTTTATTTTACAAAGGAGTGAAAACCATGTCAGACAAACTGAAAATGCACGCAAGAGAATTTAAAACCATGAGGGATCCAAACCGACTTCCAACGGGGCACATCAAGTATATATGCTATCTGGACACAAAGACCATTCCCAATGAATTGCGGAATTGGATGCGGACGAATCCCCGAGATCAAAAGATGACCACCGAGGTGGCAAAGACCATCGCCAGCAGCCTGATGGAAAATGAGGACTTTCACGAGTTGAATCGGGGTTTGCTGTTTTCAGTGGAGTCTGTGAACTATGATAACCGTACGGAGACGTTGACTGTGGAATTGTCCGACGGCGAAATCCATGGTAATATCGACGGTGGACATACGCTTCACGCTATCTTCGACGCACAGGAGAATGAGACGCTGCCGGAGGCGCGTTATGTCTTTGCTGAATTTTTTGTAGGGCTCTCCTCCCCGGTAGAACTGGCTGCTGCGCGCAACACATCCGTTCAAGTGGATTTGAAATCGCAGGAGGAGCTGAAAAAGAGTTTTGAAACCCTCAAGCAGATTCTGAAGCCTTTCCCCTTTGAGCGGCGGATTGCATATCACATGAATGAACACTACAGTGAGAATGTTGCCATTATCGATGTGCGCGAAGTTATTACCATCCTGAATATGTTTAACCAGAATCTCTATCCGATTGTCGGCCAGCAGGGACTCTCCGGGGACAGCCAGCCCATCCAGAGCTATACGGGGAAGGAGGCCAGTCTCAAACGTTTTTTAAAACAGGGGAGGGAGGAACGTGAGGCAGTTCTGGTGAAGATGACCCCTATCATTGATGATATTTTCCACCTGTGGGAAACGGTGGAATGTGAGTTCCCTAAAATGGTGCAGAAGAATTAGCATTATTATGGTGCCAAGAAATATGCCAAATTCGACGACGGCAAAGTGGTGGGGCAGACGATGTTCTATCAGGCTGGTTTGAAATACTTGGTTCCCAAGGGAATTCTCTATCCTGTGGTGGGCGCCTTTCGCGCCTTGGTTGAAGTCGATCCTGGCACCGGAATTTATAGGTGGAAAAAGGACCCATTTATGGTGTGGAATGATCTGGGAGAGCGGATTGCAGGCATTGTCTGGGATGAAAAGGAGGAAAATCCTGAGTACATTGGAAAGAGTAAAAACGTCTGGAGCAATCTTTTTAAGGAGGTTTTGCTCTATACACTGGTATAAAGGAGATCCAATCAACATGCTTTTGGCGAGGGCGGGGGTGTCAGTTCCTGCCCTCGCCTTATCTGCATAGATGGGAGTGTGGGCCGGCTGCTCCTCCGTTGGGCCGGACATTGTCCCGCAAACCGAGTCTCCACTGGTTTCCCATCACCATTTCATACAGCGGCTGGTAGAGTATCTTTCGTATCGACAACCATGTACGGAAAACAAACCGTCTAGAAATCCGGCAATTTTTCTGTTGCAATTTGTAAACAGCCTGTTATAATAACCGATGGTCCGCCTTACAGTTAGGAGAAGAGGCCCGGTACACGGCAAGCTCCTGTGGGCTGACCGCTGTGAAAAGTGCTGCCTGTCGGCAGGTCATCAGTAAAGTGAGGAAATCAGCGATGAGACAACCAGCCGCAGGCACTGCCGTTTTTGAGGAAAAGAGTGTCTGGAAGGTTTTGATGAAAATTGCGCCTCCGGTGATGCTGGCCCAGCTCATCCAGGCACTTTACAATATTGTGGACAGCTTTTTTGTGGGAAAGTACTCAGGAGACGGTCTGACTGCCCTCTCTATTATTTTCCCGGTTCAGCTGGTCATCACGGCCATTGCCGTGGGAACCGGCGTAGGGGTGAATACGCAGATGTCCCGCCAGTACGCCAGGGGGGAGAAGGTGGAGGAAACGGCAGGAACTGGTACAGCCCTGGCGCTGATCAGCTGGGCGGCCTTTGCCCTGACCAGTACTCTGCTGATGCGGCCATATGTGATGACCTCTGCCACGGCGCCTGAAGCCATTGAATATGCTGTTCAATATGGAACTATTGTGTGCGTGGGCAGCATCGGTGTCTTTCTGGAGGGTATCTGGACCAAGGTGCATCAGGCTGCGGGAAACATGCGGCGGCCCATGTTGGCGCAGGTGGTTGGTGCGATGACGAATATTGTCCTGGACCCGATTTTGATCTTCGGAGCAGGACCCATCCCTTCCCTGGGGGTTGCGGGAGCGGCCTATGCCACGGTTGCGGGACAGTTTGTGGCGGCAGCCATTACCTTTGGGCACGGGTTTTACCGTCCGCCCGGAAAGGGACAGATGCTGCCCTGTGTCAAAGCCATTTACCGGCTGGGCTACCCCTCTATCCTGATGCAGGCGCTTTATACAGTCTATATCATGGCGCTCAATATCATTTTGGCCGGCTTCTCTGACGAGGCCGTCACAGTGCTGGGACTTTACTACAAGCTTCAGTCGTTCTTTTTCATTCCCCTGGGAGGGCTGCAAACCTGTATTGTCCCGCTGCTGAGCTATACATACGCCAAGCAAGACTATGGACGCTGCCAGAAGATTACGAAAGACGCTATGATCTTCGCCGGAATCTTCATGATGGTGGGGACGCTTTGTTTTGAGGGAATCCCAGGTCCCATGATCCGAATTTTCTCCACGGAGCAGGAGGTACTGGACATTGGCATCCATGCTTTTCACATCATAGGCATCAGCTTTGTGCCGTCTGTTGTGTCGCTGATGTTTCCGGTATTTTTTCAGGCCATTGGTGCGGCGGTTCCTAGCGTGTTGCTTTCGCTGACGCGGCAGCTTTTCTGCCTGATTCCCATCTTCTGGGGAATGTCCCTGCTGGGGCTGGAATACACCTGGCTGGCGTTTCCGCTGGCAGAGGTCATCACCGGGGCACTGGGCGTTGCACTGTATCTCAAACAGATTCACGAATGGAAGGCAGAGAACCATGCCCCGCTGGAGACGACTTGGAAGGGAGAGAGCAAAATGAAGATGATTACCGCAATTATTAACAAGAAGGACGTCAACGAGGTTTGCGGAGCCTTAACCAGAGCCGGATTTTACTTCACAAAGATGTCCTCTACAGGCGGCTTTCTGACGGCGGGCAATGCCACGCTGCTCATCGGCACGCAGGCAGAAAAGGTGCAAGAGGCCATCAGTGTCATCCGGGAGCACTGTTCCCGCAGGGAGGAACCGATTCCCTCTACAGTCAAAATGGGAGCCACAGGCCCAGATGTTCCGGCAAAGGTTGTGGTGGGAGGCGCGACGGTTTTTGTCTCCGATGTGGAGGAGTTTGAAAAAATCTGAACACCTCTGAAAGCGGCCGGAGCGGGACTGCCTTCTGACGCCGCCTGGGCTTCCAGGCGGCTTTTTTACAAATACCAGATCAGGATATGAACCCCTCTGGGAAATCGAAATAGATGTTGAGGCATCGAAACTGGCGTGTTATAATAAAATAGAATTTTGTCGGCTGGAATACCCTGCGAAGCACAAAGCGCACCGGTGAGGCCCGATATGTTCGGGAAAAACAGATGGCGGCGGAGGCAGCGTCCCATAGAGAGCGAGCATTGTAATGAGATATTTAGGAAACAAGGAATCCATACGGGCGGAAATTGAAAAATTGCTTGACTCAAAGCAGCTGCTCCGGCAGGGCTATTCTTTTTTTGACGCCTTCTGCGGCTCTGGTTCTGTGGCGGACTATTTGAAGTCCTACTATGATATCATCATCAACGATAACCTGACCTGGTCTGTGACCTATACCCGGGGGCGTGTATGTGCGCCCAACTGTACCTTTCAAAGACTGGGGTTTGATCCCTTTGCCTACCTGAACAAGAACAAACAGACCATGCACGGCTTCATGTACCAAAACTACGCACCCACAAAGAGCGAACGGATGTATTTCACACCGGAAAATGCCGGGCGAATTGACTATTTCCGTTACCAGATTGAGCAGTGGAAGCAGGCTGGGCAGCTGACGGAGGATGAGTACTGTTTTCTGCTGGCCAGTCTCATCGAATCGGTTTCTGATGTATCCAATACAGCGGGCGTATATGGGGCGTTTTTAAAAAAATGGGATGCAAGAGCTGTTAAGGAAATTTCCTTTCACCCTGTTGACTTTTGCAACACACCGGTTCGGACGATACAGACCTACAACACAAAAATTGAAACTGTGATCGAACAAGTGGACTGTGACATCTTGTATCTGGACCCGCCTTACACCCAGAACCAATACGGAACCCAGTATCACCTGCTGGAGACGCTGGTTCTAGACGACCATCCCGCCATCAGCACTGTCACCGGCTCCAGGAGTACTGCCCCCATGCGTTCCGACTGGTCCAAGGCTTACAAAGCCAATATTCTTTTTGACCGGGTGCTGGCCAAGACCCGGGCAAAGTATATCATCCTCAGCTATAATAACGACGGCTTCATGTCCAAGGAGTATATTGAGGCCGCCATGAAGCGCTATGGAAAGCCGGAGACCTATGTCTGCAAAAAGATCCCCTATAAGAGATATCAAAACTGGAAATCCCAGAAGGGCAAGAAGCATTTTGAATACCTGTTTTTCGTGGAAAAACGGGATATGGACAAGGTTGTTTACGAGTCTCCGCTCAATTACATCGGCAGCAAGGCCAAGGTTGTACCGGACCTCATCCAATACCGGCCCAAGGGCTACACCACATTTATCGATGCCTTTGGCGGAGGCTTCAACGTGGGCATTAACATGCCCGCCGCCAGGACCGTTTATAACGATGTCAACTATCTGGTCACAAGTTTGATCCGTTCTTTTCGGGATTACGACACTTACGAGTATTTGCTCTATGTGCGGCGCATGATCAAAAAGTTCGGCCTGGAAAAGGCAAATGCGGATGCCTATATCCGGGCAAGGGACTCCTACAATTCCCGGCCTGTCAAAAAGCGGGACCCAAGGCTGCTGTTTACGATTCTGCTGTACGGCTTTCAGCAGCAGATTCGTTTCAACAGCCAGCACGACTTCAATAATCCAGTGGGAATGCGGTGGTTCAACGACAGGGTTCTGGAGAAGATGATCAGCTTTTCCCGGCAGATCAAAGAGGGAAACTTTGAATTTTACAGTAAGAACTACAAAGCACTTCACGCACGGATAACGCCCGGTACCTTTGCATACTTTGATCCGCCCTACCAGCTTACCACCGGCGCCTATAATGACGGAAAACGGGGGTTTGAGGGGTGGAGTGAGACGCAGGAGGCAGAGCTCTTTGCCTTTTTGGACCAGCTGCACGGCGCCGGCATTCCATTCATGCTCTCTTATGTGATTGAGCACAAGGGCAGGGTCAATCAGAATCTTTTACGGTGGATCAAACGCGGACACTACCGGGTGATCCGCCTGGGAGAGATTTTGGGAATTTCCGGGAGCCGCAGAAAGGAGGTTTTGATTGTCAATTATTAAGCGAGAGGGGTTGCCCCACTTTGTTGTTAAGAAGAATCTGCAAAAGTCCGGAACCAGGGGGATTTATTTCAGCGATGTGGTCACGGAGGAGGTGCTCCGGGATGTCTGCTTAAAAATCACGGGGCAGATGGAGTTTACCTGTGAATATGTAGACAACAGCTATCACGATCCGTTTTTGGATGCCACCTATAACAAGGGACGGCTGGCGATCCTCCATGTTGAGGATACCGTGTGCTATATCAGTTTTTCTGAGCGGGAGATTGGCGGGAGGAACTCCAGCGTTCAGAGCGTGCCCACCGCATTCAATCTCTTTTACCTCAATCCCTATCCAAACAAGCGGCTCTTTTACTATTTCTTAAATGTAGCCGGTAATGCGGAGACGGCTTACCAGCGGCTCATCTACCGCCTGATGCGTACCATCGGCTTTACCTTTCTCAATGCCAGCCCGTCTTTGGAGCAGATTAGCAGCCCGTTTACCTCGGCAGAGGATATCATTTTGAACCGAAAGGTCAACGCCGACAGGAACCGCAGCAACAATTCCACGTACCTGACTAAGGGAACGGACGGCGCCCTTGAGGTCTACGGAAAAACCTACGGGGCGAACAAGTATGAGACCAGCCTCATCTGTTATGCGCTGGCCTGTCTCCGGAGACCGGAGCAGCGCATACGGCTCTATGAGGTGCTAGAGGGAAACCTGAAGGAGCTCCCGGAGGCCAGTCTGCGGGTCATCAGGAAAATGGGGGGCATTGACGTCGTTCGGACGGGCATGACCCTGGAGAAAAGGAACTATCAGGAGAACAAAAGCCTGCGCTCCCCGCTCTATATTTATAACCTTCTGCGCAGACTGGGGAACAAGCACTGCGCTCTGTGCGGCTGCGAGATTCCGGAAATTATTCAGGGCGCGCATGTCTGGCCGGTTTCCAAGATCAAAAAGGCTCCGGGCTTGACGCCGGAACAGCGTTTGGAGTATGCGCTGGATGGAGAAAATGGGCTGTGGCTGTGCGAGAATCACCACAAGCTGTTTGACGAGAATCTTCTCTCCTTTGACCAGGATGGAAGTGTTCGGCTGCGGGAAGGATTGGATGAGAGGTATGCCAACTATATCCAGGAGATCACCAAGATCCAGAGCCTCCCGCAATCCATGCTGACAAAGCGGTTTTTGTGGTATCTGGAGCAGAGGAGTCTGTCGGTTTCATAGAGGATTTTATTCAGGCGTGTGCACTTGCAATCTTATGGGGCATGCCGCCTGTCAAAAGGGAACGGAGCCGGCCGGGCGGGGAGAAGCTTCCGCCTGCCGGCTCTTGCTTTGAAAGAAAAAACGTTTTATAATAGGGCGGATTTCAGTGAAAGGGGGCGCCGCGGACATGCGGGTTCTGGTTGTGGAGGATGAGCGGGACCTCAACCGCATTCTGACCAAGACGCTGAGCAAAGCGGGCTACAGTGTGGATGGATGCCTGAATGGAGAGGAGATGGCGGACCATCTTCTGGGAGCGGAGTATGACGCCATTTTAATGGATGTGATGATGCCGGGTAAGGATGGCTTCACCTTGGTATCGGAGCTGCGGGCAAAGGGAGTGGACACGCCGATCCTGTTCCTCACCGCCCGGGACAGCGTGGCGGACCGGGTAGCGGGGCTGGACCTGGGAGCAGATGATTATCTGGTTAAACCCTTTGACTTTGACGAGCTGCTGGCCCGCATTCGGGCCATGACCCGCAAGCACGTGGGAAGCCGGAGCAACCTCTTCACCGTGGGGGACCTGACGGTAGACACCCGGCGGCAGACGGCGGAGCGGGGCGGCAGAGAGATCGCCCTGCTGCCCAAGGAGTTTGCCATCCTGGAACATCTGGTGCGCAACAAGGGTGTGGTGGTATCACGGGAGCAGCTGGAGGACCGGATCTGGAACTATGAATATACCGGCAGTTCCAATAATGTGGACGTGTACATGAGCCGGCTGCGCAAAAAGATTGACGAGGGCTCTTCCACGAAGCTGATTCACACCATCCGGGGAGCTGGCTGGGTCATCCGGGAGGAAAGGCCGTGAGGAAGCGCTCCATCAAAGTTCGGATTACTGTCTGGTACACCGCGCTGATGGTTTTAATGGCAGCCATGGTGTTGGCCTTTGTGGTGGCAATCAGCAGCTCGGTGACTGTGCAGACAGATTTGACGTATCTCTCCCAAACGGTGCGGGGGAATCTGAACCAGGTGTCCTTACAGGATGGGGCGTTAGAGCTGGGGGCAGATTTCAGCTTTGTACAGGGCGGGGTGTACACGGTGGTATACAGTGAGAGCGGGGCTCTGCTGGCGGGTCAGCTTCCCCAGCCCTTTTTAACGGTCTCGGAGCCGTTTCAAAATGGATATACCCGGCCTGTGGAGACTGGACAGGGGGAATATTACATTCTGGATTTGTGGGTGCCCTCGGGCTGGGAGACAGGAATTTGGGTTCGTGGGTTCATGGAGGTCTCCGAGGGCGGCCGGGCCGTACACAGTCTGCTGTTGGCCGCGGCAATTGCCATGCCGGGCTTTATTTTGCTGGCAGCCCTGGGAGGTTACTGGATTGTCCGGCGGGCCTTCCGCCCACTGGATGTGATCAATGCCACGGCCTCTACCATCAATGAAGGGCGGGATTTGTCCGCGCGCATTGGACTGCTGCCAGGATATGGGGAGTTTTCCCAGCTAGCAGGCAGCTTTGACCGGATGCTGGAGCGGCTGGAGCGGGCGTTTGAGGCGGAAGAACGCTTCACTGCAGATGCCTCCCACGAGCTGCGTACGCCGGTGACGGTGATCCTCAGCGCCTGTGAGTACGCTGAGAAATATGATGAGACGCCCGAGGAGCGGCGAGAGACCATTGAGACCATTCAGCGGCAGGGGAAGAAGATGGCAGCTCTGATCAGCCAGCTGCTGCAGATGACCCGCATGGATCAGGAGACAGAGCTGGCACAGTTCAGGAAAACAGACTTATCGGAGCTTGTTCGGACCCTGTGCAGTGAGCAGGGGGAGCGGGAGGAGACCTTGATCCTGGACATTCCAGAGCATATCACAGCTCAAGCGAATGAGGCCCTGCTCTCCCGCCTCTTCCAAAATCTGCTGGATAATGCCTTCAAATATGGCAGACCTGGCGGCAGAGTGTGGGTAACACTGCGCCGGGAAGCAGGAGAGATCCGTCTCACCGTGCGGGATGAGGGACCGGGTATCCCAGAGGATGAGAGGGATAAAATCTGGCAGCGCTTCTACCAGATTGATCCGGCCCGGAGCAGTGATCGGGGGGCGGGACTGGGCCTTGCCATGGTGCAGCAGATCGCCGAGGTTCACGGTGGACGGATGACGCTGGAGAGTCTCACCGGCGCCGGAAGCGCCTTTACATTGCACTTGCCGGACCCTGGAAAATAAAAATGGAAAAAGTTTTTCCATTTCATGTTCATTTCATATTTTATTGGTAGGATTTCATCAACGACAACAACTGAGGAGGAGTTTTTGAGATGAAGATATGGATGAAGGCATGTGTGCTGGCACTGACGGTGATGCTTTTAGCCGGCTGTTCCCAGCAGACCAGCTCGGCGGAGCCCATCGGGATTGACGCGGCGAAAGCCGTGGCGCTGGAAGATGCCGGCGTCAGCGCTGAATCAGTCAGCTTCACCACAGCGGGCCTGGACCGGCGGGGGAACACGGAGTACTATGTGGTAGATTTTACCGCCGACGGGCAGACCTATGAGTATGATATCGACGCTATCACGGGCGTGATTATAGAGAAGAACACCCCTGGCGGACAAAGCACTGATACCGCGGGCGCTTCCAGCGCCACAGACGGAGCATCCGGCACTACGGGCGCCTCTGCACAGGGAAGCACACCGTCCAACGGCGGGTTTGTCGGTGAAGATGCGGCCAAGCAGGCAGCACTGAAGCATGCGGGACTGGAAGAGAGTCAAGTGACCTTTTTACGCTGCTATCTGGATTGGGACGATGGACGCCAGGTCTATGATGTAGAGTTCTATACCGAGGACCGCAAGGAGTATGACTATGAGATTGACGCCTATACTGGCGATGTGCTCTCTTACGACTATGACGCAGAGGCCAGTCTGATTGGGAATACTGGCTCCGGTAAGGAGATCACTGCGGCAGAGGCTAAGTCCTTGGCGCTTGCTCAGGTGCCTGGGGCCACGGAGTCCGATATTTGGGAGTTCAGCACGGATATTGACGATGGCCGGTTGGAGTATGAGGGCGAGATCCTCTATGACGGTTCCAAGTACGACTTTACGATCGACGGTTACAGCGGGACGATTCGTGAGTGGGAGGTAGAGCGCTACGGCAGATAAACACAGGCATCTTCAAGATCAATTTTCTGGAATATTATTAAGGAGGAACCAATGATGAAGAGACTTTGGAAGCGCCTGAGCACACTTGCTTTGGGCATGGCACTGTTCGTAACCACGCTGACGGTGGCCGCAGGCGCGGTTGAGGCAGCCTCGGTCAGTGTGGAGATGCGGCCAGATGTGGAGATTGTGGTAGACGGCACCGCACGCACATTCTATAACGTCCAGGGACAGGAGGTTCATACCCTGTACTACAACGGCACCCACTATCTGCCCGTCCGGGCCATTGGAGAGCTGATGGGAAAGAATGTGAACTGGGATCAGTCCACTCGAACCATTTCCCTCGCTGGCAGCCGTACCACCGGCCCGGTCCAGGGAA
Organism: Pusillibacter faecalis; assembly: GCF_018408705.1. Taxonomy (GTDB): domain Bacteria; phylum Bacillota; class Clostridia; order Oscillospirales; family Oscillospiraceae; genus Oscillibacter; species Oscillibacter faecalis. The sequence continues at coordinate 15,741 of NZ_AP023421.1, forward strand.
CACCGGACACCAGCGCCAAGACCCAGATGATTACCGCGGAACTGCATCCGGACTTTACCATCACGGTGGACGGTGTCAAGCGTACCTTCACGGATGCTCAGGGCAACGCAGTCTATCCCATGCTGTACCAGGGCACGAATTATCTGCCTGTCCGGGCTATTGGCGAATTGATGGGCAAGTCTGTCAGCTGGAATGGCGCTACTAGGACCATCACTCTGAGCGGCGGCTCCCAGGTGACGGACGCTGACAGCTTCGGACCCAGCGGAATTCCGGCCACCACCAATCCAACGACTCCCAACAGCGGGCTGGTCAGTGAGGAAACCGCCAAGGCCAAAGCTCTGACACACGCGGGGCTGACTGCCTCCCAAGTGACCTTCCTGCGTTGCAAGCTGGATTGGGATGATGGCCGTCAGGTTTATGATGTAGAGTTCTATACCAAGGACTACAAGGAGTACGACTATGAGATCGACGCCCGGACCGGGGAGATTCTCTCCTATGATTATGACGCGGAGGCCAGCGTACCCCAGCAGAACGGCAGTTCCTCCTATATCGGCGAGGCCAAGGCCAAGAGCATCGCGCTGAGTGCAGCTGGCTTCTCCTCCGGTCAGGTCAGCAACATTCGCTGCTATTTGGAGCGGGATGACGGCCGCTGGGAATACACAGTGGAATTCTGGCAGGGAACGATGGAGTATGAGTTTGAGATTGATGCTTACTCCGGCACGATCCTCTCCAGAGACGTGGATTCTATTTACGATTGATCAACAAGGCGCGGGCAGCTAAACTGCCCGCGCCTGATCTTTTGGCAGCAGCAAGATGTAAGTCAAAAATAATACTTTACAATCCTGAAAGTGAATGGTACAATGACGCTGATAACGGCATAGAAGAACGCCGTTGCACGTGGATGGTATTCCGAAGGCCTTTGGAAACTGTACCAACAAAACGGACACTCACCAGAATGCCGTTGGCAAGACGGCATGATCTCAATCATTGGAAGACCTCACAATATTCCGGTGACCGGCAGTTAGGCGGCATTGAGAATCAGCGTTAGGCTCCAGACGGTTCTGCGATGACCGGATGAGATCTATCGGGGGAGCCCGAAACACATGGTCATGCTGATTGCGCCATCAGTAGCGGGAGTATTCTCCAGCTTTGGCGCTTCCATCCATCTGCGTTTTCCTGCGGGCTGTATTTTGCAGTTTCCAGGAAACAGATGGATGTTTTTTTGTGTTTTCGGCAGAAAAGCGGCAGAAGGAAGACATCCCAGAGACTTGCCCGGAAACTCGGGTGGCAGGAGCGTGAAGCTATGGAAAAGCTACAGGGAAAATGTGTGGTACTGGGCGTGACGGGCGGGATTGCCGCCTATAAGATGGCGTATGTAGCCAGTGCGCTGCGCAAGACAGGGGCCGATGTACATGTCATCATGACGGAAAACGCAACGCAGTTTATCACACCACTGACCTTTGAGACTTTGACCAACAACCGCTGCATAGTAGACACGTTTGCGAGGGACTTTCAGTATGATGTGACTCATGTCTCACTGGCGAAGGCGGCGAACCTCATCCTGATTGCCCCGGCTACAGCTAACGTCATCGCAAAGCTGGCCCATGGGATTGCGGACGATATGCTGACAACCACAGTGCTGGCGGCGGGATGTGAAAAATTAGTGGCTCCGGCGATGAACACGGGAATGCTGGAAAACCCGATTACCCAGGATAATTTGAAGACGCTCAGACGCTACGGATTTCAAGTGATCGAGCCGGAGTGCGGCATGTTGGCCTGCCGGGATGTTGGCAGCGGAAAACTGCCAGAGCCGGAAACGCTGTTAAACCATATCGCCCGGTCACTGGCACGGAAAAAGACCCTCTCCGGCGTGCGTGTAACCGTAACAGCCGGCCCGACACAGGAGTCCCTGGACCCGGTACGCTATCTCACCAACCACAGTTCCGGACGCATGGGCTATGCCATTGCCAGGGAAGCCATGCTGCGTGGGGCGCAGGTGACACTGATCTCTGGCCGGACGGCACTTCCACCTGTGCCATTTGTTGCGCTGCGGCCAGTAACCACTGCAGCGGATATGCTGCGGGAGGTTCAGACAGCGCTGCCGGATACAGATATTTTGATCAAGGCTGCGGCTGTTGCGGATTACCGGCCCACAACAGTGGCAGACGACAAGATCAAAAAACGGGATGGAGATATGGAAATCCCCTTGGAGCGCACAGAGGACATTTTGAGTTGGGTAGCACAAAACCGCAGGAGAGGACAGTTTGTATGCGGATTTTCCATGGAGACCCGGGACCTGCTGGAAAACTCACGGAAAAAGCTGGAGAGCAAGCGGTTGGATATGATCGTTGCAAACAACTTGAAGGTGGAGGGGGCCGGCTTTGGCGTATCGACGAATGTAGCGACACTCATCACAAAGGACGACGTCATGGAATTGCCCCTGATGGGAAAAGATGAGGTAGCCGAAAAACTGTTGGACGCCATTGAACAGAGGAGGTCGGCGCAATGATTTTGACGGTTGATATTGGAAATACCACCGTGTGCGTGTGCGGCGTGGAGAAGCGGGAGGCGGAGGGACATACCGCGGTATTCTGCACAAAGTTGGAGACAGTGCCCGGAAAGGACGGCGCGGCCTACAAAGCGGAGCTTCGGGACGCACTGAGAAAAGCGGATGTGGAGATCGGGCAGATTGAGGGGGCTGTGGTGTCCAGTGTGGTGCCATGCCTGAACCGTCCCATCCATGCCTGTATCCGTGCGGTGCTGGGCAGGGAGCCTGTTTGGATTACCTGCCAGAGCAAGACTGGGCTCAAGATGGATGTGGAGTATCCGGAGAAAGTGGGGGTGGACCGGATTGTGGATGCCGCCTGGGTGGCAGCAAACTGCCCGCTGCCCGCTGTTACAGTGGACTTAGGAACCGCCACAACTTTTAATGTGATTGACGAGGGGGGTGTCTTCCGGGGCGGAGCCATTGCCGTTGGAATGGCCACAGGGTTGAAAGCCTTGGCCGCCAAGACGGCTCAGCTGCCGGAACTCCGGTTGGACACCGTGGACAGCGCGATTGGAAAAAATACGGAAGCGTGCATGGAATCCGGTGCTGTGATCGGTGCGGCTGCCATGATTGACGGCTTGGTTGCCCGCATTGAGCAGGAGCTGGGCAAGCCGGTCACGCTGGTTTTAACCGGGGGAATGGCCCGCTATGCCGAACCCTTCTGCACCCATCCACATATCTATGACCCGCAGCTGTTGGCAAAGGGCTTGATGCTGCTCTACGAGTGGAATGTGGAGAGGCCAGCACCGGAGAAAATTTGGCTGCTCCTGCCGGCCCTGCGCGCATAGAAGCTTCATGGAAATTGTCGGAGGGCACGCGGAGCGGCTTCTCCGATCCACGATATGGTCTCAAAGGGAGACAGGGATAACCGGTGTAAATATGGCACGGTTTCCCTTTTCTGGGAGACGATGAAGACTCGATGAAAAAGCAGGCCGGCCGGTCCATATGGACCGGCCGGCCTGCTTTAAAAGGAAGAGCCCCCCAAGAGAATTAGTCAACAGGAATCTCCACAATGCCGGCGGCGCCGGCGGCGATGCTGTACTCAGGGAAGACCAGGACGGGAGCGCCGGACTCGCTGATATAGAAGGCCGTATCTGCGTCTACAGTGGTAAATCCGCCTTCTTCAGGTGTAAAGAAGAAGGTGAAGCCCTCGCTGTCGGTACTGTTTGCAATATATGCCTCTACAGCGTTGTTGCAGATGTTCACCCAGTCCTCACCAAGCAGATCCTGCAGGGTAATGTTTCGGTTATCCGCCAGATCCAAATTGTAGCAGAATCGCTGCTGCTGGGCGCTCACCCAGCCCTCGGCAAAGTCTACCACAAAGGAGACGGTGGTTTCGCTCTGGCTTTTGATCTCATAGTCGATGACAACATCCATCTGGCGGCCGCCCCACTCCTCTTCGGTGCCGCCGGTAGCAAAGAAGGCGTCCTGATACTCCGCCCAGTCTGCCTGGGCCTGAGCAAGATGAGCGTCCACACGCTTTTGAATTTCCTCATTGACCTGCTGAGCAAGCTCGCTGCCGGACTCCACGCCGGGGACGGAAACTGCATAGTCAATGCCACCTTCCTCGGTCTCATAATCGCGGACCGTCAGAACCTGGAACAATCCACCCAAAACAGGGACATCTGCTGCCGCGGAAGCCACGGTGGGAGAGAGGTTCAGCACCCCGACCAGCACCGCGAAGCAGGCGGCCGCAGTACCGAGAGATCTGCTCCAGACATGGCGAGAGCGATTCCTCTTGCCCTGGCGGATACCCGCCTGGACACGGTCGTTCAGCTCTTCAGGGACAGAAACTGATTCATAAGCCTTTTTTGCTTCGTTGAAATCCTTCATTCGTGATAATCTCCTTCCATTGATACACGCAGCTTTTTCAATCCGGCGTACAGCCGTGTTTTCACCGTGCTGAGAGGCGCGCCCGTAGCGGCGCTGATCTCCTTCAAAGATAGCTCCTCATAAAACCGCAGGCGGATGATGGTGGCAATTTCAGGAGGGAGAGCATCCACACGCGTTGCCAGATCGCCGTCCAGAGGAAGAGGGTCTTCATAGCTGCCGGCATCCAAGGCGTCCGGCGGAACAAAGGTGACCCGTTTGCGCTGGCGGAGCATATCGGTGCACACATGGATCAGGATGCGGTAAAACCAGGTTCGCACAGCCTCTGGCTCCCGCAGGCGATCCTGTTGCTCCCAAGCTCTGCAGACAGCGGTTTGTACCGCGTCCAGAGCTTCTTCCCGGTTTTTCAAGTAGCTGTAGGCCAACCGGTAAAAACGTGCCTGTTCGGTGATGAGGTAGCTTGTTAAAAGAGATTCTTTTGACACATGCAACGGTCCTTTCTGCTGCGTTCTGTTTGATAGACGGTAGAGAGGAGGGAAAAGTTTGGGAAAAGCAAAAAGTCCGGTGAAAAATTTTCGCCGGACTTTTAAACGCGCAAAGGACATGGAAGCTTCAATGTCTATAGAAAGAAAAGTTTGATATCTGGGATCATCCTATGCAAGCAGCTGGCCGGAAGAGCTTCCGACCAGCCGAGGCTTTCAAGTTTATGCTCGCCGAGGTTTTTTTATTCATAGCGCAGTGCATCGATGGGATTCAGCTTTGCCGCCTTGTTGGCAGGGAGATAGCCGAACAGCACGCCGATCCCCACGCTCACACCAAAGCTCACAGAAATGGCGCCGAAGGTGGGGGTAGCATTGAAGGTCAGGCCACTGACACCCATTTGAGAGATGAGCATTCCTCCCAGTAAAGAGCCGATACCCATGGCCATCAGGCAGCCGAAGAGAATCCCCAGAATGCCGCCCATGGCGGAAGTGGTGCCAGCTTCGATGATAAACTGCCGGCGGATGTCCTTCCGTTTGGCACCCAGGGATTTTCGGATGCCGATTTCCCGCGTGCGCTCTGTGACGGACACCAGCATGATGTTCATAATTCCGATGCCGCCCACCAGCAGCGAGATAGCGGCGATGGCTACCAGCACCGCCATGGCAACGGCCATCATTGCGTTGATCATATTGACTTGGTCTAGCATGCTCTCAACAAGATAGGCATTATACCAGGCGTCCTCATCCTTATAAAAGTCCTGTAGGAAGTCCCGCAGAAGGATTTGGGCGGACGGCACGATATCACGGGAGGCAGCGGTGATCTGGTAGAGGGAGACGTAACTGGTGCCGGAGAGCTGCATGGCGTTTTGGTAGGGAATGTAAACCGCGTCGTCTCCGCCGCCCTCCTGGAGGCTGTCGCTGTTTTGAGCCAGCACTCCCACCACGGTGTAGGGGATGCCGCCGATCAGCAGCGATTTGCCCAGGGCATCGCCCTGGAAAGCATTGATCTCCAGATAAGCGCCGATCACGCAGACGTTCTGACGCATGGCTACATCCACATACTGGAGATACCGTCCCCGGGCCAGAGTGGACCCGTCCAGGGTGGTGCCGGTCTCGGGGCGATACATGGCTTCGCTGACCCCGTAGATATTCGTCTTTTTGAACTCCGTGTTGCCCTGGCGCACTCCGGTACCGCCAGAGACCCAGGGGGTGATGCCGTCAAAGGCCTCCGGGTGCTCCTCCACAAAGGCGAACATCTCATCGGGCGTGATGTTGCTGGTGGTTCCGTCGCCCATGCCCCAGGTGTAGGCGTAGATCTGAGTAACGCCCAACTTATCCACCTGCTGCTGTACCATGCCGGTGAGACCGTTGCCCAGGGAGATGATGACGATTACCGCCCCCACGCCGATGATAATGCCCAGCATGGTCAAAAAGGCCCGCATTTTGCTGGTCCGCAGGGATTTGAGAGCCAGCTTGAAGGATTGAGTGAAATTCATGCCCCGGCCTCCTCTCCGCTCTCTGCAGGACGGACTACGGCCTCTGGTGCCTTTGCGTCGCCGTCATAGATGATGGACCCATCCTGCAGGCGGACGATACGCTTAGCCTTCACAGCGATGGAGTTGTCGTGCGTGATGAGAACGACCGTATCACCCTCCGCATTGAGCTTTTGCAAAAAGCCCAGCACCTCCCGGCCCGTCCGGGAGTCCAGCGCGCCGGTGGGCTCGTCTGCCAGAATGACCGAGGGATTACCCGCCAAAGCCCGGGCGATGGACACCCGCTGCTGCTGACCGCCGGAGAGCTGGCTGGGAAGATTTCGCTCCTTGCCGGCAAGGCCCACCCGCTCCAGGGATTCCTCCGCCCGGCGCCGGCGCTCCTCAGCACCGATGCCGGCATACAGCAGGGGAAGCTCCACATTCTCCCGCACGGTGAGCTTGGGAATCAGATTGTACTGCTGAAAGATGAAGCCCAGCATCTTGTTACGGATATCCGCCTGCTGGTCGTCGTTCATAGTGGACACGTCCACGCCCCCCAGGCGGTAGGTGCCGGAGGTGGGCACATCCAGACAGCCGATGATGTTCATTGCCGTGGATTTTCCGGAGCCAGACTGGCCCACAATCGCCACAAACTCCCCCCGGTCAATCGTAAGGCTGATGCCGTCCAGCGCGTGGACCTGCTCGCTGCCCATGGGATAGATTTTGTAGACGTCTCTCAGCTCAATGAGATGCTCCACAGCGCTCAGCCTCCTACTTCGGCGGACTGCTCCATGTACGCAACCGTCTCGCCTTCCTCCAGACCGGAGGTGATCTCAATGTACTCCGCATTGCTGCGGCCAAGCACCACCTGCCGCTCCTCCAGCTTAGAAGGGTCCGCCACGCTGGCGCCGTCCTCACTGAGTGCGCCAGCAGCGGGAACCAACACGGTGTTACCCCGAGCCACAGCGTCCACAGGTACGCACAGGGCGTTTTCTGCGGAGTCGCAGAGAATGGTGGCGGAGACGTTCATGCCAGGTTTCAGCTCACCATAGTCCGTGACGGAGATCGTAACGGGATAGTTGGTGAAGCCATTGGTAGTAGTGCCATTGATGCTGACCTTTTCCACGGTACCGGTAAAGACCTCCCCGGGCAGGGCATTGGCGGTGATCTCAACGCGCTGTCCTACCTGGACTTTGCCGATGTCCAGCTCGCTGACGTCCATCTCCATTTTTAAGCAGCTCAAATCATAGATGACCGCCAGCGTACCACTGGAAACGCCGTCCACCTTGTCACCGGCCTTGAAATTTTTCTCAATCACTGTGCCGGAAATCGGGGAGGTGATGTTATAGTCCTCCAGATTGCCGGATGCAGTACTGGCGGAGAGCCGTGCGCTCTCCAGGCTCAGACGGGCATTTTCAATCTGGGAGCGGATGGCCTCGGACTCCACAGTGCAGAGGACCTCCCCCTTTGTCACGCTGCTGCCTGCCAACTTGTCAAAGCCGGTGACAGTACCACTGCCGGAGGCGTAAACCGTGGCGGAACTGCCCATGGTGATATGTGAATTTCCATAGCTGGTGTAGGTGCCGATCACGGCGGAGGCGGTGTAAGAGTCCGACACCACGCCGGGGTTATCCAGCTTGACCCGGACACTGCTGCTGGACTTGCCGTTGCTGGTGATGGTAGTGGAGTCGGACACGGAGACCACGGTGCCCTGAACCGGGGCCTCAAATTCCCCGATATATACGGTAGCAGCCTGCCCCACATAAAACGCAGAAGGCTCTGCGTAAGGGAAGAGGAAGTCAATAGTCAGATCTGTGCTGCCCATGATGCGGGCCAGCGCTGTGCCGGCGCTGACACTGTCGCCGTCATGGACGAAAACCTCGTTGATGGTGCCGCTGATAGAAGCGGTGGGATGCAGGGCTTCCTGGGCCTGCTGGTAGCTCACCTGGGCCTGCTCCCGGGAGAGATTTGCCCGGTTGACAGAGTCCTGAGCGTCGCTGTGGTCCATGGCGTAGAGCAGGGCGCCCTTTTCCACCATGGCGCCTTCCTCAAAGGGGGCATCCTGGATCGTGCCGGAGATCAGCGTTGTGACCTGATAGGAGTCGGCAGGCTCCAGGGTAGCGGAACCGGAGACGGAAACCGTCAGGTTCTGCCGCGCCGCCTGGTAGAGCTGATACGGCAACACCGCTGCAGCGGTGCCCTGCCCAAGCCTTGGCAGTACCAGCGCCGCCAGGACTACAACAGCCAACGCGCCGGCGGCAATTTTTCCCCGCTTTCCCAAGCGAGGAAATTTCTTCTTGGGGGGTTCCTCAGGGATCAGTGTTTCATTCATCATTCATCTCTCCTTAGCTCTGGATGGATTCCAATGTTCCGCTTCTTCTTATAACGAAATCAGGTGGAGCATTTCTTCATCATTCAAAAAATTTGAGGTCATTGCATTAGCTGCTTAATACAATAGCACATAAATACAATTTGTCAAGACTAAGAATTAATTTTTTGCAGGAACGCTCGCAAAGAGGAGCGTACACCTTCCACCTGATAGAAGGTCAAGCGTTTTTTGTAAAAGCAGGCAATTTTTTATCAGCCTACCAGAGATTTGGAGTAAGATTCACGGACCTGTCTGGTGTCCGGGATATGAGCAATGCATAGAACTTTATATGACATAGGAGCACCACGACAAATAGGCGACTGCCCGAACCTTTTACGGTTCGGGCAGCGAAGGAAGAAAGCAAAATTTTTCTAAAAGAGAAGCCTGCGTCCACAGGCGTATTTTAGAGCGCGGCAGCCGAGCATCCGGGGCGAAAATCACTGGATCATCGGCAGCACGGGATTCGTTATGGAAGCTCATAGAGAGGGACCGTCCGCTGATAGGGCTGAGGACGATAGGTGACAGAGGCAATTTTCCGACCCGAGAGGCCGTATTTGGGATGAGTACCGAAAAGGTTCAGATAGCGGTCCAAGTCATCCCGCTCCCTGGACATAGCCTCCAGAAGCTGAACAGTAGCCCGGGCGTCGTCTACCGCCCGGTGGCTGTTCACCGCGCTCTCACCCAGGCCATAGGCTTCAATGGCGTTGCAGAGCTTATGGGGATAATCCCGCCGGTCCCGGTAGACGGTCAACGCATCCAAGAAGTGGGGAGTGCGCAGAATATCCACCCGGCCATAGGGCTTGAGAAAATAGTACAAAAAATTCAGATCAAACTGTGCGTTATAGGCCACCAGCAAAGAACGGCCCGCCCCTTCCAGCAGGCAGCAAAAGGACTCTACAGCCTTGGCCTGTTCCACGCCCTCCTCCTGGAGCTGGCGGTCGGTGATGCCGGTGAGCTCCGTAATAAATGGCGGCAGAAGCTCATTCCCAGGCAGGCGGACCAGACAGTTAAAGCTGCGGGTTTCTGTGCCGGCTTCCAACGCGACCGCGCCGATCTCAATGATACGGTCCCGCTCAAAGATAATCCCAGTAGTCTCGGTATCAAACACAACGATGCGGTCAAAGTGCTTCCATAGACTTTCCATCATGTGTCCTCTCCAATCCAGTTCTCCCCAGTGGCATAGTCAATCTCCACACCGGGCTGTACGTTGTAGCAGAACACATGAAAGGAGATGCCGTCTCCCTGATCCTCCACGGACCAAGCCTCCATTTGAACGCCTTGGGCCAGCAGGTCGGAACCCTCAAACATGGGTGTCACCCGGTAGAGAACATGGTTGCCAGTCTCCTGGATATAGTCTGCCACCATATTCTCAAAGGGGAGCATTCCCTCCACATTCAAATAGCGGGTACCAGTGATCAGGTTGCACGCATTGGCATTTTCCCCGGTCAGCTGATAGCCGATCAGGTGAGAGCGGTTGTATAAGTATTGACCGCTGATAAAGTCGTAGGATTCCTGCACCCATCCGGTGGGGGTCACATCCTGAATAGATTCCCGATCTTCAGAGGGCATCAAATCCGGACCGATGCAGGCCTCCGCTCTGGTGCAGCGGCCCAGAGCATCCAGAGCGCCATAGATTTCATAGGAATCTGTTGTCCAGTCCTGTTCTGTAAAGGTTGGTACATTGTCAGAGATTGTCACATAAGGAGAGCCGTTGTAAGCGGGAATGTCCTGGATGGATGCCGTGGATGCCGGGACGGCATAGCGGTATAATGCACTGCCCACCAGGGCCAGCAGCAAGAGCGCCATGGCCTGGCTGGATTTGATTTTTTTCTGATTTCTTCGTTTTGTCATGGTCTTCTCTCTTTTCGCACATAGATGTTTCGGGTGATGACTGGATGGGAGTTTCCTGGAAACTCTGTAATCTCCGCCAAGGTGAATACGGATAAATCCCAGGTGAAATGAATGTCCGCTGGATAGTCCCGGTTCCAGCGGTAGAGGACGATCTCCGACGCCCACTCCGGAGGCGGCAGACGGTCCTCGAAAAAGAAGAGACCGTGAGAGGCCGCTGGAAGCGCCCCAAAAACCCGGACTTGGTCTCCAGCCCAACGGAACAGGGGGAGGGAACAGGAGGCCAGCCACAGCGGCTCCCCGGCACACAGGGCCATCAGATTCTCCTGCTGGGCACGGTCCCGGCTGAGACGGCGGTGGTTGAAGGAAAAGCCGTTTCGGTTGTCAACGCAGAGCGCGATACGCATGAAAAGCCTCCTTTCAGCGATTTGTACTGCATTCAAGCTGCCTAAAATATAACCATAGCACATTTCGGCATTTTTTTCAACGCGGTATAGGATGGGGGAAAGCTGGGCATCCTAGTGCAAAAAGGAGGGAATGTGCAATGGCTGCTGGAAAACGGATTCTCGCAGGTTGTATGTTGCTGGTGCCCTGCCTGTTTTTGGCGGGGGCGCTCTGGCTGCAGGGAGAGGTGATCGCGTCGTCGGGACAGGCGGCGGTACCGGCGTCTTCAGATAACTGGGGACTCTCCTTCCCGGTGGAGGGCGAGCCGCCGGTGGGCAACGCCACCGCGGAGGAGCTGGCACAGTATGATGCCAGCTATGTGGGGGACACCACGCAAAAGGTGATCTATCTGACCTTTGACTGCGGCTATGAAAACGGCTGTACGGAGAAAATTCTGGATGCGCTGAAAAAACACAACGCCCCGGCGGCGTTTTTTGTAGTGGGGCACATGGTGGAATCGGCCCCGGACATTGTCAAGAGAATGGCGGCGGAAGGCCACATTGTGGCCAACCACACCTACCATCATCCAGATATGTCCGCCATCAGTGACCAGGCGGCTTTTCAGGAAGAGCTGGAGAGCCTGGAGGCGCTGTACCAAGAGACAGTGGGGGAGTCCATGCCAAAATACTACCGACCGCCCCAGGGAAAGTACAGTGTGGAAAATCTTAAGCAGGCCCAGGCCCTTGGTTACAAGACCATTTTGTGGAGCCTTGCATACGTGGATTGGTACACGGACAATCAGCCCTCAGCGGAGGCCGCCTATGAAAAGCTCCTGCCCAGGATTCATAACGGCGCAATCGTACTGCTGCACTCCACCTCTCAGACCAACGCGGACATTTTGGATGAACTGTTGACCCGGTGGGAGGAGATGGGATATACCTTTGCCTCTCTGGATGAACTGCCCTGAGTAAAACACCCCCGCTGAAATCATCAGATTTCAGCGGGGTGTTTCCATTTAAGCGATCAGCTCTCTCAAATATGCTTGTAGCTCCTGAAAGCCACCCTGTGGATAGGGGGAGAGGTCTGCCCCACTCTGATTGATCAGGCAGTCTGTCAGCAGAAAGACCCGCATCCCCAGCTTTGCCGTCACCATGTCCTCAGTCACATCATTGCCGATCATGAGACACTCCTCTGGCTGGAAGCCGATGTTCTGCAGGATTTCCTCATAGTATTTCAGGTTCGGCTTGCAATAATGGGAGTTTTCATAGGTGGTATACAGGCGGAAAGACTCCGGCTGAAGTCCTGCCCAGCGGATACGGTTCTGGGTGGCCACCGCAGGGAAAATTGGATTTGTGGCGAGGACCACGGTTTTTCCTGCTGTCCTCAGCAGATCAACAGTCTCCGCGGCGGCAGGGGCAAAGCCGCAGGCTGCCTTAGCCTGATTGAACTCCTCGGCGTAAAAGGTGTCAATATACGGCTTGTCCTTCAGCGAGGCCTCTCCGTAAATCTGAGAAAAAACACGCCAGAAAGCCTCCTCATTGGTACAGGAACCATCGTTTTTCACCATGGCGGCAGTTCCGGCCCAGATGCTGTCCACCAGCTTTGCGGGATCATAGCCAAGAGGCGCCAGTTTGGCCGCCAGCAATTGAAAATAGGTCTTGGTAAAACGCTCCTGATCCATCGGCAGCAGCGTTCCATCCAAATCAAAAAGTACCGCTTTTGTTTCCATGCTGTTCTCCTGTTTCTTTCATCACTTGGATATCCTAGTTTCATCCTGCATTTCAAGGCTGCATTAGCTGCTTTCAGACAGGGAATGTTGTCTGAAAGGCCGCACGAAAGCAGCCGCATCTTTTTTAGTATACCAGATTTGGAAAAAAAGACAAGTCCAGATGTAGATGTATGGGGGATGACTCCACAGAGTTTCTGCCTTCTTTGCGTTTGAATTCGGAAGCAGGAGGTCCGCACGGACCATACATCTACCTGGGTGCCGGTAACAACATTGTGTAGGGGAGAATGGTAGAAAAACAGGCGGGAGCCCAGAGCCCCCGCCTGTACCTGCCGTTCCGGCAGCAAATATACATTTTTACGGAATCTCCGGGGTAAATCCCAGGTCCTCCAGCTCGCTTACTGCGGTTTTCACGCAGTTTTCACACCCGTCAATGGTGACGGTTTTCTCTTCCAGACTGACCGAGAATTTGAGATCTGCCTCGGTCAGCGCGTTGGTGATCCGCTTGACGCAGTTCTCACACATCATATCAGGGACCGCAATTTTTGTCATAAAATGATTCCTCCTGTATTTTGATTGATCACATGCAAGGGTACACCCTTGTCATACGAAAGCTGCCTGCATGGAAAAAAGAGAGGCATGGCGCCGGAAAATCTTAGATTCATTTGGCTTCCTGGTCGCACTCCCTCACATACCTGCGATATTCGATGGGCGTGGCCGCCTTCGGCACAGCTGTCATCTCTACCGTGGAAACCAGCGCTTCGATCTGATCCTTGAGAATAGGCTGCAAACAAAACGGCACATGATCTCCATGGTAACGGTGCAGCGCTACGCACTCTCTGCATGTTCCATGCCAATCACAAAGCGTGCTGGGGCAGGGACAGCGGGTCACGGGGTCAGAGCGCGGTTTTCCTGGACAAGCTTATAGGATTCCTCTTTGGTTCGCATATCAAACACCTCTCATGCTGTTTATTTCATCAGCCTCCGGATGGTAGCGAGCAGATCGTCCACCACCTCTAGATGGCCGCTTTGAATATCCGCCACCACACAGGTGTGAATGTGGTTGGACAAAAGCTCCCGGGAAAAGGCGTTCAGGGCCGACTGGATAGCAGAGACCTGCGTGAGAATATCCGTGCAGTAGGCCTCTTTTTCCACCATGCCCCGGACGCCCCGCACCTGTCCCTCAATGCGGTTAAGACGCCTCAGCAGGGAGTCGTATTCCGCAGCATCTCGGTGCTTGTGGCGGCACTCGCCGCTCTCCGGCTCCTGGGAGGCCGGGATGGGCCTTTTCTGATCTTCCATGGGACCATCTCCTTCTTCCATCGAACTTACAGCCTCGCACGCCCGAGCCGCAGGGCGTTGCCCACGACGCATACCGAGCTCAGGCTCATGGCGGCTCCCGCGAACATGGGGGAGAGAAGCGGTCCGCCGAAGAGATACAGCAATCCCGCCGCAATGGGAATGCCGATGGTGTTGTAGCAGAAGGCCCAGAATAGGTTCTGCTTGATGTCCCGCAGCGTCAGCGCCGAGAGGCGCAGTGCCCGGGGGACATCCTGCAGGTCATCCCGCATCAGCACAATGTCGGCGGACTCAATGGCAATGTCGCTGCCACTGCCGATGGCGCAGCCTACCTCCGCCTGGGTGAGGGCGGGGGCGTCGTTGATGCCGTCACCCACCATCATCACTTTTCGGCCCTCAGCCTGGAGCCGCTGGATGACGCCGGCCTTCTCCTCCGGCAACACCTCCGCCACCACCTGGTCCACACCCACCAGACGGCCGATGTGGTCCGCCGCTGCGTGGTTGTCGCCGGTGAGGAGCACCGTCCGGATACCCAGCTCCTTCATGCGGGCAATAGCCGCGGCACTGGTCTCCTTCAGAGAGTCCGCCACGGAAATGAGGCCCAGTAAGACACCACCCTTGGCGAAGAACATGGGGGTTTGACCCTGATTGGAAAGGCGCTCCGCTTCCTTAAGCAGGGGGGTGACATCCACGCCGGCCTCCTCTAACAGCCGCCGGTTGCCGCCCAATACGGTCTCTCCGTTCAAAACGGCCCGCAGTCCCTTGCCGGAGAGATTCTCAAAGCTCTCTAGCTTGGGGAGTGCTCCCAGTCCTTGGCTGGAGGCGTAGGCCGTAATCGCAGCAGCCAAGGGATGGGCGGAGACAGACTCCACTGCTGCTGCGATAGTCAACAGCGTATCCCCACCGCACTGATAGGGGACTACAGAGGTGACGGCAGGCTCTCCCCTGGTGACGGTCCCAGTCTTATCCAGCACCACAGTGTCTACACTGTGAGTGATCTCCAGAATCTCGCCAGAACGAATGAGAATGCCATGTCTGGCACCCAAGCCTGTACCCACCATGATGGCGGTGGGGGTAGCCAGCCCAAGAGCGCAGGGGCAGGCGATCACCAGCACAGAAGTAAACACTCGCAGCACAAAGGCAAAGGGCTGACCTGCAATAGCCCACGCAACAGCCGCCAGCACCGCGATGCCCATCACCACCGGTACAAACACGCCTGCCACCTTGTCTGCAGTTTTAGAGATCGGGGCCTTTTTGCCTTGGGCGTCTTCCACAAAGCGGATAATCCGGGCCAGGGTGGTGTCCTCGCCGGTGCGTGTAACCTGTACATACAGCGCACCGTTGAGATTGACGCTGCCGCCGATAACCTCGCTGCCTGCAGTTTTCTCCACTGGCAGACTCTCGCCGGTGAGCATCGCCTCATTGACACTGCTCTCACCCTGAGTTACCATCCCGTCGGCAGGGACGCGGGCACCGGGCTTTACCAGCACCACATCACCGTTTTTCAGAGATTTGGTGGGAACCTCGTTTCCAGAGTCCGCAAGAATCGCAGTGTCTGGGGACAGGCGCATCAGTGCCGTGATGGCGCCCTTGGTCTTCTGCATGTTCCGGCTCTCCAGGAACTTGCCGAGGGAAACCAAGGTCAGCACCACCGCCGCAGATTCATAGTACAGGTTATGCACATAGGCGTGGGGATCATCAGAGATCAAAAAAGTCATCACCACACTGTAGGCAAAGGAGCAGGCGGAACCGATGGCTACCAGAGAATCCATGTTGGGATTTCCGTGAACCAGCGCCTTGAAGCCGCTGGTGAAGAAATGGCGGCCGCAGTACAGCACCGGGATGGTCAGCAGCAGCTGCAAGATGGCAAAGTTCACCGGATGGGTGTGCATGGAGAAGAGATCCGGCAGCGGCAGCGCCGGCAGTCCGAAGGGAAGCATCTGTCCCATGGACACATATAGCAGAACCAGGGAGAAGACGCCTGCTGTGATCAGCTCCCACTGTTTGTGCCGCAGCTCCGCGGCCTCCGCATCCTGTAAGGCTTGTTCTGCGGCCTCCTTCTTTTCCGCATGAGGGGTGCAGCCAAAGCCGGCCTTTTCCACTTTGGCGACAATCTGCTCCGGCGTCACCTTCGTCTCGTCATAACGAATGGTCATCTTCTCCGTGGTCAGATTCACATCGCTTCGCTCCACGCCGGGGAGCTTGCGTGTAACCCGCTCCACCGACGCGCTGCAGGCGGCACAGTGCATGCCGGAGATATCATAGGTTTCCTCGCGCATAGGTCCTCCTTACTGTAGGGAGATTAATACCCTGTGGGGGTATTTTCTGAAAAACAATATATACCCCACGGGGGTATTTGTCAAGCCCCTTTTGGTAAAGATAAAACTTTCCAGAATGACCATGTGAGAGACGGACATCCCCCAGAGCTTCCCCGGGGACCGCGAAATACCTTACGTATCGTTTTCCATACAGCATACGCGAGTATTTTGTCTTTTATGGCGCCTCCGGTTTCTGATAA
This sequence comes from Pusillibacter faecalis, assembly GCF_018408705.1. Classification (GTDB taxonomy): domain Bacteria; phylum Bacillota; class Clostridia; order Oscillospirales; family Oscillospiraceae; genus Oscillibacter; species Oscillibacter faecalis. The sequence goes on from NZ_AP023421.1 coordinate 32,216, forward strand.
AACCCCTTGGCATAATCATAAAAGACCTGAGCGATGGGGGAGAGAACACCATTTCTGCGCCGGATCAGATACAGCTTTCGCCGCAGCACGGAGCCCTGCATGTCAAAGGCCAGGAGTTTTCCAAACTGGCAGTAGTCCTCACAGGCACTATGAGAGAGCACCGCCAGTCCCACACCCTCGCTGACCATTTTCTTCAGGCTCTCTGTAGAGCGAACCTCTACCGCGATCTTCAGCCGGGCGGGATTGACACCCAGCTGCTGCAGGAACTGCTCTGTTTCCACTCGGGTACCGCTGCCTGGTTCCCGGCTGATATAGGGTTCCTCCAGTAGCTGCTCCACTGGAAAACCACAGGCCTGGTACGCACGGAAGCGGGGCTGGTTGGGGGTAATTACCACGAGGCGGTCGTCAGCGAATTCCCGACAAAGACATTTGCTGCTTTCCGGCAAGGTACCGGTGAATCCGATCTCCGCAGATCGGGAGACTACCTGCGCGACAGCCTCTGCGCTGTCCACTAGGTGGATGTCAAAGGAAATGTCCGGATACAGTTCCCGAAAGGCATGGAGGAGCCTGGGGAGGAAATATTGCCCGGGGACGGTAGAAGCTGCCACAGAGACCGTTCCCCGCATCTCACGGGAGAACCCCTGTAAGGCATCCAGTGCCTGGGTCCGCAGGGCGAGCATCTGCCCAGCGTAATGGTACAGAAGCTCCCCGGCCTCTGACGGGATAGCGGAGGGGCGCTGAAGAAGCTGAATTTGCAGCTCCTGCTCCAAAGAGGCCACCCGTGCGCTGACAGTGGGCTGGGTCAGGTGCAGCAGCCTTGCGGCTTTAGAAAAGCTGCGCTGTTCGGCCACACAGGCGAAGGCTTCCAACTGTTTCATATCCATAGGGTTCCGCCTCCTTGCATGTTCGGGGAAAAACGGGTATAATTGATTTGAAATCCAGGAGAGTGAGGTGATCAGGATGGCCAAGGACCTGCCCTTGACGCAGATGACCAGGGCTGCTGGCTGAGCGGCTAAGCTGGGGCCGGGTGCCCTGACGAACATCCTGGCGGGACTGCCCAACCTGCGGGATGAAAACCTGCTAGTGGGGTATGACAGTAGCGATGATGCCTGTGTCTACCAAATTAGCGACGAGCTGGCGGTGATCGAGACTGTGGACTTCTTCACGCCTATCGTAGATGATCCCTATACCTTTGGGCAGATTACGGCAGCCAACGCACTCAGCGATATCTATGCCATGGGGGGAAAACCGCGGCTTGCCATGAACCTGCTCTGCGTCCCCAACTGCCTTCCTCCGGAGAGCATCCGAAAAATTCTGGAGGGTGGGCACGATAAGGCGATGGAAGCTGGCTGCGTAGTGGCCGGAGGACACACCATTGAGGACCAGGAGCCCAAATATGGCCTTTGTGTGACCGGCTTCGTCCATCCGGACAAAATTTTGAAAAACATAGGAGCAAAGCCCGGTGACGTGCTGGTTTTGACAAAGGCGCTGGGCACTGGAGTTTTGACCACAGGAGCGAAGGCTGGGCTGGTGTCGGAGGAGAACTATGCCGCTTTGATCGCCAGCATGACCACGCTCAATAACCGCACTGGTGAAGAGATTGTAAATGCAGGCGCGCACGCCTGCACAGACGTCACCGGCTTTGGACTGCTGGGCCACGCGCTGGAGATGGCTGCGGGCAGCAGCGTGACGCTCCGGCTGTACACGCAAGCGCTGCCGCTGCTTCCAGGGGCCAGGGAGCTGGCGGAGATGGGAATCATCCCTGCTGGAGCATATCGGAACCTGGACCATGTCCGACCAGATCTACAGGGGCTGGAGGAGACGGAGCAGGCTCTTGCCGACCTGTGCGCCGATCCTCAAACATCGGGTGGTCTTCTGGCAGCTTTGCCTGCAGAGCGGGCAGAGCCGCTTCTGGCAGCGCTGCGGGAATTTGCACCCCACAGTGTGATTGTGGGCCGGGTGGAACCGCTGCAAGCATCGTATCTTGTTTTAGAATGAGAGAGGAAAACGCCGCTTATGCGGCGTTTTTCTCTGCCCACACGAAGAACAGCGCGGAGAGCGGAGAATTGTATAAGAAATAGGGGAGGGCCAGCGAGGCTGATGGTTGCATAAGGAAAAAGAGGCGCAAGGAAGCGGGCGGAAAGTCTGTTCGGTCTGATGGAGAGAACAGACGTGGAGCTTTGCGCCGACGATGTGGCGGGGGTATGTGGGAATCGAACCCACCCGGGCGGCCGCTCGCCGCCCACACTGGTTTTGAAGACCAGGGGGCACACCAGCACCCAGCTACTCCCATGTAAAAAAGGAATCTGATACCAGACGGCGGGCATTGCCTTCCCGCTGGGTGAGACCCTGGCGGTCCCAGAACTCCAGCACCAGCAGGGCGTAATCCCGAGAGGAGCCTAGCAGGTCCCGAAATTGGGCCAGCGTCAAAGTCTCGTGAGCAGTAAACCACGCCTCCGCCGTTTGGCGGCAGCGCCGCATCTCCGCGGCAGAGCAGAGAAGTCCCTGGGTCAGCGGGATCAACTCTCCACCGGTGAGGAGGCTTTCCAGCACTTGGCGGCAGTCCGCTTGATCCCGCAGGGAAAATCCCCGCAGCAAGTCCTCTGACTTGACAGCCTTTGCGCTGCTTTTTTCACATAGGGCCAGCAGCGTTTCACGGATCGTGCTCTGACGGCGGGTCAGACGCACCTGAAACCCTGGCAGCGCATAGCGCTCTCCGGCGCGCTGAAGTTCTCCCAACTGTACCAACATGGACAAGACGGCATTGGCCGCGTCCGCATCAAGAGAGGCGAGCGCCTTTTGGCGCAGTTCTGCGGGGCGAATGCCGGAGTGGAGCGGTTGAGCGGTGTGGTAACGCTCCAGAATGCCGCAGCAGCGAATACGAAACTGCTCCAAAGCAGCGGCGGAGAGGTAGCGGTGTGGCAGCGGTTCCAGAACCTCTCCCCGGCTGAGCAGGGGCCGCAGCTCCGAGTTCAGGGAATCCGGAGGCAGAGCAAGAGCCTTGGAAAGCTCCGCCAGGGCTGGCATCCCACCGGCTGCCAGGACCTGCAGAATGCGCTGCGCTCCATCGCCTTTCTCCAGAACCGTCAGGGCAGAGAGCACCGCCGGGTCTCCGCGCTTGTGGCGGCATGGCAACGGGTCCAGAATCACTCCGCCGCCAATGGTCTCCAGCGGCGAGAGAAAGCGGATGACAAAGCGATCCCCGCATCTTGCGGCGAAGGGTTCCGCAAGGCGAAGCTGGGCATAGGCGCTCTCGCCAGGATGCAGCACCCCACACTCCAAAAGGACCACTCGAGCAAGATATGCGGAGGCTCCGTGGTATAGATGAACCTGAGTGCCTGTGCGGATCGTTCGGCGGGAGGAGGGGAGAAGCTGGAGACGTACATCCGCCGTCAAGCTTGCAGGGAGGGAGCCAGGAGCAACCAGTGTATCGCCCCGATGGAGCTCTCTTTTTTTGACACCTGCCAGATTCACCGCCACTCGCTGGCCAGCCTCGGCCTCCCAAACATCCCGGCCATGAACCTGCAGTCCCCTCACTCGGGTGGCACGGCCAGAGGGCGCGAGCTCTGCCACGCCGCGACAGCGGATACGGCCTTCTAACAGCGTGCCAGTCACTACAGTGCCAAACCCCTCCACGGTAAAGACCCGATCAATCGGCAGCCGAAAGGAAAGAAGGGGGTTCCGCTCCTGGACACGTTGAACCATGTTTTGAAGCAGGCTCCTTAAACCAGGGATTCCGTGACCTGTCCGGGCGGAGACTGCCGTGACCGGCTTTCCGTCAAGAAAGGTGCCACGGACCTGCTCCCGGGCCTCTCTCTCTGCCGCTAACAACCGGTCGGCATTTACCAGGTCTGCCTTGGTGAGGACCACCAGCCCTTCTCGCAGCCCCAGGAGAGAGAGAATTTCCAGATGTTCGGCGGTCTGAGGCATCCAACCCTCGTCCGCAGCTACCACCAGCATGACAAAGTCCATGCCAGCGGCACCGCAGAGCATGTGGTGGATGAATTTTTCATGTCCTGGGACGTCTACGATGCCGGATTGAGAGCCGTCCTCGAAATCCAGATGGGCAAAACCCGGCTCAATGGTGAGCCCTCGGGCCTTTTCCTCCGGCAAACGGTCCGTATCGATGCCGGTCAGGGCTCGGATCAACTCCGTTTTCCCGTGGTCCACATGTCCGGCAGTACCAATGACCACGTGTTTCATAAAAGTACCCCCCGAATGGTTCTGGCAAGATAGGCAAAATCTTCATCCCATAGGGTCCGCAGGTGGAGCAGACAGCGCTCCCGCTGGACATGGACAATAATAGGGCGCTCTGCTGCCCGCAGACTCCGCGCCAACTCCGCAGCGGAACAGGCGGCAGGAGCAATCGCCACGGCAAAGCCCGGCAATGCCGTATCAGGAAGGCTCCCACCCCCGGCTGGCTCCTCCGTCTCCACAATCTCCGCGGGAAGGCCCGCCAGCAGCTCCGCCAGGGCCTCCGCGCGGCGGCGCAGCGTATCTGGAGGGACGGTCAGCATCCGTAACGCTGGAATTTCATCCGCAGCCCGCCGGGGGTCCCGATAGGCCTCCAGTGTGGCCTCTAATGCCGCCAGGGTCAGCTTGTCTACTCGCAGTGCCCGGGTCAGGGGGTGGCGCTTCAAAGGCTCCAGCCATTGGACGCGGCCTACCAGAATTCCGGCCTGGGGGCCGCCCAGCAGCTTGTCACCGCTGAAGGTGACGATGTCTGCGCCATATTTTACGCTTTCCTCCACGGTGGGCTCGCCGCCGGGGAGGGGCAGCAGGCACCCGGACCCCAGGTCCTCAATGACTGGCAGGCCCCGCTCATGGGCCAGCTCCACCAGATCGGACAAAGACACGCTTCCGCTGAAACCCACAATGCGGTAATTGCTGGTATGGACCTTCAAAAGAGCTCGGGTCTCTGGTTGGATGGCGTCCCGGTAGTCCCTCAGATGGGTTTTGTTGGTGGCGCCCACCTCCCGCAGGCGGCAGCCGCACTGGGCCACGATCTCCGGAATCCGGAAGGAGCCGCCGATCTCCACCAGTTCTCCCCGGGAGATCACTACCTCGCCGCCGTTGCCGATGGCACTGAGAGCCAATAGCACTGCAGCGGCATTGTTGTTCACTACCAGAGCACTCTCTGCGCCGGTAAGGGTGCGCAGCAGCGCCTCTACCCGGCTGTGGCGGGAGCCTCGGCCACCGGTGTCCAGGTCGTACTCCAAATTGGAATAGCGGCGGGCCGCGTCCCAGGCGGCTTGGGCGGCGGATTCCGAGAGACACGCACGGCCCAGGTTCGTATGCAGCGGAACGCCGGTGGCGTTGAGGACCTCCCGCAGGCGGGGACGGTCTTCGGCCCGCATCAGGATGGTCCGGCAGAAGTCCGCCTCCGAGGGGACAGTCTGCAGCTCGCCAGAGAGAAGACCCTCGCGCACCTCCTTCGCCGTTTGGCGGGCAAGGTCCACAGCCACGGTAGGAGAGAGGGACGCCAGTTCTGGACGGCGCAGCAGATCGTCAATTTTCGGGATGCTCTTCAAGAGCATATTGGTATCCATCCTCCGCCTCCTTGTTGCGTTCTATCCATTCCATTATAGCAAATTTTAATAGATGTACAAGACAAAAAAATAAAATAATATAACTCTATTTAAAAATACAATGATAAAACCGCCCCCCAGCCTAGGAGAGGCGGTTTCTGTCTATTTATAAATTAGATTGAAGCTCCATGTAACTGTTTCCCACCTGACAGAACAGGCACTCCCAATCTCCTTCGGCTGGCAGAGGCGGAGGGGGCTTTGCAGTGAAGCGGACACAGGTGCCGCAGGAGGAACTGACCTGCCGGGGGACAGGCATCAGGGCGCAGTCGATCCCCGCCTCCCGCAGCTGCCGGCCAAAGCGCACCGCTCCAAAGTGGGAGAAAAAGGTTGCGATATAGGTCTCCATGCCTTACTCCGCGCTCAGCGTCACGCTGTCGCCGCTCTCGGAGACCGTCACCGTTTTCCCCGCCTTTTGGAGATAGCGGGTGACATTCTGCTGGGCGGTGTGGTCGTCTACCAGAATCTCATAGCGGGCTGCGTCCTGCTTCAAAGCCTCCATTGTCAAAAGAACCGGCTGGGGACAGGAGAGCCCTCGGGCATCTACTTTGATGGTTTCCATCCAGATATGACTCCTTTCGCAATCATCACTGATAAAAGAGGATGTTACGCCTTTCTCGGCATGTTGCACAGGGCGATGATGACCATCACGGCAAGTGCGGCCACGCAGGCGATCCCACCTGCCGGCGTTGCGCCGGCGGTGGAGGAAGCCAGACCGAAGTTGTGACAGCAGGCGGCTCCCACCAGCATGCCAAGCACGGCCATGGCGGAGTCCGTATTGCCCTCTCCGGTCAGAATCAGCTGGCGGAGAGGGCAGCCGCCCAGAAGGACGGAGCCGAGGCCGACAGCGGCCAGACCCAGGAAGTTCCAGAGACCGTCCGTGTGGGCCACTGGCTGATCAGCCAGGGAGAGATGGAAGTTTCCAAGCGCCGCGTTACCGATCAGAGTCACCACAAAAATGGCCAGAAAACCAGAGAGTAGGGTCCAGTCTCGGAAGAGCACCACATCCCGGATACCACCCACCATGCAAAGGCGTGTGCGCTGTGCGGCGGCACCCACGGCAAGACCGGCGATCAGAGAGACGAGAAGGGGGGCATGAAGAGAGCCAGGACCCTCCGCACTGAAAAAGAGAAAGGAAGGAGTGGCGAGCAGCAGGACCAAAAGCAGAACGTTGGCAATCGGAAGGCCCAGTCCCTCGCCCTTGTTTTGGCGGTAGCTGCGCCCTAGAGAAAAGCCCTTTTTCAAAAATACCACACCGGCCAGGATACCGGCCACAAAGCCAACAAGCCCCACCAGCGCGTTGACGTCGCCGCCGGCCAGACGCAGCACCATTCGCAAAGGGCAGCCTAAGAACACCAGCGCGCCCACCATCACACCGAACCCCAGTACAAAACGCAGAACAGGAGAAGAGCCGCCGCGGGGAGAGAAGTCGCCCTTTACAAGGGCCATCATACAGGCGCCGCAGACAATGCCGATGATCTCCGGGCGGATGTATTGCACAGCCTCTGCACGGTGCAGTCCCAGGCTGCCGGCGATGTCTCGTATAAAGCAGGCGATGCAAAAGCCCATATTAGCCGGGTTGCCCAAATAGGTCAGGAGGATTGCACACAGTCCCACCAGAGCGCCGGATGCCAGAAGCGTTTTCTTTCCACCCATGATGAAAGGCCTCCTAATCATGATGTTTCTTCTACTTTACTAAATCTGGCGGGCTTTGTAAAATTGCTTTTCCCAATAGATGGATGCGCTATTAAAAAAATTAATAGGAGGCGGTTTGCCTCCAGGGGACATCCCTGCTATAATGTTCATCAATACACCACAGGAGGTGCCGGATGGAGCATATTTACCTGGATTATGGCAGCACCGCTTTCCCCAAAGCCCCTGGTGTGGGGCAGGCTATGGCGGACTATATCGACCAAGTAGGGGTCAATATCGGCCGTGGAGGTTACGAGGCTGCCTATCACACCGCGGAAGTGGTGTTGGACACCAGGGAGCGGCTTTGCCGCCTGTTTGGATGGAACAGGCCAGAGAGTGTGATTTTCACGAGCGGCGTCACCGCGTCGCTGAACATATTGCTCAAGGGCTTTCTGCGGTCTGGTGATCGGGTGGCGGCCACCTCCATGGAGCATAATGCGGTTCTGCGCCCTTTGGCACAGCTGGCGCAGTCGGGAGTGGAGGTGGAGATCATCTCCTGTGAGCGGGACGGCTCCCTGCCGCCGGAGCGGCTGGAGGAGGCTTTGCGGAGGAGGCCGCGGGCGCTGGTGATGACTCATGCCTCCAATGTCTGCGGCACGCTGCTTCCGGCGGAGGAAGCAGCGGCGCTCTGCAGGCGGTACGGCGTCCGGATGATTCTGGACTGCGCCCAAACCGGAGGCGTTTTCCCAGTGGATATGCTTGGCTGGGGGGTGGACGCCCTGGCCTTTGCAGGGCATAAGGGACTTCTGGGACCTCAGGGGATCGGCGGCTTTCTGATTACCGGGGAGATGGCAATGGAGGTAACGCCCCTGCTGGCAGGCGGCACCGGCAGCCAGTCCCACCTGGAGACGATGCCGGACTTTCTGCCGGACCGCTTTGAGGCGGGGACGCTGAATCTGCCGGGAATTTTCGGCCTCCGGGCAGCGCTGGACTATGTGGAACGGCAGGGGATTCATACTCTGCGCCAGAGGTCCATAGCCAGAACGGATCAGCTTCTGCGTGGGCTGGCCCGCATCCGGGATATCCGCGTGGTGGGCAGGCCCGGCACGGAGGGACGAGGCGCAGTGGTGTCCGTGGACTTTCTGCACCTGGACAACGCACAGGCGGCTTACGAACTAGAGAACCGCTGGGGGATCGAGACCCGCTGCGGGCTGCACTGCGCGCCTAAGGCGCATCAGACCCTGGGGACTTATCCTCAGGGAACTGTACGGTTCACACCGGGGCACGCCACCACGGAGGAGGAAATCGACCGTGCGGTGTCGGCTATCGAAGAGATTGCGAAGGAGAGGGAAGGATTTACCTTGCACTTTTAAAGAAAATTTGATAAAATGAAAGAAAATGTTACTGGAAGCCTTGAATGGAGCGGATGGATCAAGGAGGTGGCTGAGCTGGTCATTCATGAATCTGCAGAGGACTATTTGGAGTCGATTCTGATCCTGCAGGAGCAGCGGGGAGAGGTACATTCCATTGATATCGTCAATCGCTTGGGGTATTCCAAGCCCAGCGTCAGCATTGCCATGAAAAAGCTGCGGGAAAACGGTTATATTTCCATGGCACCGGATGGCGCCATTACGCTCAATGACAGCGGGCTGGAGATTGCCAGCCGGGTATATACGCGGCACAAGGTCCTTACAGAGCTGTTTGTGCGGTTGGGCGTGAGTGGGGAACAAGCTGCTGAAGATGCCTGCCGTGTGGAGCACGATCTGAGTCAGGAGACCTTTGCGCGAATCCAGGAATTTGTGCAGCAGAAAACCCTGTAAGGCGATAGGCCGCTCACGGACGGTTCGTAGGTGGTCTTCTATCCATCTTCACATCATCACGGACGCGCAGGACCGTCACGTGCTCTGATCATTTGCCTTTGGATGGATCAGTGGTGGGACTCCTTTGAAAGATACTACCTTTTTTCACAAAGAATCCGCCATCAGGCGGATTTTTTTTGGCTTTCCCTCTATTGACCCGACTTTCAACGCGGCCCTATAATAAAATTACCAAGTTATCGAGTTGTATCATAGCCCCGTTTGATATGGAGGAAACGTCATGTATCAGATCAAAATCTTGAATAAAATCTCCCCCGTTGGGCTGGAACGGTTCGAGTCGGATCGATATACTGTTGGCAGCGAGGTGGCTGGAGAGGACGGCATCGTGGTCCGGTCTGCACCTTTGCTGGATTATGAATTTCCTGAGAGCCTGCTGGCCATTGCCAGGGCGGGAGTAGGCGTCAATAATATTCCCATTGACCGCTGCTCCGAGGCCGGCGTGGCGGTGTTTTCCACCCCCGGTGCCAACGCGAATGCCGTGAAGGAGCTGGTGCTGTGTGCTATGCTGATGAGCTCCCGCGATGTAGATGGCTCTATCCAGTGGGTTCGGGAGCAGGTAAAAGCCGGCGTGGAGGTCTCCACGGTGGTGGAAAAGGGAAAATCCGCGTTTGTAGGTCCGGAGCTGTATCGAAAGACGCTGGGGATTATTGGCTTGGGCGCCATCGGTTCCTTGGTGGCGAACATGGCCATTGCCCTTGGCATGGACGTCTACGGATATGATCCGTATCTTTCGGTAAACGCTGCCCTGCGTTTGGACCGCCATGTTCATGTGGTACAGGATATCCGAGAGCTGTACAAGCGTGCGGACTATATTACGGTCCACATTCACTATACGCCTCAGACCAAACAGATGATTGATGAAAAGGCCATTGCTGCGATGAAGCGGGGGGTACGGTTTATCAATTTGGCCAGAGGAGAAATTGTGGACGATGAGGCGATGATAGCAGCGCTGGATTCTGGTTGGGTCGCGGCTTATATGACAGATTTCCCCAATAACGCACTGGTACAGACGCCCCATGTGGTGGCGATGTCTCACTTGGGCGCTTCTACGCCGGAGAGTGAACAGAACTGCGCCGCCATGGCAGTAGACGAACTGAAGGACTATTTGGAAAACGGCAACATCCACAATTCTGTGAACTTGCCGGAGGTGGTCATGGAGCGCAGCGGCCTGATGCGGCTTTGCGTGATCCATAAGAATGTACCGGCCATGCTGGCCAATATCACGGCGCTGCTGAGCAGAGACGGGATCAATGTCGAAAACCTCAGCAACAAGTCCAAGGGAGACCTGGCTTACACGATGGTTGATCTGGGGGCACCGCTGGAACAACGCGTGGTGGACGAGGTGCGCCAGCTAGCAAATGTCATTCGGGTTCGGGCTATCTTATGATCGCCCAGGTTCCTGAGGGATAGAAATCAGGAGAAGCAAGGCGGCCGATTTCGCTGTCGGCCACCTTGCTTTGCATAGAATTTCTTCTGAGAAGCATTGCCTCCGACAAGGAAGGGCGGCAGAAGAAAGCCCCATTGCCTGATAAATTAAAATTTATCTCTTTATTTACTTTATCATATGTTCCTGTTCGTATGAATGCTTGGTGAAATCGACAGAGTTAGAAACCATGAGTCCAAAGGGAAAAAGAGAAGAAAATGAAATTGCGTTGACAGGGACATAAAAATCAGTTACAATAAATGCCGCCTGGATATCAGAACAACATGGCTTCCTATGTACTCCAACCTTCTTGTAGAGGAGATTTCCTTTGTAATTATTGGATTTAAGGGGCATGCCTCCGTAGCTCAGCTGGATAGCAGTGTTCGCTTCCTAGGTAGGGAACAGAGCGCCCCACTCCGAGGGCGCAGGTGTACGGAAACCAGTTTTAGTCCCGTAATTTCATAGGCCCGCGTAGCTCAGTTGGATAGAGCGACCGCCTCCTAAGCGGTAGGCCAGAGGTTCGAATCCTCCCGTGGGTGCCATTATCAGCACAAAATCTTTGGCTTTTCCGAAGATTTTGTGCTTTTTCTATAACTTTTGGAAAGGTATAAGAAAACGCTATATTCCTCACCTGAATGGTGGGCGCTCAATCCTATATTTTTTGCTAATCGCTGTTACTCCCCAACGTACTTTGAACTACATACGGTTTTTCGCCAGAAACCTTGCTAATCAATTAGCAAGGTTTTTGTTTTTGGCGTCAAAAACGAGGTGTTTTGCTAATCAGGAAAAGAAACGGCTAATGGGAAAACGGAGCAGTTGCCGGTTTGAATATTTTTGTCCTGCCCAAAGCCCACATAGCCGTCTAAAAATCCATTTTGACAGCTATGAATTTACAGTAGGCGGACAAGTGCAAAGTGATTGCCGTCGCCAATCAAAAGGGCGGCGTGGGTAAGACAACCACGGCGGCCAATTTAGGCGTAGGACTGGCACAACAAGGGAAAAAGGTATTGTTGTTGGACGCATATGCCCAGGGGAGCCTTAAGGTGAGCCTGGGCGTGGAGAACTCGGACGCATTGGACACAACCATCTCCGACCTGATGCAGAGCATTGTGGACAATAGGGATCTTTCGACGCTGGACAAGGGGCGTCTTGAAAAACATTGAGTGGGTCGATGAGGACTACGTTATCCTCCGCTACGCCGAATGACCACATGCCGATCCGCTGACGGTCCTCGTCTTGTTCTTTGGAATATATCCATAGGTTCTCATCGTATCTGCCCTCCTTTGCGTGATCATGGTTTCATTGTGGAGGAGCCTTTCGCCGGAGCGATTTTATTTTGCGGCGAGAAATCAGGAAAGCGGTCGCTCCCCGTAGCCGCTTTCCGCATACTTGCAATGAGTTTTGTTTGTCGGGCCATCCTTCTCCGCCGCATCATACTATGTTCAATTTGGAAAGTCTATTGAAAGATAGATTCAGATGGTGAAATAACACGCAGGTAAACATGACGATAGACGATGTTTTTGTCATCGAAAATGCGCCAAACAAAAAGAGAGCTGAGAACATTCTCAACTCTCTTTTTGTTTGGCCCCATACCGACTGATTCCCCCTCCTGGTGACACATTGTGTCCCCCTTTTTGGGGGGTACAGGCCTTTTATTGAGCTGCATGCTGGACGATACACGGTGCTGATCTGGGCGGCATGAAGTAAGGTGTCACAAGCCTTGCCCAGAAGCCAAAATCCGTATTCACAACGAACAGACCGTTAAAACTGTCTCCGGCCGGCATGGAGCATATCCAGCAGATCGTTCACAAGCTTGTTCATAGAAATCAGTTCTTCTGTAGACAAGCCCACCAATTTTGCGGCAATATAGTCTGCCGTTGGAGTGGGTTCCTGACCTCGCAGAAGCCATTCACTTGAAACGCAGAGAGCGTCACAGAGGCTCACAATAGTCTCCAGAGAAGCGCCGGCAATTCCCCGTTCTATCGTGGAGACAAACTGGGTGGAACGGTTGATTTTTTCCGCCAATTGTTCCTGCGTCATTCCGGCTTGCTCACGTGAAAACTGGATGCGGCAACCGATTGCGACATTGAGCGGCTTTTTCTTCTGCATGATGGCACAATCTCCCAATAATAATGCCTTATTTTACAGTAAATGGCATTTGATTAAAATAGCATATTATGATTATGATTATAATTATAATATGCTTAATTTCCGGGCGTTGGTGGGAAGAGAAACACGGAATCCTTATGAGCCGGGAGAAATACAGCAGCCCGGTCTGAAAAAGACGGGGCTGCCATGAGATAAGTGATTCTGGAAAGGACATCAGGCCAGCTGATGCTGTATTTGTGACAGCAGATTTCCAATGGAAATGCCGGATTTAGCGGCAGAGGCCGTTGCTATAATCAATCAGCATTTTTTTGAATCGATTGGCGGCAATGCTTAGACGGCGGGTTTTGTCCTCTACCAAAAGGATTTCACGCTCCGGCATCTCCATACAGAGTGGGATCTGAAAAACACGCCCAGTCTCAATCGCATTTCTGGCAAGAAAGTCTGCGAGAAAACCAATCCCCAGGTTGCATTCGATCATGGGGAGAAGCTGGTTGGTGGTTCCGACTTCTGTGTCCAGCTTCCAAACCAGGCCGTTTTTCAAAAACAGCTGGGTGTAAAACTCATATGTCATGGTCCCTTTGCCAAGGCCAATCATAGGATAGCTGAGGATGTCCACATAATGGAGAGGCGTTTTACACAGGAAACGGTACTGTCTGCTCCCAATCAGGAGATCGTGAAAGGTGGAGAGAGTGGTTTCATTGAAATGCGGCAGAATATTTGTGGGGGTCGTCACAACCGCAAAATCCGAGACGCCATTCCGTAGCAGTTGGAGCGCTTGAGATGTGGAGATATTGGAAATGCAGAGGCGGATGCCGGGATAACGCGCATGAAAATTCTCCAACACAGGCAGCAGAATCCCGTGCAGCGCACTCTCGCAAGAGCCGATTGTCACCACGCCGCTCTGTAGGCTTTTGTCATCTGTGAGTTCCAGTTCCGCTTTCCGCAGGTGCTCATAGGCAACAGCAACGTGGGTATAGAGTTTTTCGCCTTCGGGAGTCAGCACAGTCCCCCGGTTAGACCGCACAAAAAGCTTGCATCGCAGCTGACTCTCCAGATTATTCATGAATTTTGTAATATTGGGCTGGTTACTTCCCAAAACATTGGCCGCTTTGGAAAAACTTTTATATTTGGCTACGTAATAAAAAATTCGATAGTAATCATACGTAATTTCCACGTCATACACCCCTCCATGTATTTTTTACATAATCAATATGTTATACATGTATTTTACACGTCGTCATGATCAGCATATACTAAAAGTTGAAAAAAGGAAAGAGCAATTTTGTAAAAAAGACTGGTGAGTTTATGGTGAGAAGGGCTTTTTGCCAGTCTGTCCCAAGGGCACAGGGGGTAACAGTGGTGGAAAGCTGCGGACCTGCCGAACTGGGACGGCAGTTTTTCTTGTTATTTTTGATGCCTGGAAGATCTGCTCTGGAGAGGAGAGGCCAGTGTGCTGGTTCCGGGCATCGGAATATGAAAGATGCCGCTGTTAAAAAAAGATAACGGCAAAACTACCGGCGACTACAAAAAGAATGTGAGGGTGACAAAATGTACAAAGATTTCCAAGGAACTCATGGCGTCAATTTGAGCGCGGATGTCTGTGGTGTCAAATTACCCAACCCGTTTATTTTGGCATCAGGCCCGGAAACCGACTCTGCAGAGAAAGTCCTGCGTGCATTTGACTGTGGTTGGGGCGGCGCAATCCTTAAAACGGTTGCAATGGATCTGAACGCGCATACCAATGTAACTCCCCGCTTCAATACGGTGAAAGTCAATGGAAAACCAGTAGGCTTCACAAACATGGAAGTCAGCAGCACCCATGATTTGGACTGGTGGGCAGAGGTGGTGCACAGAATCAAGAGAGAATTCCCGGACCGGCCCATCTTCGCATCCATTATGCGAACATCCAACCGCAATGAGGACGATTGGGTGAAGGCTGCAAAGGTGTTCACACAAGCTGGCGTTGACGGTTTTGAACTGAACTTCTCCTGTTCCCACGCTTTCCACTCTGCAGGCGGAGGCGCTTCCATCGGCAAAGATCCCGCAGCGACGGAGATGATTACAAAGTGGGTGCGCTCTGCGACAGATAAACCGGTCATTGCAAAGCTTGCCTCCATTACATCGTATATTTGGGACATCGCGGCTGCTGCCATGCGCGGCGGAGCCGACGGCGTCAGCGCCATCAACAGCGTACCTGGTATCTCCGGGTTTAACTTGGACACCATGGAACCCTATCCCAACGTAGAGGGCTTTTCTTCCTTCACTGGCTACAGCGGCCAGGCTATCAAGCCCATTGCCCTGCGCTGCATCGGAGAGGTTCTGACCAGAATGGACGTTCCCATGGTTGGCTGCGGTGGCATGTGGACCTGGCAGGATTGCGTGGAGTTCATCCTGATGGGATGCAGCGCCACAGAGCTGTGCACGGCGCCCATGTTCAAGGGCTTTGCGATGGTGGAAGGCCTGGTGGAAGGCATGTCCAAGTATCTGGCTGATAAAAACTTCAGCTCTTTGGACGACATCCGCGGCGTGGGCCTGAAACGGTTCATGGATCACGGAGACCTGCCAAGAGACCACAAGATCCAGGCCCATGTGGACACGGAAAAATGCCGTGGCTGCGAAATCTGTTATCATGCCTGCCAGGACGGAACCGGCGATGCCATTGAGATGCGCGACGGTAAGGCGTTTGTGACAGACCGCTGCATTGGCTGCGGCCTCTGCCCGCTGGTTTGCCCGGCCGGCTGCATCAAACTGGAACACAAGTAAGCGGAACCCATTGAAGGGAAGAGCGCAATGGCTGCAAAGACCTTAGATATAATGATCCAGAATGTAGACATTGTCTACAGTGATAAGGTGGTCAGAGGAAATCTGGGGATTCGGGATGGAAAAATTGTACCGGCGACAGGCGAGGCCCGGGAAGTAATTGATGGTACGGGCTTGACGGCGCTGCCGGGGCTGTTGGACACACATGTACATATTCGCGCTCCGGGCATCAACCACCGGGAGACCTTTTACAGCGGCACCTGCGCCGCCGCTGCGGGCGGCATCACCACTGTGTGTGAAATGCCGGTTTCGCGTCCGGCCACCAGCACGGTGGAACTGCTGGAGGAACGCTCTGCGGCGATGGAGAAAGAGGCAGTCGTGGACGTGGCGTTTTACGGCGCTGCCGGATACGACAATTTGAAGGACGTTGGTCCGCTGGCAAAGGCCGGTGTAATCGGGTTTAAAACCTTTTCCCAAAGGGCTGTTCCCGGCCGGGAAAATGAGTTCTACGGGCTGACGGCTCCCGACTCCGGTGCGCTTTACCGGGTGTGCGAGGAAGTGGCCAGAACAGGGAAAATCTTGGCGGTTCACGCAGAATCTGATCCGTTGATTGACCTGGTGAACAGCGATCCGCACTATCAAAAGTATGTGGCGGCACCGTATTACGCGCGTCCGGCCATTGTGGAGATGGATGCCATTGCAAGGTCGGTGGTCATTGCCGCAGATACCGGCGCACGAATCTCCCTCTGCCATACCAGCAATCCCAGGGCGGTGGAGCTGATTCTGGGGATGCGCCGGCCGGAGCAGGAGGTCTACATCGAAAGCTGTGTACACTATTTTGAGGGTAGCACAGAGGACGCGCTACGCCTGGGCCCGTGGGGGAAGCTGAAGCCGCCTTTGCGCGAGGCAGACGGTCTACCGCAGATGCGCCGCCACTTTGCTGTGGGCCACATTGATATGCTGGGCAGCGACCATGCTCCCTTCACCAGGGAGGAGAAACTGGCAGAAAAGACGCCGGATGGATTGGCGACGATGGAACTGACACTGCCGATGCTGCTCTACCGTGTAAAAACAGGGGAATTCTGGCTGGAGCAGATTGCGGCCTATGCCAGCGAACGGCCTGCAAGAATTTTCGGGCTGTATCCCCATAAGGGAAGCCTGCGTGTGGGAGCAGATGCTGATGTGGTCCTGGTGGATTTAAACCGTACGTATGCGGTAGAAGTGGACAACCTGTTTACGCAGGCAAAGGACTCTGCCCGGCTCTATCAGGGACGTGAGACTGGCGGAACGATTATGCGGACGATGGTTCGAGGAAAGACCATCTATGAAGACGGCCGCATTGCGGCAGAGCCGGGATGGGGAACCAGAGTTCGCCCCAATCCATAAGCTGCATGCAGCACCTGGTCAGTGAGGTTATCGAAACCTTGCAGATATTAAACTATTAGAAAAGGAGCAGATGAAGAAATGAACACATTAAGAGGAAAAAACTTTTTAAGCATTATGGATCTGTCCAAGGCAGAGCTGGAGTGGCTGATTGACGAGGCTCTGTATCTGAAGCACCAGCTGGACCGCGGCGAGCGTCACGACGAACTGCTGAAAAACAAGAGCTTCGGCATGATCTTTGCAAACCCCTCCACTCGTACCCGCGTTTCCTTTGAAACCGGCCTGACCCAGCTGGGCGGACACGCACAGTTCTATAACTCCACAGAGATGCAGCTGGCCCACAAGGAGTCCTGGGCGGACACCGCCAAGGTCTTGAGCCGCTATCTGAACGGTCTGTTGATCCGGATCTATGACCTGCCTGAGCTGGGCATGGGCCGTGAAGTGGTCCGCACCGTTGCTGAAAATGCTTCTATCCCCGTCATCAATGCCTTGGATGACTTTGAGCATCCCTGCCAGTGCATTGCCGACCTTGTCACCATGAAGGAGAAGTTCGGTGAGGACTTTAAGAAGAAGAAGGTGGTCATGTCCTGGGCCTATTCCGAGCGCTTCAAGCCCGCCGGCGTTCCTCAGGCTATCTTGGCTGCTGCTGGCCTGCTGGGCATGAACCTGACCCTGGCTTATCCCGAGGGATATGACCTGCATCAGGAGTACATGGACTACTTTAACAAAGTAGCGCCCTCTTCCGGCGCCAAGCTGGAGATCACCCACGATCTGAACGAGGCATCCAAGGATGCCATCGTCATCTATGCAAAGAGCTGGGGCTCTTACTCCATCCCCAGAGAAGAGGATCTGAAGTATCGCGAGCAGTTCAAAGATACCTGGTGCGTCAATGACCACCACTTTGAGCTGGCCGATCCCAACGCCATCTACATGCATCCCCTGCCCGCCAACCGCAATCAAGAGGTCACGGACTCTGTCATGGATGGCCCGCACTCTGCCGTCTATGATCAGGCTGAAAACCGCTTGCATGCCCACAAGGCCATTTGCGTTGGCCTGATGTCCGATAAGATCTGATTGAAGCAGAAACGGATTCCGCCCCATCAGCTGAGATGGGGCGGAACCGGAAGGGTGGATAAGGCGATATGTCACTGAAAACGCTGAGTGTCCCCTGGGGAGAGGGGAAAAAGGAGTTTCAGTTGCCGGAAGAATCCATTGTCTGGACAATCAGCCCGAAAGCAATTAAGCCTGTTCAGGATGAGCGGGAAGAAATTCTTCGGGCCATGCGGGAGCCCATTGGTATGCCGCCGATTCCGGAAGTGCTGGGAGACCCCGCAGGTAAGCGGATCGCTATCGTCGTTGATGACAATACGCGGGTAACTCCGGTCAACCGGATTCTGCCGGTGGTGGTTGACGAGCTCAATCGGTACGGCGTACAGGACTCCCAGATTACGGTCATCATGGCGCTGGGGTCTCATCGCTATATGACGGACGCGGAGATTGAAGAGCGGGTTGGCACAGAGTGCTATTCCCGCCTGCGGGTTATGAACCACGAGTATGATAACCCGGATCAGCTGTCTTACTGTGGGAAAACAAAGTTTAATTCACCGGTTTATGTAAATCGGACGTTTGTCGAAAGCGATTTCGGCATGTGCATTGGAAACATCATCCCCCATTTTGTGGCCGGATGGTCCGGCGGCGCCAAAAGCATCCAGCCAGGAATCTGCGGCGTGGACACGACTGCCGTTGTCCATCTGAACAGCAGCCTAGATTGGCCGGAGCGATTTGGAAATGCAGAAAACGACATTCGCTTGGACATTGAGGAGATTGCCAAAAAGGCAGGACTGAAATTCATCGTTAACACCATTTTAAACTTGAATGAAGAAATGGTGCACGTTGTTGCCGGCGAACCGAAAACGGCACACCGCAGAGGCGTTCAGTACGCACAAGAGGTGTATCAGCAGGAAGTGACCGTTCGGCCGGATGTGGTCATCGTCGGCTCCTATCCGGCCAATCGCGACCTGTGGCAGGCGGGAAAAGCACTTGCTGCGGGATGCATGAGTGTTCGAAAGAACGGGACGATTATTTTGGCGGCTCCCTGCTTTGAAGGAGCATATCCGGAGCATCCGGATGTCATGCAGCTGGGGACAATGGACCCGGTGGAGATTTTCAATCTCAGCAAGAGCGGAAAGTTTTCTGATGTGGTTGGATCCACAGGATACATCAGCGCAGGTGTGATGCGGCAGATGGCAAAGGTCATTTTGGTATCAGATGGGATCGACCAAAAAACAACTGAATATTTGGGATACAAGTATGCGCCTTCCATTCCGGAGGCAATTCACATTGCCCGCGAACTGGAAGGAGACAATGCAAAATTTGGATTGTTGACGCATGGAGCAGATCTAGTCCCCCGTGTCATGGAATAGACGGAATGTCTAGAGCAAGAAAAATAGGGGGGAGACCCAGAAGTGAAGAATGAGTAACTTGAAGGGAGAAAATAAATATGTTTGGACTTCCTCTTGGCACAGCATTCGCATGGTTCGGTACTCCCGTTGCAATGGTGATCCTCATTTTCATCGTCATGTGGATCGAGGATCAGCGCAACATGGATGAGTGGGAAGGCGATCCGATTGATACGGACAAGTTCATGAAGATGAAAAATATAAGGAAGGGTGACAAGAAATGATCGTTGAAAAATTGGGTTCAACTGCTATGATCATTTTCTGGATCTACTTCCTGGGAATGATCGGCATCGGTATTTACTGCAGAAAATACAGCACGGACTTTAACGGATTCATGGTGGGCAAGCGTGACCTGGGGCCCTGGTATTTGGGCTGTGCGTTTTTCTCCACGTATTTGAGCTCCTCTGTCCTGATCGGCAACTGCGGCACCGCGTACTACAACGGCATGTCTTACATGTGGAACACTGTAGCGCAGGTTTTGTGCACCCCCATTGGCATTATCCTGTTGTTCGCCGGACTTGCAAAGGCATCCAAGCAATTGGGCGTTGTGACGGTCCCAGGCTATCTGAAAAAGCGCTATCTGAGCAATGTTCCCGCCGGATTGCTGGCAGCATTTATGTTAGTGTTCCTGCTGCCGTACCTGATTGGCGTTGCCAAGGGCAGTGCGTTGATGATTTCCGCCGTTACTGGCTTCACCTTTGCACAGAGCGTGATTTTGATCCTGGGTGTCACCTTGGTGTACTCGCTGATTGGCGGCTTTATGGCGGGTACCATCACAGACTTCTTCCAGTCTCTACTAATGTGCTTCGGCGCGACGTTTGTGTTCGTTGCGGCACTGATCGAGATCGGCGGCATCAACAATGTGATTACCACGCTCTCTGCGATGGACTATGATCATCTGGTGAACTCTCCCGGCGCACTGGGCTGGAACCAACTGGTCGGCGTGACATTCGTGTTCGGCTTGGCTCCCTGGGGCCTGCCTCAGCTGCTGCAAAAAGGCTTTGCCATGAAGGATAAACGTGTGATTAAGCCCTCCGTCATCATTGTGATTTTCCTGATGCTGTTTATCCTCTATACATCTAATGGCAACGGCGCCATCGCGCGCGCACTGTATGGCGACGCCCTGCTGGAGTCTACGGACTCTGTGTTTCCCTATATGGTCACACAGCTGATGCCCGACTGGGCACAGGGCCTGGTCATGGCAGCTGTGGTTGCGGCCGCGATGTCTACTTTGGACGGTGTGATCCTGGTTATGGGCGCGGCTGCGTCGAACGATCTTTACAAGGGATGTATCAATCCCAACGCCTCTGACAAAACCGTTCTGCGTATTACCCAGGCGGTTATGTTCATCGTGCTGGGCCTTCTGGCAATCATCACCATCGGCGGTGTCGGCACCCAGATTACCTTCCTGGCCACCTTCTCCCATACAATGATGGCCTCGATGATCGCCGTTCCCATGTTTGGCGGTATGTTCTGGAGGGGCGGCAACACCACGGGCTGCGTAATGGCGCAGGTCTGCGGCGCGTGTAGCGCACTGATTTGGTATGCATTGGGTCAGCCGTTCTGCCACTTCTTCTTCCCGGCCATGGTCATGTCCTTTGTGGGCTATGTGGTCGGCAGCAAGTTCGGCAAGCCTCTGCCGGAGGAGTATATCCACATTCTGTTCCCCAATGGTCAACGTGAGAAAGAGTTCCACTGGGGCATTCACAACTCCAAAATGAAGAAGGAAACGGTTAACAAGTAACCTCACTTACTCTTTTTTCTCGGTTTACCCATGCTGCAGCAGGAGTGGTAGCATGGGTAAACCAACATCCGGACAGTTGCCCTGCATTTCAACAGACCTAAATAAAGCATAGCCCCTGTTTAGCGTCAATGTTTTTTGACAAGGTTGTCTATATAAAGATTTTGAGGATGGGAGAATTTTTATGAAACAAAAAATTACGAAAGAACTCCTTCCCAGCAAACTTGGCGAAAAAACTTGGACAACATGGAACTATTTTGCATTGTGGATCGGCATGAACGTAGCCGTTGCCACCTATTACGTATGTGAGAGTTATATGCAGCTAGGCCTTTCTGTGTGGCAGGTCGTCTTCTGCATTGCATTTGGATGTCTGGTACTGGTATTCCCGATGGCTGCCAATGGGCACGCCGGCACAAAGTATGGCGTGCCATCCCCGGTTTATTGGCGCTCTGCGTGCGGCTATCTGGGGTCCAGCGCCACAGCTATTATCCGTGCGGCTGTGGCAGTTTTCTATTTTGGTATACACCTGTATATCGGTGCCCAATGTGTGGACGTGGCCATCCGTGTCATATTCCCGGGCTGGTCTGACATTCCCTATGCCTTTGCAATCAGCTTTGTGGCCTATTGGCTGCTGACTGTGCTGGTGCTGACCCGCGGCGCCGGCATGCTGAAGAAGCTGGAATCCTTTACCGCGCCCTTCCTAATCATCTGGATGGTGGTTTTGCTGGTCTGGGGCCGTGTAAATGCTGGAAGCTGGGGTACTTTGATCTCCGAGCCCGCGACGATCAGCGGCGGCGAGCTGCGCAACCAGATGCTGGTCTGCATCACCGCCACCATTGGCTGGTGGGCTACCCTGGTGCTGAATATTACGGACTTCACCCGCTATTCCAAGAGCCAAAAAGCGCATATCATCGGCACAGCGGTTGGAAATCCCATTGGCTTTTCCGGCTTAGCCCTAGTGGGTGCGCTGGTGACATCCTGCTCCGTGGTCATTTTCGGTGAGGCCATTTGGGACCCCATCGTGCTGACTTCCAAAATCAACAACCCGTTGTTTGTCGTCGGCACGTTGCTGTTCCTGGGCGCTGCCGAGATTACCACCAACACTGCGGCCAACGCCTTTGCACCCTGCATGGATATTTCCACGGTTTCCGGCGGACGGCTGTCCTTCAAGCAGGCTGTGTGGATTTTCGGTGTTGCCGCCCTGCTGACGCAGCCTTGGAAGCTGATGACCTCTCCGGCACTGTACGTGAACGCATTTCTTGTTTGCTCCGGCGGCTTCCTGGCCCCTCTGGCAGGCGTGAATATCAGCAACTATATCTTTATCCGTAAGACTAAGCTGGATTTGAATGCCCTCTATGACCCCAACGGTGAATTTGCATTCAAGCGTCTATCCAAGTATAACAAGCCCTTTACCATGATTCTCTATGTAATCGCGGCGGTTCTGGTGGTTCTGGGACTGGTTTGCAACAAGGAGTATTTGGGTATGACGAGCGCGATGGGGTTGTCCATGAGGCTTTCTTATTTCGCTTTGGCAATCTTCTTCATCGTGTTTGCGACGCTGCTGATGAAGTGGAAGGACGGCGGTTTCAACCCGGTGGCATTCTTCACGATTGCGATCTCTGTTCTCTGCACGTTCATTGGTGTGTATGTTCCGGCTCTATCCGTGCTGTATAACGGCGCATGGTTTGTGGCAACAGCAGTTTCCATTCTGCTGTACTATTTCCTGATGAAGAAGCTGGACCCCGATTTCGCAAAGGCCAAAGAGAGCCTGGAAATCGATATGGATCGCTTTGAAATCGTGTAAGGGAGGGAAGGCATATGCGTGAAGTTACCCTGGGAATGATCCAGTTGGAGCCAAAGCTGGGCGATGTACCTTACAACCGCACGCATTCAATTGAGCTAATCCGCCATGCGGCTGCCAAGGGTGCACAGATAATTGTCCTTCCGGAGACCAGCCTGACCGGCTGGGATGCAATGGAGTACAGCCGTGAAGCCTGGTATGAGATGGCAGAGGATCTGGACGGAGAGTCTGTCACTCAATTCCGGATACTGGCCAAGGAACTTGGCGTCTATCTTGTTGTTGGCATGGCGCTGCGCACAAATCAGCCTCCAGTCATGGAAAATGCCATGGTGTTCATTGACGATGAGGGGAACCTTGGCGAGGTCTACGATAAAAACTATCTGTTTGGCCCGGAGAAGGAGTACTTTACCGCGCATGACAGATTCCCGGTGTATGACACTAGGTACGGCAAGGTGGGCCTTCTTTGCTGCTATGATGCGAATTTCCCGGAAACCTCCCGTCTTTTGACACTGAAGGGAGCGGAGCTGATTCTGCACTGTGCCAGCTGGAGGCGCGAGGATGAGGACGTATGGCATCTGATGCTGCCAGTCCGCGCTGCAGACAACGTTGTGTTTTTTGCCTCTGCCAACACTTTTGGCCAGGCGAAGCACCGTTATACGTTTGGCCGGAGCAAAGTCATCAATCCCCGCGGCATTGTGGTTGCAGAGGCAGGCATGGCGGCGGAAGAAGTATTGGTGTCCACCATCGACCTGGATCAGGTCTCTGCTTGGCGCAAGGAAATGCTGTATCTCGATGATCTGAACCCGGCCTTGTTTAAGCAATTGGATGAAGAAATGAAGGCATAAACGGCGCTCCCCCGTGCCGCCAGGCCTGCCAGCGGCACGGGGGAGACGGAGGGAAATGATGACTGTTTTCCTGACGCTGCTAACTGCGGCAATTGGGGGAATTCTGTTCCTCCTTCTAAAAATTCCGGGCAGTTTGATGGTTGGCGCCATGTTGATAACCATTCTGTTTAATTTGCTGACCGGTCGGGGGATGCTTCCGGGAGGAGCGTCCGTGTTTGTCCAGTTTTTGTTGGGCGCTTACATCGGGACAATGCTCCACCGGGAGGACATCAAAAAGCTGAAAAAGCTATGGGCCCCGGCGTTGCTCCTGCTGCTGGGCATGACGGCCTATGCCATTTTCATGGGAGTGTTTTTTTCCAAAACTGCGGACTGTGACATTTTGACGGCAATGTACGCAACTGCTCCTGGTGGAATGGTGGAAGTGTGCCTGTTTGCGGGGGACACCGGGGGAGATACCTCATTGATTGCGGCATTTCATACCCTGCGCACCGCAATCCTTTATTTGGCGGTTCCTGTGATGGCAACCGTCATTTTGAAAAAACGCGAAAAGAACACAGGAGAAGCCATCTACGTGCATCATGAGGGCCAAAAGACAAGCAGAAAAACGCTGTTTTTACAGATGCTGTTTACACTGGCAGTCGGCGCAATTGGCGCCATAATTGGGAAAATTTCCAGTGTTCCCGCGGGAACATTGCTCTTTACGATAGTGATCACAGGAGCGGTTACAATTTTTACGGGAAAGACGTATATGCCGCGGTGGCTAAAGCGCACCGCCCAGATCCTAAGCGGTGCCGTGATCGGAATGCGTTGCAATATCAAGGATTTTCTTTATATCAAAAATGTACTGCCAAGCGTGCTGCTGATTATTTTTGGATATCTGCTGCTCACCGTTGTCCTGGGGAGTTTGCTGAGCCGCAAAGGGTATGTGGATTTGCCCACGGGCATATTTTCCTGCTGCGCGGGAGGCGTCAGCGATGTGACACTTGTGGCAAGTGACTATGACGTAGATATTGCGAAGGTGGTCTTGCTGCATTTGGTTCGCTATCTGAGTATCTTTGTTACCTACCCCATTTTAGGAGCAATTTTTTCCTGATAACAAAACTTGAAGGAGTAATTTTGAAATGAATGCGGGAAAGACCAGAATTGTAGTCGCACTGGGTGGCAATGCACTTCAATCTTCCAAAGATGGAGCGACAGCCGAGGCCCAATTGGCAGTTGTGCAGAAGACCTGCGGATATCTTGTGGATCTGATTCGCAAAGGGTATGAAATTGTGATCGTCCACGGAAACGGCCCCCAGGTGGGGCGGATTCTGCTAGCCAGTGAAACGGCAAAGGATGTTGTTCCGGCAATGCCCTTTGATGTGTGCGGAGCAATGAGTCAGGGATATATCGGCTATCATATTCAGCAGGCACTGAAACAGAAGCTGAAGGAGAACAATATGGATCTGCCGGTGGCCACCATTGTGACGCAGGTGGCCGTGGACAAGGGCGATACGGCATTCCAAAATCCCAGTAAGCCAATTGGCCCGTTTTATTCCGAGGAAGAGGCCAAGAAGCTGGCAGAGGAAAAGGGATACACCGTAAAAGAAGACGCCGGGCGGGGCTGGCGCAGAGTGGTTCCCAGTCCAAAGCCAGTGGATATTCTGGAGAAGGACACCATTGACTCTCTGCTCGGACGCTCCATCGTGATTACCTGTGGCGGCGGCGGAATTCCGGTTGTGAAAAAGGCGGATGGTACTTATGAGGGTGTGGCAGCCGTGATTGACAAAGACTTTGCCGCCGAGGCGCTGGCGGAGCATGTAAATGCAGATGTGCTGCTGATTTTGACGGAAGTGGAGCATGTGGCGATTAACTTTGGAAAGCCCAACCAGGAAAACTTGGAAAAGCTGACTGCCGCCGAGGCGAGAAAGTATATGGCGGAAGGGCAGTTTGCGCCAGGCTCCATGCTACCCAAAGTGGAGGCGGCTGTGAAGTTCGTGGAGGCAAAACCGGGCAAGCGGGCAATCATCAGTTCACTGTATCACGCTGTGGATGCAATTGAGGGAAATACGGGTACGGAAATCTGCTGAAAGCTGGATAGCGCTTGTCATGAGGCGTAACAAATAAACTTGAAAAGAGGATGTTAGCATGAGCGAAAAGGTAATTGTGAAAAGAGAAGTGCTGCTTGATCAGTGTACCAAGATTTTTGTTGCCGCTGGCATGCGGCAGGACGAGGCCGCGGTTGTGGCGGATAACTTGGTAGCCGCCGACCAGACGGGAATGGACTCCCATGGCGTCATGAGAGTGCCGGCGTATACCAAGCGTTTGCGCGACGGTGGCACGCTGCCTCACAGTGAAATTGAAGTTGTCCGGGAAACTCCCACTACAGCCGTCATTGACGGACATAACGGCATGGGCCAGGTGGTGTCCAAATTTGCAATGGAAAAGTGCATTAAAAAGGCCAAAAAGTGCGGAGTGGCCTTTGTGGCGGTGCGGGGCAGCAACCACTTTGGAATGGCCAGCTATTTTACCCGCATGGCGCTGGAACACAACATGATCGGCATGTGTTCCACATCTCCCGCCGCACATCTGCTGGCGCCCACCGGCGGCGTAGAGCCTATTTTGGATAACAACCCGTTTTCCTTTGCCATTCCGGCAGGCAAGGAGTATCCGGTGGTCTTGGATATGGCCACATCCGTCGTCTCCAGAGGCAAGCTGGCTTCGGCGGCGAAACGCGGCGACAAAATTCCAACAACTTGGGCCATGACCATTGACGGTGAGCCCACAGACGACCCGAAGTTAGGGTTTGACGGAATCCTTCTTCCTGTTGGTGGGTACAAGGGATA
The DNA here is from genome assembly GCF_018408705.1 of Pusillibacter faecalis. GTDB lineage: Bacteria > Bacillota > Clostridia > Oscillospirales > Oscillospiraceae > Oscillibacter > Oscillibacter faecalis. The sequence goes on from NZ_AP023421.1 coordinate 58,656, forward strand.
TGGCTTGACAGTAATTTCCGGCGTGATGGCGGCAATGCTGAGCAACGCCGCACTGATGTCCCGGGACATCTGCGATTTCTATGTGGATACGGACAAGGAACAGAATATCGGCCACCTGTTTGGCTGCATTGATATTCAGGTGTTTTGTGATGTGGATGATTTCAAGCACAGAATGGATGAGATGATTGATGAGATCCACAACTGCCGCAAGGCTCCCGGCGTTGACAGGATTCTTCTGCCCGGCGAGCGCTCCGGAAGAACCGCGGACAAGAACGCAGTGGAGGGCATCCCGCTGAATGAGACCGTGTTCAAGGACCTGAACGATGTGGCGGTCAGCTATGGCCTTCAGCCAATTCAGCAGGGCTGAAAGCAAATCTGCCTGCGCAAGCTGCCGGGGATAAACAGGTTGCCTGATAAACGAATAAAAGGCTCTGAAACCAAATGGTTTTCAGCTGATAATGACCAGTGATAATCAGTGCCCGGGGCCTTCTCCTAAGCGAAAGGCCGGCAGTTCGAATCTGCCGGGGGGACAGCTCGCCGCAAGCAATCGCTTGCGACGAGCTTTTTTATTCCATCGCAAAACTTATCGTGCTTACGCTGCTGCTCTCCGCTTCCATCCAGCTCTGATTTGGTTAAGGAGGGCAGAAACCGTTCTTTGCGGCTGCAGCATGTTCAAAACAGGCCCCTTGGAAAGCTGCTTTTGCAAGTCAATCATTTTGCGGACTTTTTATGGAGTGTGAGAGGACAGGTGCCTTTGCTTTCTGGAGACACATTTCAACTAAATTGTAGTATTTTACAAAGTGGTACCATCTCTAATTCCAATATGAAGGAAAACGGGTTATCTCCATTGCCAGGTTTTGTCACGGCCCAGAAAAGCCTTGCATAAAGCAGCGTCAGCGAATGTCATATTTCCGAAGCAACCGCGAGGCCTTAGTCTGGGAAATGCCCAGCGCGGCGGCCACCTTATAGGAGCTGCCGTATTTTTGATAGGCTCGACGCAGGAGCTTGCGCTCAAAGGCCTCCATGGATTGGTCAAAGCTCTGCTCCTCACCCTGACGTTCCGACTCCTCGGATGCCGTACTCTGGAGAGGCGGAATATTCTCTGGCTGGATACAGCCATCCAGAGATGTTACCATAATCCGCTCAATCACATATTGCAGCTCCCGAATGTTGCCGTTCCAGCTGTGGCGCTTTAAGGTCTCTCTTGCCCTGATGGAGATGGTTTTTGCAATCTGGTATTTTTGATTGTAATACGTCAGAAAATGATCAATCAGCGGGTCCAGGGCATCTGTCCGTTCCCGCAGGGGCGGCATGTGAAATTCAATAACCCGCAGACGATAATAGAGGTCTTCTCGGAAAACGCCGTCCTCCACCTGCTTGCTAAGATCCAGATTCGTGGCGGAAATAATACGGACATCTGCAGTTTTCAGTTTGACACCGCCCACGGGCAGATAGGACTTTTCCTGGACCAGCTGCAGGAATTTACTTTGCAGATTCAGCGGCAGTGTACCGATCTCATCCAGAAATAAAGTGCCCCCGTTGGCTGTTTCCACCAGACCGACCTTACCCTTTTGTCCGGCACCGGTAAACGCACCGGAGACGTAGCCAAATAGTTCTGATTCAATCAGGTTCTCTGGTATGGAGGCACAGTTGATCGTGACAAAAGGCGCGCTGGCCCGCCGGCTGTTGGAATGGATGTATCTTGCCAGCATGGTCTTGCCGGTGCCGGATTCTCCGGTGATTAAGACCGTGGAATCAAAGTTTGAAATGCGGCGGATAGTCTCAAGAATGCTTCTCATCCTTTTGTCAGAGAGGATCATGCCCTCAGGCGACTCCTTGTTGTCTTCCGGTTGGAGGGGAAGCGTGGGAGATGCGAGGGGGGCAATCAGCTCCAAAAAGAGCCGCTCACCACGCCACTCCAGCCGGTGGTAAATTCTCTGCTGGCCGGCATAGACGTCGCTTTGTGAAGTGGAATCACTTTGTAGATGCTGCGCCGCCTCTGGGAAACGGGAGATTTTATAATAATAGCGGCGGCCGACTTTGAGGAAGTGCCGGCCCTCCAAAGGTCCATCCTCTGCACCGAAATGCTCCCGAAAGGCGCGGTTGCAAAACAGCAGCCGCTGATCTTGTGTATAAAGTGCCACTGCGGAGGGGATCAGGTCCAAGATGGATTTGCAATAATCCAGTTCTGTTTCCATAGGTGTGACCTCTTTCCGTATATGAATGCTTAGTTTTTTGTCGATCAGAAAAGCTCAGAGGAGGCAATCAATTTGACACTGTACAACCAAAGCGTTTTGTTGTATGATAAGCAGAAGAAAATTTCATGAGGTAATGCGCTGATGGATTGCTTTCGTGATGAAATAAGGATGTTATGCTATGACGCTCAAAGCAGAAGTTTCCAAATACCAGGAGGACTTGGTCCGCTCCGTTCAGGAGTTAGTTCAAATTAAATCGGTTCATGAGCAGCCGCTTCCGGGAAAGCCATTTGGGGACGGCGTAGACAAGGCGCTGGGCTATGTGCTCTCTCTGGCGGAGTCTATGGGGTTCTCCACCAAAAATCTGGATGGCTACTGCGGCTATGCGGAGTACGGCGAGGGAGAGCTTTATATCGGCGTGCTCTCCCACGTGGACATCTGCCCGGAAGGGGAGATGTGGGGAGTGCCTCCCTATGGGGGAATGATTTTAAATAACCGGATTTATGGCCGGGGCTCCCTGGACAACAAGGGACCGCTTTTGGCTGCCCTTTACGCGCTGAAGGCCGTCAAAGACTCTGGAAAAAAGCTCAACAAAAAAATTCGTCTGATTGTGGGGACGGATGAGCAGCGGTATTACCGGGACATGGAGCACTATCTCTCCCAGGAGAAGCCGCCGATTGCAGGATTCACTCTGGACGGGCAGTTTCCCGTGGTGTTTGCGGAAAAGGGGCTTGCCATGGTGGAATTCTCCTCGGAAATTCCCCAGGAGAGGGAGGAGTATATCCAATATATCCGGGGCGGGACAATGGAAAACACGGTACCTGGACACTGTGAAGCGCTGCTGATCACACCGCGCAAGAGTGAGATTGTTCGGGAACTCTCGGAATTCTCCAAGGAGCACCGCCACAATATGCACGCCAAGATTCTGGAAAATGGCGTGCTGTTGGAGGCGTTCGGCATGGAGACTCACAGTATTTCCCTGGAGCAGGGCGTCAACGCGGTCAGCGCGATGCTGGACTTTTTGGATTCTTTGGCCTTTGGCTCCCGGGAGATGTGCCGAACCATCCATTTTCTTCGGACCAGGATCGGCTTTGAAATTTATGGGGACTCCCTTGGGATTGCTTATGCGGATGAATTCTCTGGGAAGCTGACGGTTAATCTCGGAATTCTCACCTTTGATGGAAAGAAGATGCATGTTCGGCTGGACCTGCGCTATCCGGTCACATGCCGATATGACCAGGTCTATGGCAAGCTGCAAGATAGCTTTTTGGAAAACGGCTTTTCTCCGGTGGAAAATTCGTACTGGGACCCTACATATTTTCCCAGAGAACATTTTTTGATTAAGGCACTGCTGAAAGCATACCAAAAGGTCACAAAAGATAAGAGCGAGCCCACATACAGCGGCAGTGGCAGCTATTCCAAATCGATCCCCAATATCGCGGCCTTTGGCGCGATTTTTCCCGGGGAAAGCCTGGCCTGGCATCAAAAAAATGAATATATTGACATTGACAGCCTGGTTAAGACCTGCAGGATTTATGCAGAGGCGATTTATGAACTAGGGTCTTTATAAAAGAAGTTCTTACTGATTATACTACATGTTCGAGTCAAAAACAACTTGCTGGTGATAGTTTGCCTCAAAATTCGAGTTGTTTTTGACTTGAATTGTTTTTAGATAAGTTAAAAATGACTTATTCAATAGCGGAAAAGTCACTGAAGACGTGTTTGCTTGCCGGGAAAAAAGGGCTTGTTTAAAAATAAACAAGGAATTTTGATGATTTTTAAACAAATGAATCCATGTTCTCGCTTGGCACAAAAATTGCTTATTTAGTTTGTTGTATTTTTGTCAAGGAGGAGAAAAACATGTCAAAAAAGAAATGGAAGATCCCTTCCTCGTACGTCATCATTATGGCCATCGTTGTTTTGGTGGCGATCCTCAGCTGGGTGCTTCCCGGCGGCGCGTATGAGTATGTGGACCCCGATGCTTCAACACTGCAGCCGATTGCCGGGACTTACCACGAGGTAGATTCCAATCCCCAGGGGGTTGCCTCTGTGATTATGGCCCCTATCAGCGGTTTTATGGACTCGGTGGACATCATTCTCTACACACTGGTGATCGGCGGATATCTGGCAGTGGTGATGAAAACCGGCGCCATTGACGCTGCTATCGGTGCGACGATCCGCAGACTCAAGGGCAGGGAAAAGCTGCTGATCCCGGTTTTGATGCTGATTTTCAGCTTTGCAGGCGCAGCCTTCGGGATTGAGGAGGAGACGCTGCCCTTTTTCCCCGTTCTCATCCCGGTTCTACTGGCAGCAGGCTATGACACATTGGTTGGCCTGAGCGTAATCAAGATGGGGGCGGCTTTGGGCGTCATGGGCTCCATTGCAAATCCTTTCGCCGTGGCCATTGCCAGCCGGTTCGCTGGTATTTCCATGGCAGATGGCATTGTTGTCCGGCTGGTTTTGCTGGCAATTTACATCCCGGCTGGTATTATTTTCACCATGCGTTATGCGGAAAAAGTGAGGAGGGACCCCACCAAGTCCCTGGTGTATGCCCAAGCGGAGGAAAATCGGAAGTTTTTCCTGAAAGAGACCGACATGGATAACCTGCCGGAGCTGACCACCAAGAGAAAGTTGATCTTGGTGGTGTTCGTGGTGTCCTTCCTGATCATGATCTGGGGCGTCCTGGCCTGGGAGGACCTGGGCATTACCATTTGGCCCACCATGGGCTGGTGGTTCCCTGAGCTGGCCGGCGTATTCCTGGCCGCCAGCGTGATCGTGGCCGTAATTGCCCGGATGGGCGACGAGGAGTTCATGGACACCTTCATCAACGGCTGTAAGGATCTGTTGAGCGTGGCTGTGATCATCGGCGTTGCAAGAGGCGTCAGCATTGTGATGAGCGATGCCAGAATCACCGATACCATTCTGCACTTCGGCGAATCCCTGCTGGTGAACACCTCCAGCGTGGTGTTCTCTCTGTGCACCTATGTGATTTATCTGGTGCTGTCCTTCTTTGTGCCTTCTTCCTCTGGCCTCGCCACACTGTCCATGGGTATCATGGCGCCCCTGGCGGACTTTGCCGGTGTGGGACGTGAGATCGTAGTAATTGCATACGCAGCGGCCAACTCCATGCTGGCTCTGGTGGCGCCCACCTGCGGCCTGCTGATGGGCGTGCTGACGATGACCAGAACCTCCTATGTGACCTGGATGAAATTTGTGGGTAAGTTCCTGCTGATGATTGGGTTGCTCACCATGGTCGTGCTGGCCGGAGCCACCATTCTCATGGGATAAGGAGGAGCCATATGAAAGATAGAATCTTAGCGAACACGGAGCCCAAAGAGGTTTTCCACTATTTTGAGGACTTAACATGCATTCCTCGTGAATCCGGAAACGAGGCCGCCGTCTGTGCCTATCTGGTGGAGTTTGCCAAGGCCCACGGCCTGGAGTATCAGACGGACGACGCACACAACATCATCATGCGCCGGTCTGCCGGCAAAGGTTTTGAGGACAGAGCCGGCGTGATTTTGCAGGCACATATGGATATGGTCTGCGAGAAAAACGCGGGCGTGGAGCACGACTTTGCAAAAGACCCTATTTCCTTTGAGATTGAGGGAGATAAGATCATTGCCAGGGATACGACCCTCGGCGCTGACGACGGCATTGGCGTGGCCCTGGCCCTGGCGATACTGGCGGACAAAAGCCGGGAATATCCTGCGCTGGAATTTGTCTGTACGGCGGACGAGGAGCGGGGTATGACCGGTGTGGAGGCGTTTGACGGTAGCCTGCTCCAAGGCAGCACTTTAATAAACCTGGACTCTGACGATGAAGGAGTCTTTATCATCGGCTGCGCGGGAGGCCCTGTTGTCAAAGTATTCCTTCCCATTGCGCGGGAGGCGGCTCCGGCTGACGTCAGCACCCTGAGGATTTCCGTCAGGGGACTGCTGGGCGGACACTCCGGCGAGGATATTCATCGCTGTCGGGCGAATTCCATCAAGCTGCTGTGCCGCCTCCTCTATACGCTGAAGGAATCTGTGGCGCTCTCCCTGGTGGACTTCATGGGCGGTCTGAAGTACAACGCCATTCCCAGGGAGGCGGAGGCAATCATTGCCGTGCCTGCCGGCGATGTAGCGAAAGTGGAGGAGCTGACTGCCGCCTATCAGACGGTGGTAGCCAAGGAGTATCGTTTCTCCGACCCGGACATCTCCATCACCTGTGCCGCTGCCGACGCGGCCCGACAGGTGCTGACCAAGGCCAGCAGGGATGGGCTTCTGAACTATCTCTACTTCACCCAGAGTGGGATTGTCCGCATGAATCCGGAGTTTCCGGATATTGTGGAGAGCTCCGTCAGCCTGGGCGTGGTCCGGCTGGAGGCGGAGCAGGCCGTAATTCACGTCATGACCAGAAGCTCCATGAAGAGCATGTATGAGGAGATGTTTTGCCATATCCGCCGTTTGACGGAGCTCCATGGCGCCACCTATGAGGTGATGTCCTGCTGCCCGGAGTGGGAGTACGACCCGGACTCCGGCGTGAAAAAAACCTGTGGGGAGCTCTACCAAAAACTCTATGGAAAAGCGCCTAAGTACATGGTCCTGCACGCAGGTCTGGAGTGCGGCGAGCTGGGCGAGAAAGCGCCCAGAAAGCTGGATATGATTTCCCTGGGACCGGATGTACGCAATCTGCACTCTCCCGGCGAGTATGTGACGATCTCCAGCACCCAAAAGGTCTGGCATTTCCTGAGGGAGCTGCTTTGTCAGCTGTAAACAGATCAGACCAGCCGGAGGTGAAAGGCTTCGGGGCGGGATGTTATGAAGAGAAGGCAGAAAGAAGGCCCGCGGTGGAAAACCACCGCGGGCCTTAGAAGCAAATCTCAGTTGTTGCCGGGACCGTAAACAGAGGGAATCTCCACGGCCTTGTTGAAGGAGTACTCGGGCGTGGGGAAAGCGCCGCTGAGGGTTTCCTCGTGGAAGAGGTTGAGGCCCTTGATCATCTCGGCGCGGATGTTGGCGAAGTGCTTGACGAACTTGGGCTTGAAGTCGCCGTACATGCCCAGCAGGTCCTGCGTCACCAGCACCTGGCAGTCCACATAAGGACCGGCGCCAATGCCCAGGATGGGCACATGCACTTCCTCCTGCATGGCCTTGGCCACCACGCTGGGAACGCACTCCACAACCATGGCGAACACGCCCGCGGCCTCCAGAGCCTTGGCGTCCTCAATCAGCTTCCGGGCAGACTCAGGCGTGCCGCCCTGCACCTTAAAGCCGCCGAAAGAGGTGGCGGTCTGCGGGGTCATACCGATGTGGCCCATCACATTGATGCCGGCGTCCACCATCGCGCGGATCGTGGGAGCCATGTTCGCGCCGCCCTCCAGCTTCACGCAGTCGCACAGGGTCTCCTTGGTGATCCGGTTGGCTGTCTCAATGGCCTGCTCCTTGCTGACGTTGTAGGAGCCAAACGGCATATCTCCGATGATGAAGGTGTCCGGAGCGCCCTTGACCACCGGGCGGATGTGGTGGATCATGTCGTCCACCGTCACAGGCACCGTCGTGTTGTAGCCCAGCATAATCATGCCCAGGGAGTCGCCCACCAGGATGATCTCGCAGTCACTCTCGTTGACAATGCTAGCGGTGGTGTAGTCGTAGGCCGTTACGAAGGAGAACTTGCGGCCCTCGTCCTTGTACTTCTGGAAATCCAAAACTGTCATCTTTTTCTTGTTGCCCATTGTAAAGCACCTCTTTCATCAATTTTTGAATCTCATCCTACAGAGCCAGCTGCGTGGTATGACCACTTTGATACTTTCTATCATACTCAATCCCTTCTCAAAAGTCAAGCCATCTTCCTTAATTTTCATGGGGCGTTTTTGTGAATCTTACTGCTTCAGAATCTGGTATCTGAAAGTTGTGTGAGAAAATAGATTCTGGAGGTTTCGAAAGGTGCCGGGCGAGCTGAGTGGTGTTATTTTGCAGCCAAGCAGGTATGACCACATAGACAGCCTCTATGAGACGGTTTTCATGATGCAGTCACACCTCTGGTTAGAATATATCAGAGATGCAAATATAAAAAGACCTGTTTCCAAGGAGCATAGATGCTGACTAGCACCCATGCTTCAAGAATGCAGAGTGGGACTGTTAGAAAAAATGTGCTGGCGCATGGCAGAGAAAATAGGTGCCGCCCTGCGCTTCCTGGATTTTTCCGAAATGAAGGAAATGCAACACAGGGATTATGCAGCCAAGGCCGCTGCAACGCAGCGGCCTTGGCTCTATACAGGACATGTCAGCAGCAACAGGACATCCGGCGGATGCATGTGGCGGTAATCTGAGGCGGAAGACTATTGGTCATCACGCCATTATATTCGATGCAAACGTGTTCCCCTACACGGAAACAGCAGGCGTCTTGCGTATGGACAAGTACCTGCTGGGATGTGCAGAGGTCGCAGCACAAAAGATCGCAGCAGCAAACCCGCAAAATACAGGCATTAAGCGTTACCATCTCGTTGGGAGTAGATTCCATTGCGGATACCTCCAGATTCATAGAATGTATCCCATTCTATTCTGGATGGATAGCAAGGGTGACAGCCTGGGCACCGGTTTACTGCTCAACTGCCTTACGAAGGCACTGCAATGCATTCAGACTGCGGGGGTAACCGATGTAGGGCAGGCATTGCGAGATGACTTTGACAAGAAAGGGGCGCCGGTTCCCAATGCGTATGTTTGCGGCAGCATGGGAAATCAGCTGAGGCTCACATCCACCCTGGGCGGCCAGGAGGCAAAAGGTGATCATCTCACGCTGGCGGTTATCAAGGCCAGTCCGGGTGTAATAGTCACCAAAACAGTTGGATGAAAGCCACCGATTGATGTGGCGGCTCTCCTCTGGGCCGGACTTGGAAAATTCACGCATCTGTTCTCCAAAGATATCCACCTGGACCTGCTCGCCCTGTTCCAAACGGATATCCGGGGAAGTTGTGGACTGCGCTGGCAGTGGCAGGGAGATGCCTTGAGCAGTAAACACCCGGTTAGCGGCCTGCAGAAAGGGAAGCGTCCTGCCAATGCCAAGATAGGCTGCCGCCTGATAGACGATCTCTCTGGCCTCAACCGGGGTGACGCCCAGACCGAGAGCGGCCGGAAGCATGGCTTCAAACGTCTCTGTACTCTGACTTCCGATCAGGGCGGCAAGAATTGCCATCATGCGGCTGCGGTCATCCAGATCGTCCTGAAGGGGAACCTCGTCAAAGGCAAAGTCAGCAAAGAACTGGGCAAATTCCGGATCTGTTTCCAGCAGTCCGGATGCAGGGCCTGAAAACATGCGTTTCCAGTTTTTTTTCGCGGTGCTTGTCATGTCTGATTCCTCCTGATGGTGTCTCATTCTCCAAATACCGGATAGGAAGAGCTGTCTTCAGATGTATTTATGGCAGGGGGTGATATGTCTGATTACTGACAGGTTCCAGCCACTCGCTGTGGGTATCCTCACCGGGGATCTCTATAGCCAGGTGGGAAAACCAACAGTTCGGGGCAGCTCCGTGCCAGTGCTTGACCCCGGCTGGGATCACCACCACGTCGCCGGGATGGAGTTCCTGGGGAGCTTTTCCCCAGGCCTGGTAGTAACCGCGCCCTGTCGTACAAAGGAGAATTTGTCCGCCTCCAGACCTGGCATGGTGGATATGCCAGTTGTTCCGGCATCCGGGTTCAAAGGTAACGTTCCCGATGGGAAGGCCCTTGGTAGTAAGCATGTTCAGGTAGCTTTGACCTACAAAGTACTGTGCATATGCGGTGTTTTTCTCTCCAATTGGAAAAATAGTGTTGGGAATTGGCATTTTCTCATTCATATGATTGAATCTCCTGTTTTTCAAGCACATATAGGGAACAACAAATCTGATGATCAGTCGTGGATTTTCCAGCTGTTGAGGTATTTGGCGGTCTGCGCTGTGGAGTGGTCAATGATCTCACTGTGGCCCAGGTCCAGGGCAGAGATGGCGGACATGTCCTCGTCCGCTAGGGTAAAATCCCAAATGTCCAGATTTTCGGACATCCGTTCCGGATGGGTGGATTTTGGGATAATGACCACACCCCGCTGCGTGTTCCAACGCAGAGCAGTCTGCGCGGCGGTTTTGCCGTATTTCCTGCCGATATCCGTCAGCAGCTTGTGAGTGAAAATACCGTGGTTTCCCTCCGCCAAGGGGCCCCATGCCTCCGGCTGGACGCTGAACTCCCGCATGGTATCGAGTGCCTTGGTCTGTTGAAAGAAGGGATGCAGCTCCACCTGATTTACCATGGGTGGGATCTCCACGTTCAAACATAGATCCACCAGCCGTTCCGGATAGAAATTGCAAACGCCGATGGCCCGGATTCTGCCGGCCTTGTATAGCTCCTCCATGGCCCGCCAGGAGCCATAATAATCTCCCAGAGGCTGGTGAATCAAGTAGAGGTCCAGGTAATCCAGACCCAGGTTTTCCATAGAGGCTTCAAACGCCTGTTTTGCATGTGCATATCCCTGGTCCTGAATCCACAGCTTCGTGGTAATAAACAGCTCCTCACGGGGGATGCCGCTTTTGCGGATGGCCGCACCCACGGCCGCCTCATTGAAATAGGCGGCAGCGGTATCAATCAGTCGATAGCCGGCGCTCAGTGCGTAGGTGACAGATTGTTCGCACAGGGCCGCGTCCGGAACCTGAAAGACACCAAAGCCTTCTAAGGGCATCCTCACACCATTTTTCAGGGTTGTAAATTCCATAAAAGCCTCCCGTTTTTTATGATTGCTTCAACCATGCCCGAATCGCCGGTTCTGCATGCCGTACACTGCCGCCCTGGACCGCAAGGCCTGGCTCTACCTTGGCGCCGGGACACAGCCGGCGGATATCCTGTTCGCTGCTTCCGAGTCCACTGCCCTCATGAGTGCAGAAGGGACGGATAGTTTTCCCGGTAAAGTCATAGCGCTCCAGAAAGGTGAATACCACCATAGGCATAGTGCTCCAATAGTTGGGATAGCCCAAATAGATGGTTTCATATTCACGAAGTGATTCAGGACAACGCTTCAGCTCTGGCCTGGCATTTCGCTGCTGGTCCGCCTGAGCCTGAGCAATACACTCCTTGTAGTTTCTGGAATATTCCTGCAGAGGTTCCAGTTTGAACAGCTCTGCACCTGTCAACCGTTGAATGATACCGGCCACAACCTCCGTGTTTCCAACAGCGAGGTCTTGAACCATGCCTCTGACGTAGTTTTGACCATTTCTGGAAAAAAACGCGATCAGATCAGCCACGTTAAGCCACCTCCTATCCATAGAATATACTGGTATGATAAGCCCTTTTTTCTTGACAGGGAATCTCCAAACAGTTATGCTTCTATAAACAAATAGTTTATAGGGGGAGCTGTATGCTGAATTCTAATCTGAAAGCCTTTGTCCGCGTGGCGGAGTGCGGCAGTTTTACAAAGGCAGCAGAGAGCCTGTATCTTTCTCCCACAGCGGTGATGAAACAGATCAACGCGCTGGAAAAGCATTTGGACCTGATCCTGTTGGAGAGATCACCCGCCGGAGTGCGTCTGACAGCGGCAGGGGAGGTGATTTATCAGGACGCAAAGTTTCTTCTGGACTATTCCAGGCGGTCTATCGCTAATGCCCGCCAGAAGATGGAGACAGACAGCCGAACATTTTGTGTGGGGACTTCCATGCTCAATCCGGCAAGGCCTTTCATGGAGCTATGGTATCAGGTCAGCCGGGAATTTCCCAATTATAAGCTGCATTTGGTCCCTTATGAAGACAATCATGAGGGTATCCTTGCAGAGATTGCACGGTTGGGAGAAAAGTTTGATTTTCTGATCGGCGTGTGTGACTCCAGGAGGTGGCTGGATCAGTGCAATATGTTTCCTCTGGGGCGTTATCCTAAAATGTGCGCGGTGTCCAGAGAGCACCGTTTAGCGGGGAAGGAGTGTCTAGAGCTCTCTGATCTATATGGAGAGACACTGATGATGGTAGCAGAGGGGGATTCCGGCACCAATGATTTTATCCGCAACGATCTCCGGCGCAACCATCCGGCGATCCGGCTGGAAGATACCCCGCATTTTTATGATATTTCCGTCTTTAACCGCTGTGCGGAAACGGAGAACGTTTTACTTACGCTGGAGTGCTGGAAGGATGTACATCCGGCACTGGTCACGATCCCGGTCCAATGGTCCTACAGCATTCCATATGGCCTGCTCTATGCCCTGCACCCACGGGAGGATGTGAAGAGATTTGTGGAGACAGTCAAAGACTTGGGGACGTTTATATAGCTTTCAGAAAGGAGCCATGCCGCCTATTTTCCGTGTTTTTGTATAAGGGAATGTTGGAATGAAATTCTATTTCGTGACAAACAGACAAAAATGCAAAGCCTAAAAAATTTAGGGGTTGTTTTTTGAAAAATGACTTTGTATAATAAAGCAAATTTATCAAGACAAAGAGGTTTCTCCATGCTGTTTGCTCTGATTTCCATGATTAGCCTGTACATTATTCTGATTATTGCGCTGGTAGTAGTTGCGCAAAAAAAGAATAGTGCGTCTGGTCATGCACGAGAGCACGCTGGGAGTTTTCGTTTTTATACCCGTTGATACCATAATCCCAACGAATCAGCAAAACGCCTGTGGCCCGACAAAGGTCACAGGCGTTTTTATAGTTGTCTGCCCATTGCCGGCAGCACATCCAAAACAAAAGGAGGCGTATTTTATGGAAATGACGGGCGCACAAATTTTGGTGGAGGGGATGCTGCGTGAAGGCGTAGAAAAGCTCTTCGGTTACGCTGGGGCTACCATCTGCCCTTTGGCCGACGTACTGCGAGATACGCCACAGCTGGATTACACGCTGGTCCGCAATGAGCAAAATGCCGCTCACATGGCCTCAGGCTATGCCAGAATTTCTGGAAAAACAGGCGTTTGCATCGTCACTTCCGGCCCTGGAGCCACAAACCTCCTCACAGGCATTGCTACTGCCTACATGGACTCCATTCCCCTGGTGGCCTTCACCGGTCAGGTACCCTCCCACCTGCTGGGGCGGGATATCTTCCAGGAAGTGGACATCACCGGCGCTGCCTCCGCTTTCTCCAAGCACAGCTATCTGGTCAAGGACGCGGCAGAGCTGCCCCGGATCATCAGTGAGTCCTTCCACATCGCCTCCACTGGCCGCCCTGGACCGGTACTGATTGACGTCCCCATTGATGTTCAGGAGCAAGTGGTATTTGATCCGGTATTTCCAGAGGAGGTTAACATTCGGGGCTATCACCCCAGCGTCCGGGGCAACGACAAACAGATTACTCATGTGGTCAACGCCATTGCCACAGCCCAGCGGCCGGTGATCTGCGCCGGAGGTGGTGTGTTTCTCTCCAACGCCTTGCTGGAACTTGAGACCTTCGCTGCACGGACCCGGATTCCAGTAGTTACCACGATGATGGGATTGTCCCTGCTGCCCTCAGACCACCCTCTGAATATGGGGATGATCGGGACCCACGGCAACGCCTGTGCCAACAAGGCATTGGCCAAGTCGGACTTGCTGATCATGATCGGCACACGGGCCGCCGACCGGGCAATCTTTTCTCCCCAGGAGATTCAGCGCCGGATGCCCTCCATCCATATTGACGTGGACCCGGCGGAGATTGGGAAGAACATCCAGACAGAGATTCCCCTGGTGGGCAATGTCCGGGTCATTCTTCAACAGCTGCTGGAGCGGGACTTAACTACCCACTGCGCCCCCTGGCTGGCACAGCTGCGGGAGCGCCGGGCCCAGGAGCTGGACCGGGAGTATCCGGTCCGAGAGGGCAGCGTGTCCCCCGGCCGCCTGCTGCGGCTGCTGGGCCAGCGGCTGCGGCCGAATGCCGCCATCTGTGTGGACGTGGGTCAGAATCAGCTGTGGGCATGTAAGCACCTGTGGCTGGGCGGCGGCCGCTTTCTCACCAGCGGGGGCCTTGGTACCATGGGCTACGCATTGCCTGCTGCCGTGGGGGTGAAGGTGGCCGATTCCAGCCGTCAGGCGATGGTGATCTGCGGCGACGGTTCTTTCCAGATGTCTATGAACGAGCTGGCCGCCGTCCGGACCAGAAACCTGGACCTAAAAATTCTCCTGCTGGACAACGGCGTTTTGGGTCTGGTGCGTCAGATTCAAAATACCCCGCCCTACCATGGCTCCTTTGGCGTCAGCCTGGAGGGTAGCCCGGATTACGCCGCTATTGCCGCAGCCTACGGGATTCCCAGCATCCGGGCAGACAGGGAAGCCCAGGTGGAAGACGCGCTGGACCGCTTCCTCAATCAGCCGGGCAGCTGCCTGCTGATCGTCCGGGTAGACCCTGACGTTACCACCAATGACTAAGTAAGGAGGCACACGATGCAGCAGACAATCTCTGTCCTGGTGGAGAATCAGGCCGGCGTGCTGAACCGCATTACCAGTCTTTTTTCCCGCCGGGCCTTCAATATTGATTCACTGGCTGTGGGCGTTACTGACGATCCCTCCGTCTCCCGCATCACCATCATTGTAGACAGCGGAAACAGTGTGGTGGAACAGGTGGAAAAGCAGCTCAACAAGCTGGTGGAGGTCATCAAGGTCCGCACTCTGGATGAGGCCAGCATGATCGGCCGGGAGCTGATGATTCTCAAGGTCAGTGCCAACACCCGCACCCGGAGCGATATTATGACCATCTGCAATCTCTGCGGTGCCAAGGTGGCAGACCTATCTCCCAATTCCATCACCATTGAGGTCTCAGACACCCCGGATCGGGTCAACACCTTTGAGGAACTGATGCGCCCCTTCCATATCCTGGAGGTGGTCCGCACCGGTATGGTCGCTCTGCAAAAAGGAGGCGGCAAAATATAATAGTTCGCTTGGAGTCAACACATATGAGGAGGAATGTATCTTGAAAATCCGCGCAACGCAGGCCATCATGGAATGTCTGCTGGAGCAGGGAGTCGATACGGTATTCGGATATCCCGGCGGTACGATTCTGAATGTCTACGACGAGCTGTACCGTTACCAGGACAGGATTCGCCATATTCTCACAGCCCATGAGCAGGGAGCGGCTCACGCGGCGGATGGCTATGCCAGATCCACGGGAAAGGTGGGGGTGTGCTTTGCAACCTCCGGTCCCGGCGCAACCAACCTTACCACCGGCATTGCCACCGCATACCTGGATTCATCCCCAGTGGTATTCATTACCTGCAACGTGGGGGAAAACCTCTTGGGAAAGGATGCCTTCCAGGAGGTGGATATCACCGGCATTGCCATGCCCATCACCAAGGCCACCTTTTTGGTACGGGACGCCCGGCAGATCCCGGACGTGATGCGCCAGGCCTTTGCCGTTGCCGCTACTGGCCGGCCCGGTCCGGTGCTGATCGATTTCTTGAAAAATGTGACAGCGGCGGACCAAGAGGTGGACTATACCTTTATTCCCTGGCGGGAGAACCGTCAGAGCGAGAGTCTCCGCGTCCTGACCGGCAGCCATGAGCCGAAAAAGCCGGAGCCGGACGATCACGACATTGAAATCCTGCGGCAGATGATTGCCCAGGCGGAGCGGCCGCTGCTGCTGTGCGGCGGCGGCGTGGTGCGGGGCCGCGCACATCAGGAATTCCGGGCATTTGCGGAAAAGCTGGACGCGCCTGTTGCCATCACGCTGATGGGCGGCGGTGGATTCCCGGGCGACCATCCTCTCACCACCGGCATGATCGGCATGCACGGTTCTCGTGCTTCCAATGTGGCCTGTAACGAATGCGATCTCCTGATTGCCGTGGGCTGCCGTTTCTCGGACCGGGTGGCCCTGGACCCAGCTACCTTTGCTGCCCAGGCAAAAATCGTGCAGATTGACGTGGACCGGGCAGAGATCGACAAGAATGTGACGACAGATCACCACATTATCGGCTCGGCCCGCCGGGTACTGACGCTGCTTAATGAGGGAATGTCCCAGTATCACCACCCGGAGTGGAAGGCACGGATTCTTCCTATGCGGGCGCCCTCTGCGGCGGGGACAGACGCACGGCTGACTCCACAGCAGGTGTTGGAGACCATCCGCCAGCGAATGCCCCGGGATGCAATTGTGGCAACCGATGTGGGACAACACCAGATGTGGGCTGCGAAATATCTCCACTTTACATATCCCGGACAGCTGCTCACCAGCGGCGGTTTCGGCACCATGGGCTTTGGTCTGGGCGCGGCGATCGGCGCCCAAATGGGCAATCCGGACAAACAGGTATTCCACATTACGGGAGATGGGTGCTTCCGCATGAACTGTCATGAGCTTTGCACGGTAGAACACTATGGGCTGCCCATCATCTCCGTCGTGTTCAATAACGGCACGCTGGGCATGGTGCGCCAGTGGCAGAATTTGATCTATGGCAAGCGCTACTCCCAGACAACGCTGGACCGGGGGCCAGATTTTGTGAAACTGGCTGAGGCCTATGGGATTCGGGGCTTTCGGGTACGCAGTCAGGCGGAGATGGTCCAGGCGCTGGACCAGGCTCTCGCGGCTGGGACCGGCGCGGTAATTGACTGTGTGTTGGACATGGATGAGATGGTCCGGCCCATGGTGGCCGCTGGATCACCCATTACGGATTTTCTGCTGAGCTGAAAGGAGAGAGGAATTTGAAACGGCAGGCAGACACAGAGCGCAAGCTCTATACCCTGTGCATTCTGGTGCAGGACATCCCCGGCGTATTGAGTCAGGTGGCCCGACTTTTCTCCCGCAAGGGCTATAACATCGAGTCCATCGTCTCCGGCGAGACGGATAAACCGGGCATCACCCGGATTACCATCGGCATTCTGGCAGACCAGACCATGCTGGAGCAGATTGCCGCCCAGTGCAGTAAACTGTTGCCGGTGACGGCAGTGAAAATCTTGGACGAAGATACCTCCATCCGGCGCGAGATCGCCCTGGTGAAGGTGGCGGCTGCGGACCGGGGCGCCCGGGACGAGGTCATCCAGCTGGCCAACATTTTTCGGGCCAAGGTCATTGATGTGAGCCGTGAGTCCCTGACACTGGGGATTTTCGGCAGCAACAGCAAGATCACAGCGCTGATTGGAATGCTGACGGATTTCGGCATCCTGGAGATCGCAAAAACGGGTACCATCGCCATTGAGCGAGGAAAAAATACCATCTACGACGACAACAAATTGAAGGAGGAGTATGACTATGGCAAACATGTATTATGAGAAGGACTGCGATTTAGGGAAACTGGACGGTAAGAAGATCGCTATTATCGGCTATGGCTCCCAGGGTCACGCCCACGCGCTGAACCTGAAGGAGTCCGGCTGCGACGTGTGCGTAGGTCTGCGGTCCGGCAGCAAGAACTGGGCCGCTGCTGAGGAGGCGGGACTGCAGGTCAAGACCGTGGCTGAGGCGGCCAAATGGGGCGACGTGGTGATGATGCTGATCAACGACGAGGTTCAGGCGAAAGTCTACAAGGAGGATGTCGCCCCCAACCTGGAGTCCGGCAATGCGCTGATGTTTGCCCACGGCTTTAACATCCACTTCAAGCAGATCGTCCCTCCCGCGGACGTGGACGTGCTGATGATTGCCCCCAAGGGGCCTGGCCACACGGTCCGCTCCCTGTATGTGGGCGGCAAGGGCGTGCCCTGCCTGCTGGCGGTGGAGCAGAACGCCACCGGCAAGGCTGTGGATATCGGCCTTGCCTATGCCGCCGGCATCGGCGGTGCCCGGGGCGGCGTGATGGAGACCACGTTCCAGGATGAGACGGAGACCGACCTCTTCGGTGAACAGGCGGTCCTGTGCGGCGGTGTGATTGAGCTGATGAAGCTGGGCTTTGAAACGCTAGTGGAGGCGGGCTATGCCCCGGAAAATGCCTATTTCGAGTGCATCCATGAGATGAAGCTGATCATCGACCTCATCAACAAGGGCGGCATCGCCATGTGCAACTACTCCATCTCCGACACCGCCGAATATGGCGAGTACGTATCCGGCACCCGTGTGCTGCCCTATGAGCAGACCAAGGCCAACATGCGGGCAGTGCTTAAAGATATTCAGGACGGCGTCTTTGCTGGCAAGTGGATTGCAGAGAACCAGACTGGCCGCACCTTCCTCAATGCTAAGCGCGCTCAGATGGCCCGCCACCCCATGGAAGTCGTGGGCGCGGAGCTGCGCAAGAACATGCTCTGGGGCGACGATGCGGACCCCGACACCGCCTCCACCTGATGCGGCGGAGCCCCGGTACCCCATGCTGGGGCAGTGAATCAAGGCCCACAAAGAGTGGGCCCTTGGGAGGGAACCTTGATGTATCGTGAACTCGCACACCTGCTGCTATATAGCGACCTGGGGGAAGGTGCGATCCTCACCCGCCTGGCCGGTATCTTCCGGGACTGGGAGCACGGCGCGGACCGGGACGAGCTGGTGGGCCGTATCTATGCCCAGATCAAACGGCTTCTGGACCTGAGCACCGACTGCGGCTTTGACGAGAACTTGTGGCAGTGCTATCTGACCTGGGTATTGATGAACAACCAAAACTCCTTTACCAAGACCTGTGAGCGGACCGGAGCAGGGCAGGGCAGTGTGAACCACTTCGCAAAAGGAGACCTTGCTGTATTCCGCCGCCTATTTGACTTCGATTTCGGTCCTATTGAACAGGATCTGGGGATTGACTGTTTCTCCACCATCTGCAGCTATCAGGCGCTCCCTAAGCGGGAGCGCACTTATAACCGGGACATCAGCCTCCAGGTGCTGGAGCTTCGGCACCGCTTGGCCGATGCGGACGCAGAAGAGATGTTCTCTCTGGTAACGGACTATTACCGCCGCTATGGCTACGGCGTGTTCGCCGCGAACCGAGCCTTCCGTGTCCGGCGGGAAGCGGGGGAGGCGATCTTCCTGCCCATCAGCAATGTGGACCGAGTGACGCTGGACGACCTTCTGGGTTATGAACTGCAAAAGCGGGAGTTACGGCGGAATACGGAGGCGTTCCTGGCCGGAAAGACGGCTAACAACGTCCTGCTCTATGGAGATGCCGGTACCGGAAAATCTACCAGTGTCAAGGCGTTAATCAATGAGTACTACGACTGCGGGCTGCGGATGATTGAACTTTACAAGCATCAGTTTCGGGACCTGTCTGCAGTTTTAGCAGAGATTAAGAACCGAAATTACCGCTTTATTATCTTCATCGACGATCTCTCCTTTGAAGAGAACGAGGTGGAGTACAAGTTTCTGAAGGCGGTGATTGAAGGCGGTGTTGAGACCCGCCCGGACAATGTACTGGTCTATGCCACCTCTAACCGCCGTCACCTGATCCGGGAGACCTGGAATGACCGGACAGACATGGAACACCACGGTGACATCCACCGCTCCGATACCATGGAGGAAAAGCTGTCTCTGGCCAGCCGCTTTGGCGTGGCGATCCATTACAGCGTGCCCAAGCAGAGGGAGTACCAGGAGATGGTCAAGGTGCTGGCCGCCCGCCAGGGCATCCACATGAACGAGGCGGAGCTGCTGGCACAGGCCAACACTTGGGAGGTTCGGCACGGCGGCTTCTCTGGCCGCACCGCACAGCAGTTTATTTACTATCTGAACAGCTTGCCAAAGGAGTAGGCGTTCCCAGGACCTCCCGCGTCGCGCTTCATCTCCCGGCAGCCTATAGGACATTTGTTTTGTATGGCTGCCGGGAGATGTAAAAAGAAAAATGAAAAAAAGAGAAAAAGGACTTGCATTTTTAGGAAAGCCATGGTAAACTATACAAGCTGAATTTAAGTGATGGACAACCGGGTGTAGCGCAGTTGGTAGCGCACTTGACTGGGGGTCAAGGGGTCGTGAGTTCAAGTCTCGCCACTCGGACCAAAATCGACAAGTTTCTTTTGAAGCTTGTCGATTTTTCTTTATATCTGTGACATACTTAGGCAGAAAGGGTGCGATTGAGGTGAATAATATTTTTCTGAAATTAGTTGAAGCAAAAATAGAACAATTTGAGAATGACTATATTAATCTTTCTCGGCAAATATTTGTTGATAACAATGGAAAAATGATTCATCCAGGGGAATTTGGAACATATCGAGAAAAAATAATTGGAGACTTTCTAAAACCATTTTTGCCAACTCGCTTGGCCGTTGGAAACGGTTTTATCATTACCAGTAAAGACCGAATTAGCTCCCAATGTGATATAATTATATACGACAAGGAGCACACTCCAATTATAGAAAATGGAGAACAAAAATTTTTCCCTGTTGAATGTGTTGTGGGCGTTATAGAAGCGAAGTCTAAGTTGACAAAATCCACATTAAAAGAGGCTTTAATTAAATTGTCAAAGGTTAAAGACCTCAGAAATGATATAGGTAATAATCCATATATCTTTAAGGATTATAAGGGCGAAAGTGCCTTTGATCCGAAGTTAAAAGTCCGTGATCAAATGGCGACTTTTTTGATTTGTGAAAGCATAGAAATAGATATAGAAAAAGAAATTAATGATGTATTTTCTGATATATACAAAGAAATTGACAAGTCGCTTTTTCATAATATGATTTTAAATATTGATAACTTTTGCCTCCTTTATTTTGATGGCAAGCACCCAATGTACCATGCGTATTTTAATTATGAAAAAGATATTTTCAAAAATGAGTGTATATTGCCACATGAGGTAGGCTATGCAAAAGAGCACATTCTTTTGTTCCTTAATTATTTCTATATGCTCATTTCTTCAGTATCAATCATGGATTTAGAAATAACTAATTACCTTGGTGCAACTAGACCTAAAAGGGCAATACTTGAAAAGTGAGGACATTTTTTGGGGGATAAAATCCTCTTGCCGACTACTTACAACCATTGATATGACTAGACTTTCCCAGATCCTATAATTACGCTCCGATCCAAAACCGACAGGTTTCTTATCGAAACCTGTCGGTTTACTTTTTATGTGCCTTATGCTCTGTGTGGTGTCTAACCAAGAAATAGGTGTCAATATGGTTCTAGCTTGGGTGTTAGGTCAGGGAATAAGGAATGGAAAACTGTGCAGACTAACTTTAT
This sequence comes from Pusillibacter faecalis, assembly GCF_018408705.1. Lineage (GTDB taxonomy): Bacteria > Bacillota > Clostridia > Oscillospirales > Oscillospiraceae > Oscillibacter > Oscillibacter faecalis. The sequence continues at coordinate 79,801 of NZ_AP023421.1, forward strand.
CTTATTAAAGGGGGGCGAATTTCTATGATTGAACAGGACACGATAAAACTGCTTCGAGAATGTGATGCAGGCGTTAAAATGGGGGTCGCATCCATTGACGATGTTCTTGATCAAGTGCGCAGCAGAGCGCTTGAACAATATCTGACGGAGTGTAAAAAGAAACATGAACAGCTAAAGAATGAGATTCAGACCCTACTGGAAAAGTACCATGATGATGGAAAAGAGCCAACCCCCATTGCCAAGGGGATGTCTTGGATTAAAACCAACATGAAAATGGGCATGGATAACTCCGATCAGACTATTGCAGACCTGATGACAGACGGCTGTAATATGGGTGTCAAATCGCTGAACAAGTATCTGAACCAATATGAGGCAGCAGATGAAGTTTCAAAGGATATTGCGAAACGTCTCATCAATTTGGAAGAGCAGCTTGCTGTAGACATCCGCAAGTTTTTATAAGCGGCAGCTTTTCGACTTTCTTTTTCTGGATAAAAACCTCTTGCTGCTGGCAGACCACTGTTTTCATGTATTTTTCCAGGTTCTTTAGCGACGCTCAGACCAAACACGAATAAACCCGAACGCATGGGCCATATGTTCGGATTTATTGACAGCGTTGAAAGATTCCTGTATATTTGGTACAAATCACAATTCAAGGAAGTAACAATGAAAAATGCTTGGCTTCGCGTACTGTTTGGGGGGATATGATCCATTCCAGATTTTACATTGGATTGCTGATTGGCCATGCCTTGCGATCAGCGAGTTGAACGGCAATCAATAAATAATCATGATTTGTGAGTGGGTGTCTTACTGACATCCACTTTTCTTTTTCCGGCTCTCGCCCTTTCACTTAGGAAGAAGTCAAATTCGTTTTGCATTCCACTATATAGGCTGTAAATGATAAAATTATGGTTATCAGCAGGCTGCGCTTTTGTGAGAGAAAAGGGACGGTAAAAATGGGAGATCTTTATTAGTCCAGGAGCGGAGGGGAGGTGAAGCGGGAGGAAGTATGGGTGTCCACTGGCTGTTGGCAGGGGGTATCATAGCCTGGCGGAGCCTCATTCCAAAAGCCACACGCATTGGTAAGCCTGCTGAGAAGGTATGAGCAGCAGCCCTTTTTAAGCAGCTTTTTGGCGGTAGGAAGTGTCTAAAAAACCATCACCGTACATTCCACATCCAAGACTTTCCAATCTCTGCCATAGACGGCGTCGGATGGAAAGCGATGAGGCAAGTTTCGGTCCATCTTATTTTGCTGTCAAAGTCGCTGAAAGGAGGTCTCCTATTTTCTTAGTTCATCTGGGAACTAAAAATTGGCGAAATTTGTGAATTCCTGGGATTTTTTGGTGTATGCCTCATGGTACATACCTCAACTCTTCATTAGAATTTTCATAAATTCTTTCGAAAAGGAGTGCTTACCGTGAGAACCCTATATGCAAATATTTTAAAAAGAATCTTCTGTGACTGGATTTCACGAATCAGAACGGAACGAGACCTGACACAAGCTGAAATGGCAACACTTTTCTGCATGGATACCCGATCCTATGTGAGCCTCGAGCACGGCGAGTCATGTTGCAGCGCTCTCACGCTGGCATTATTTTTGATGGAGTGCTGCGAAGATCCCATGAAATTTTTCGCTGATCTAAAAGCCGCATTTGAAACTGCTGACAGCGCTGCATAAATCATGCTTATATGGAGAGGAGAGGCTGCCTTGTACCAATTTGAAGTAATCGAGAGGTATCATCCCTTTCTCGCAGGAAAATCCTATGGAATTCTGGCGAAAACGTGTGATGGATGTATCCCGCAGGAGCTTGTGCTCATACCGAATATCTCCCATGACAGGAAATGGGTTGCGCGGCTTGCGAAGGCCTGTAACCAAAACCAGCCCGGCGTTATGGACTTGCTGGATCTTGTGACCGGCGGACAACCTTAACGTGCGGCATCCTTCCAAAGGCTGTGGCGGCATCCAGCCGCCACAGCCCTTTCTTTGGGACTGCACAAATCGGTTGATTCTGTTCACAGATGGACGGTATCCATGGTCGGTTTACAGGCTAGACAAAAACTTTGAAAATTTTTATTGACAAAAAGCTATATGGGGATGATATATAGTAGTTGCAGGGAGATATCGCAGTGCGCAGTCCGCTTGAAACAAACCACCGCTGCGGTTTATGTGGACTATTGTTGAGAATTCAAGGAGTGGATTATGAATAAGCGTGTTGTTGTCATTTCTACCAGCCCCCGGTTGGGAGGCAATTCTGATCTTCTGGCGGAGGAATTTGCCAGGGGAGCAACGGATGCTGGGAACCAAGTGGAAAAGATCACCCTGGCAGGGAAGAGCATCGGGTTTTGCCGGGGATGTCTGGCGTGTCAAAACACACGGCGGTGCGTGATTTCGGATGATGCAGGCAGTATCGTGGAGAAGATGCTGACAGCGGATGTCATTGCATTTGCAACGCCGATTTACTACTACGAGATGAGCGGACAGATGAAAACGATGCTGGACCGTTCCAATCCGCTGTTCACCGCAGACTATGCGTTCCGGGATATCTATATGCTCTCCACCGCCGCAGAGGATGGCGCTGAAGTGCCAGAGCGCGCCGTGAGTGGCTTGCAGGGCTGGATCAATTGCTATGAACAGGCACGACTTGCCGGGACTGTCTTTGGCGGAGGCGTGAACGAGAGGGGGGAGATTCGCCAGCACCCGGAAAAACTGAGGGAGGCCTATGAGATGGGACGGGCTGTTTAGGAATTCTATCTAAATCATGACCATTTCTACATAAAAAAGCAGGGCGCGTTTACAACGCGCCCTGCTTTTTATTGATCCAGACGATCATATATTTTCCGGGTCCTTTGGAAAGAGCTTGTAATATTCCCTGACAAAGTCCAGAAAGTTCTGTGTAACAGCATTAAAATTTCGATTTTTCAGCCAGACAAAATATACGTTATGTAAACATTTGGGATAGCTGACATTGATTCTGCGGAGCGTGGTGTGTTCGGAAAAGGTGTTTGGCATCAGGGCGATGCCAAGACCGGAATTGACCATGGCGGCCATCAAAGAGGCGGTGGACAACTCACAAACAACATTGGGGGAGAAGCCTGCCAGGTCGAAGCAGTGCATGACCGTATCATAAAAGGCGGAGGAACGGTTTACACAGACAAATGGCTCGTCCCGCACGTCTTCCAGCCGAATGTACCGCTTTTTACTTAGTGGGTGATCCGGGGGAACCGTCAGGTACAGCTTCTGCGCCAACATGTGATAGCACTCCACATGTGGCGAAACAATGGGAGTGCAGGTGATACAGAAGTCGATCTCAAAATTGAGCAGCCGGCCCAGAACGCGGTCGCTCTCAGAACTGTCAAACTGCCAAAGCTTGAACTTTGCAGTAGGACGCAGATGTAAAAAGGGCTGGACAATGGTGGAGAAGGAGACATAAGTAAGTGCGGCAAGAGAGATGACTTCCTCGCTGTCTGTCGCTGCAGCTAACGCGTTATGCTTGGCTTGAGACAGATCGTTGAGCGCCTGCACGACTTTTTTATAATACTCTTCGCCGGCTCTGTTTAAGGAGACATGACGCCTGGAACGGTCAAACAGCTTGACGCCGATCTCTGACTCCAGCTTGGAGATACTGGTGCTGAGAGCAGGCTGGGAGATAAAAAGCTCCTGAGCGGCCTTGGACATGCTGCCGGTCTCCACCACTGTTTTAAAATAAATCAGGTTTGATAAGTCCATGGCGTCTCCTCCTGCATTGTGCGTAGCGAATCAAGCTCGTCTCAATTTTATCTAATATACCATACCTGTAGAAGAAAGGCAAAAGAAACTCCGCAGGCTGCTCAGAGAGATCATACCAGCTTGGAGATTTCCGACCCATCGACAGATTCCTGCATGATTCCAAGGAAATCTAAGCTATGATAGAGGCATTCTGATTCCAGGAAAAGACGGCTGGAAGAGGCTGTTTCATGGATGCTGGCAAAATTGTGCCCCACAATGATTGGCGTTGTTTATGAGATACTTTCATACAATTTATATGCAGTTATGGTCATACCAATACTTCTATCACACATGTTTTCTTAAAAACACAAAAAATTTAGTGATATTGCAAAAAAATTACCAATCCACTTTATATAAATTGACATTTTTAAAATTTGATCTCTGAAATTCTTTTCTTCTTTATAAAAGTTATTTGATTAGTGAGATAAACTCTGCGGAATAGAAAAAATGGGATTGTTCATGTATCATAAAATTACCCGGTACGAGGCTGACCCTTTTTGACAGAATGACTGTCAAATAGAGCAGATAAAGTTTGTTTGAGGAGGATAAAAGAAATGTCAAAAACTCGAAAAGTATTGGCACTTGCTCTGGCACTTGTTATGAGCTGCACCATGGCCGCCTGTGGCGGCGATTCAGAAACGACGGATGGAGGCAGCACCAGTACATCTGCTGATGGTACTTACAAGATTGGCATGATTTACCCGATGAGCGGCGGAAACGCCCTTTTTGGAAATGCCATGGTGTCCGCAACTGAGATTGCCGTTGATATGATCAACGAGGCCGGCGGTGTCAATGGAACCCAGATTCAACTAGTCGTTGGCGACGGTGCCACCAGTTCCGAGGCCTCCACAGAGGCCACCCGGATGATCGACAGCGAGGGCGTCAATGTCATCATTGGCTCCATGAGCTCCGGCAATGCCAATGCCATCCGCTCCGTGACCGAGCGTTCCAACGTGATCTTGTGGGAAACTTCTGCGGTGGCGGACAATGTGTTGGACGGAAACTCCGGCCTGACGTTCCGAATCTGCGACCAAGGCAGCTATCGCGGCTACAATGCGGTGAAATTCCTCTGCGAAGAGCTGGCCGACGACCTGGGCAAAGAGCCCTCAGAGCTGAAAATCGCTGTGATCAACGAGGACTCCAGCTACGGTGAGTCTATCGCGGAGGGCGCAGTGGAGGCTGCTGAGGAGTTTGGCGTAACGGTTGCTTATAACGAGGCTTATGATGCCGCCAGTACAGACGTCTCCTCCACGGTGATGGGCATCCAGAGCGCCGGTGTCGACGCGCTGGTGGCCGCCAGCTACATCAATGATGCGCTGCTTTTCTACGATACACTGACCCAGTATGACGCATGGCCCGATGTGCTGCTGGGCTGCGGCTCCGGCTGGAACGATCCCACCATCCGCGACACCATTGGCGCCGACGGTGTTGAAGGTATCTTCTGCGTAGATATGCCCAGCAACATTGAACTGAGCATGCTCAATGAGGAGAACGCAGCCCTGCTGGGGCAGTTCCGCGAAACCTACACAGCTGAGACTGGCAGCGAGGCTCCCTTAACTGCCTGTGTTGCCTTTATGGGCGCCTACGTATTTTTAAAGGATATCTTGCCCACTGCCGCCTCCTTCTCCACAGAGGATATTGCCGCGGCCATCCAGGCAGCTGACATTGAACAAACCACCATGATCTGGAGCCTGCAGTTTGATGAGAGCGGGCAGAATACCGGCGCGCAGTCTGTCCTCATGCAGTGGCAGGGCGGCGAGCTGAAGACGGTGTGGCCAGCGGCGTACGCCAATGGTACCTACGCAAACGTTCCTCTTAATAAATAAGCAGAGATATTACCACGAAGATAACGTTCACTTGAAAAGAGGCGGGCGGCATCTCCGTCCGCCTCTTTTGCATCCTAAAAGAAGGAGTGTGCAGGCATATGACCCCTGTTTTGCAGTGTGTGATATCCGGTCTCCTCATGGGGGGAATTTACGCCCTGGTCAGCGTGGGCCTGACGCTGATTTTCGGCATTGTGGAGCTGGTGAACTTCTCCCATGCGGACTATTTGATGGTGGCCATGTATGTTGCCTATGGATTATTTACTTTTTTGGGTGTGGACCCCTATCTCTCTTTGCCGATTGTCGTCCTGTTCATGGCGGCTTTTGGCTATGCCGTATACCAGTTGACGCTCAAGCGTGTTTTACATAAGAAGCATGAGATTCAAATCATGGCGACGCTCTCCATGATGCTGGTGCTTCAAAACCTGGCGCTGATGATCTTCAAAGCGGATTACCGCTCTGTCCGAACTGCATATGTCAGCTCGGTGCTGCACCTGGGGCCGATCACAGTGACGGTTCCAAGACTGGTGGCGTTTATTGTGTCTATCGCAGTGTGCCTGGCGGTGTATTTCTTCCTGACAAAAACCTATACCGGCACTTCTATGCGGGCAATTTCCCAAAATAACAAAGCGGCGCAGCTCATGGGCATTAAGCTGGAGAAGACCTACTGCTTTACCTTTGTTCTGGGCATCGCCATGACCGGCATCGCCGCGTGTGTTTTGGTTCCTATCTATTCTGTGTACCCCACTGTTGGCAGCACGTTGATGCTTCCAGCCTTCGTGGTGGTAGTGATTGGAGGCCTCTCCAGCATTCCGGGCGCGCTGATTGCTGGGCTTCTCGTGGGCGTGGTAGAGAGCCTGTCGGCCTATTTCTTAGGCTCCTCCTACCAGCAGCTTGCTTACTTTGTGCTGTTTATTCTGGTGATTCTCCTCAAGCCCGAGGGAATCCTGGCCAGAAGGAAGAAAGGAGTTTGATCACGATGAAACATCAAAACTCCATCCCTGTACTGCTTTTGAAACATGCGCGGTGGGTGGTCATTGCGCTGTTGTTCCTGGTCTCCATGTGCGTGAGCGGAAAATACACCCAGGAGATTTTCGTGCAGCTCTTCTTATGGGCGGGCCTTGGCTGCTGCTGGAACTTAAACTGTGGCTATTGTAAACGCAACTCCATCGGCCATGCGGCATTTTTTGGAATCGGAGCTTATGCAACAGCCTTGCTGTATACACGTTTTGCCGTGAGCCCGTGGCTTGGAATGGCAGCGGGGGCCGTGATCTGCGCGGTGGTGGCGCTTTGCGTGGGGCGCCTGACCTTAAAGCTGCGTGGTACCTTCTTTACCCTCACGACCATTGCCTTTGCCGAGGTGGTCCGGATTCTGAGCGTGTCCCTGAAGGACCTCACGGGCGGCTCCCAGGGCATCGTGCTGAATTTTAACCCTGGATTCCTGAACATGACCTGGAGTTCCAAGCGGGCGTACATTGTGCTCTGCTTCATTTACATGCTGGTGATGCTGATCGCCTGTGTCCGTCTGGAGCGCAGCAAGTTCGGCTATCAGCTCATCGCCATTGGCGAGGACACCACGGCGGCAGAGATGCTGGGAGTCAATTCCAGTGCGGTGATGACGAAATCCTTTGTGGAGAGTGCGGTCACAACGGCCATCGGCGGTGCCATCTATACCATGTATTACCTCTACATAGAGCCGGACGCCGTGTTCGGCATGAATGAGATCTCCCTGGAATTTGTGCTGATCTGTTTGATCGGCGGTATGGGCTTGGCCTTTGGTCCAGTTTTGGGCGCGGCCATTTTGATTCCTCTGAGCAACATCCTGCGGGCGCAGTTCTCCGCTGTCAGCGGGCTGCACGGTTTCCTGTACGGCCTGATCATGCTGCTGGTGGTTCTGGCCCGTCCAGACGGCCTGCTGAGTCTGATCGGCGGAATCTACCAAAAGTTCCTTGCAAGGTTCACACCGGCCGTAGCTACAGACCAAGAGAAGGAGGCGGAACGAGTATGCTGATGGAAGTGCGGAATGTCACCAAACGCTTTGGCGGCTTGGCGGCTCTCTCCGGCGTATCCTTTGATTTGGAAGAAGGGCAGATTCTCGGTATCATTGGCCCCAATGGAGCCGGCAAGACCACGCTGTTCAACACCATTTGCGGCATCAGCTCCCCCACAGAAGGAGAAATCCTCTATCAGGGGGAGCACATAGAAAAGCTCTCGCCCCACGAGGTGGCGCAAAAGGGAATCGCCCGCGCTTTTCAGGTGGTAAAGCCGTTTGGAAATATGACGACACTGGAAAATGTGATGGTCGGCGCGTTCTGCAGGACCAACCATCGCTCCGAGGCAGAACGACTGGCCATGGATGCCTTGAAAAAGGTCTATCTGGACACGCAGGCTGATAAGATGGCAAAGCATCTGAACCTGGGGCAGAGAAAGCGGTTGGAGATTGCCAAGGCCTTGGCCACACAGCCAAAGCTTTTGTTGCTGGATGAGGTGATGGCCGGTCTGACGCCCCCGGAGGTCCGGGAGATTGTCAAGGTGATTCAGGAGATCAACGCCGGCGGCGTGACGATTCTTCTAATTGAGCATATCATGGAGGCCATCATGTCCCTCTCCCACCACATTATTGTGATCAGCTTCGGCAAAAAGATCGCCGAGGGCACTCCGGAGGAGGTTGCCAACAACAAGCTGGTTCAGGAGGCCTATTTCGGCGTGGAGGACGATGAAATCCTGGCGGGGGAGGTGGAGACCCATGCTTAAAATGGAGGGACTTAAGGCCTCCTATGGGGAGATTGAGGTCTTGCATGGCATCGACGTGGAGGTATCTCAAGGGGAGATCGTCGCCGTTATCGGCGCCAACTCCAGCGGAAAGAGCACCATGCTCACCTGTATCTCCCGCCTGATGCCGATCACTGGGGGGAGCATGACCTTTTGCGGTGCGGACATCAGCCGGATGAGGCCGGAGGAGGTGGTGAACCTGGGATTGATCCAGTGCCCGGAGGGACGCCAGCTTTTTCCGAAGCTGACTGTCCGGGAGAACCTGGAACTGGGAGCCTTTTGCAAGAGAGCCAGGGGAGACAAGGGCCGCACGCTGGAACAGGTCTTTGCGTTTCTCCCGCGGCTCAAGGAGCGGGAAAACCAACAGGCGGGCACCCTTAGCGGCGGGGAGGCGCAGATGCTGGCCATTGGGCGGAGTATGATGGCAAAGCCCAGGCTTTTAATGCTGGATGAGCCTTCTCTGGGGCTTGCGCCCATTGTGGTTCTGGATATCATGCGCCTTGTGAAACGGATGCGGGATGAGGACGGCGTGACGGTGCTTCTCGTAGAACAAAACGTGAAGCAGTCCTTAAAAACCGCAGATCGGGCCTATGTCCTGGAAAATGGCAATGTGGCGGCCAAGGGCAGGCCAGAGGAGCTTCTGGCCAGCGAAGAGGTCCGCAAGGCCTATTTGGGGATCTGAGCGGAGGAGACATTTTTGAATAGAAAGGGTTTGATGGTATGCTTTTAAATGTCGACTGGGAAGAGCGCGTCAATTGGGAGCGGCTGCGGAAATACCGCATTGACCGCATCGTGGAACAGCTGAAAAAGAAGGGCCTTCGGGCGGTGATGCTCTCCAAGCTGGACACGATCCGTTATGCCACCAGCTTCCGGGGCGTCTATACCTGGCAATTCCACGGAAACCGCTATATCGCCCTGATTACCGATGAGGGGCACGTCTCCTTCTTCGTCGGCAGCGGCGAGTATTCCAAGGTTCGTGAGACCATGCCCTGGCTTACCGACGTCACCCCGTTCCCCTTTGTTATGGAGGAGGGATACGACTTGGTGGAGGCCAAGCTGAGGGAACTTGGCATTACCAAGGGCAAGGTCGGCGTGGATATGATGAAATTCGCCATGATTGACAAGATTCAGCGGGGGATGCCAGACCTGGAACTGGTGGACGGCTACTCTGTGGTGGAAAACGCGCAGCTGGTAAAAAATCCTGATGAAATCGTGCTGCTCAAGGCCAACGCGCAGCTGGCGGATATCGGAATGACCACCATGCTGGACCATCTGGGCGAGGGGGTCACGGAAATTGAGTGCTCTGCTGCAGCCGCCCATAAGCTGATGATGCTGGGGTGTGAGGATGTGGCGTACTACCCGCTGTGTGAGTCCGGCATGCACAGCTGGAATACCTATAAATATCCTACCACCAAGCGCATGCGGCGGGGAGATATGGTTTGGATGGATTGCGGTGTGCCTATTTTCTGCGGCTACACCGGCGACATTGCCCGCACTGCGGTGGTAGGTCCGGCCACAGATTTACAAAAGCGTATCTACAGCGCTATGTACGACATGCTCTGGTATGCAACCGAGGAACTCCGGCCCGGGGGAGACATCAACAAACCCGTGGAGGCGGCCAACCGCGCCGCAGAAAAGCACGGACTGCAGGATAAGGTGTATTTCGGCATCCTGGGTCACGGGGTTGGAACAGACCTGCATATTGCGCCTACACTGGGCGACAGCTCGCTCAAGAGCGCTGTGAAGCGCGAGATTGAAACGCTGAGTGAAAACATGGTCATCTCTTTGGAGCCTGGCATCTTCTACCATGGTGTGGGAGGCGGCGCGCTGGAAAATATGATCCTCATTACGGAGCACGGCCCGGAGCCAATGACACACTGCCGCTTTGAAGAGCACCTGTTGACAAACATCGGTTGAGCAGAGAAAGGGGTTATAGAAATCATGCAGCATATCATGACTGATTGGGAACAACAGATTGATTGGGCAAAGCTGAGAAAATTCCGCGTGGAGCGCATGGTCACGGTCATGAAGCAAAAGGGCATCCGGGCAGTGCTGCTGGCCAAGCTGGACACCATCCGCTACGCTACCAGCTTCCACAGTGTGCAGACCTGGATGTTCCACGGCAACCGCCATATTGCCATCGTCACTGACGAGGGGCACGTGTCGCTGCTGGCTGCCAGCGGCGATGTCAAGCGGGTTCAAAATACGATGCCCTGGCTCACCGATGTGGAGCCCTTCCCGTTCCTCATGACCGAAGGGTACCCCGTTCTGGAGAAGAAGATGAAAGAGCTGGGCATTACCAAGGGTAAGGTGGGCATTGATATGATGGCCTTTGACATCACCCGCAAGCTGCGCCTGGGCTTCCCGGACATTGACTTTGTGGAGGGCGGCTGCGTCGTGGAGGAGGCGCAGCTGGTCAAGGCGCCGGAGGAGATCATGTGCCTTCGTATCTGTGCCAACGCCGTGGATGTGGGCATGACTGCCATGCTGGATAACATCCATGAGGGTATCAGTGAGATGGAGCTCTCCCGCATCTGCATGGACAAATACATGGAGCTGGGTGCAGATGACATCCCATATTTCCCGCTGGTGGTCTCCGGCGAGCACAGCTGGCAGGGCTACCGGCATCCCACGGAGCGCCGGCTGAATGTGGGCGATATGGTCTGGATGGACGCGGGCTGCTGCATCATCAACGGCTATAACGGAGATATCGCCCGGACCTGCGTGTGTGGCAAGGCCACCACAGAGCAGCGCAAGCTCTTTACCGCCATCTATGACATGCTCTGGTACGGCATTGAGGCGCTGCAGCCCGGAGCGTCCCTGGACGCGCCGCTCAAGGCTGCTTACGGCGCCGCCGATAAGCATGGGCTGCTGGATAAAGTGTACTTTGGAATTTTGGGCCACGGTATTGGGACGGACTTGCACATTGCTCCCACTATCGGAGACCTGGCGGTGGCCGACGGCGGCAAGGTGGAGCGGGAGGTCAATACGCTGCAGCCCGGGCTTGTGATCGCGCTGGAGCCTGGTATCTATCTGGACGGTATTGGCGGCGGGTGCTGTGAAAACATGACCCTGATCACAGAAAATGGCCCGGAGGTCCTCACGAAAACACGTTTTGACGAGCGGCTGCTGCTGCGGTGAGATGACGATGGACCTGAAGTTAAGCGGCAAAGCCGCCATTGTCACAGGCGGCGCGAAGGGGATTGGGCTGGAGATTTCCCGGACGCTGCTGCAGGAGGGCTGTCGGGTGTGCATGGTCGGTACCGACCATGCAGCTCTGGAGCGGGCGGAGAGGGAGTTCTCCGTCCTGGGGCCTTGTATGGCCAGAGTCTGCGACGTTACGGATGCCCGGCAGATTCAAGAGACATTTGCTGCGGTGGAAGCAGCGTATAGCACGGTGGACATTCTGGTGAATAACGCCGGCGCCCTGAAGCCAAAAAAAATTGAGGACATGAGCGAGGCGGAATGGGACAGGAGTCTGGCTGTGAACCTCAAGAGCGTCTTTTTGTGCACACAGGCCGCCATCCGGCCTATGAAGCGGCACGGCGGCACGATTATCAACGCGTGCTCCTTTGCGGCGCTGATTCCCTCTGTTGGGCAGGCGGCCTATGCCGCCGCCAAGATCGGGGTCAAGAGCCTGACACAGGTCAGCGCCGCAGAGCTGGCCCCCTACGGCATCCGGGTACTGGGCTATCTCCCCGGCGTGATCGCCACCCAGCTGATTCAGCCGTTGATCCAGGACCCGGTTCGGGCGGAAACCATGCGGGGAGATATCGCCGCGCACCGCTTCGGCAGTCCGGCGGAGGTGGCGTCCGTGGTGGCGTTTCTGGCGTCAGAACAGGCCGGCTATGTCAGCGGCTGCTGTGTGGAGGTTCATGGCGGAAAGCTGTGTGTGCAAAATCCCAGCGCCGCATATCAATAAGTCCCCCTCTTCATAAGAATATCCGGAGCTGTTAAAAGCTCCGGATATTCGCATTTCTAAAACGGGAGAGATACACCTCGAGTTGCGGCGGTATCCCGAAAGGAAGAACCGGAACATCTCTGCAGATGTTCCGGTTCTTTTGGCTTATCGAATTGTCATCAGGAGCTGGCCGCCCTTGACGCTGTCTCCCTCGGAGACCTCAATCCGCTCGATCACGCCGGACATCCGGGCAGGGATGGCGGTCTCCATCTTCATGGCCTCGATGGTGGCCAGGGTCTGGTTGACTTCCACCGTATCGCCCACCTTGACAGAGATCTTGCTGACCGCGCCGGGGATGGAGGCGCCCACCTGGCTCTTGTCCTCCGGGTCCACCATGGGAACCTTGACGATGTTTTTCTGAGCCTCCTCGTCGGGTACCTGCACATCCCGCCGGACGCCATTGAGCTCAAAGCTGACGGTGCGCATACCCTCTTCGTTTACGTCTCCAAGACCCAGGTATTTGATCACTAGCGTCTTGCCGTCCGCAATATTGACCTTGTTGGTCTCACCCACAGCGAGTCCATGGAAAAATACATGGCTGCCCAGGCGCATGATATAGCCGTATTCCTTGCGCTTTTGGATGTAATCTTTGATCACCTTGGGGTAGAGGCAGTAGCTGATCACAGAGCGCCAGGAGGGATCTGGATCATAGGCTTTCAGCTCCTCCCGGACGGCGTCGAAGTCGACAGGCTTGAGCAGCTCGCCAGGACGGCAGGTGATAGCCTCCTTGCCCTTGAGCACGACTCTCTGCAAATCCTCCGGGAAACCACCCTCAGGCTGCCCCATCATGCCGGAGAAGTAGCTCACGGCGGAGTCGGGGAAGGCCAGAGCATCACCGCGCTCCACAATGTTCTCCGGCGTCAGATTGTTCTGGGTCATAAAGATGGCCATATCGCCCACCATCTTGGAGGAGGGTGTGACCTTCACAATGTCTCCCAGCATCTGGTTGACCACACGGTAGTTCTCCTTGACCTCCAAGAAGCGGTCGCCCAAACCCAGAGATTCCACCTGGGGTTTGAGGTTGGTGTACTGGCCGCCAGGAATCTCATAGCGATAGATATCCGTGGCAGGGCATTTGATGCCGGCCTCAAAGGACTCATAGCGCTTGCGCACATCTTCCCAGTAATCGGTGAGATGCTGGAGCTGGCCCAGGTCCAGACCGGTGTCCCGCTCCGTGCCTTCCAAAGCGGCCACAACTGCGTTCAAAGACGGCTGGCTGGTCAAGGAGGCCATGGAGGAGATCGCACAGTCTACCACATCCACGCCGGCCTCGGCCGCCATCAAAAGCGTTGCCACCTGGTTGCCGGAGGTATCGTGGGTGTGGAGCTGAATGGGAATCCCGATCTCCTGCTTGAGGGCGGAGACCAGCTTCTTGCCTGCATAGGGCTTTAAAAGGCCGGACATGTCCTTGATGGCCAACATGTGGGCGCCGCGGCGCTCCAACTCCTTGGCCATGTTGACATAGTATTTCAGGGAGTACTTATCCCGGGCGGGGTCCAGAATATCGCCGGTATAGCAGATGGTGGCCTGGCAGATCTTGCCTTGGTTGCACACCTCGTCCATGGCGACCTCCATGCCGGGAATCCAGTTCAGGGAGTCGAATATACGGAACACGTCCACGCCGGAGCGTGCGGCCTCCTTAATGAACTCCCGGATCACGTTGTCCGGATAGTTGGTGTAGCCCACGGCGTTGGCGCCCCGCAGCAGCATTTGCAGCAGCAGATTAGGTGCCTTTTCCCGGATCAGGTCCAGCCGCTCCCAGGGGGACTCGTGCAGGAAGCGATAGGCTACGTCAAAGGTGGCGCCGCCCCAACACTCCAGGGAGAAAGCATTGCCCAGGATTTCGCTGGTTCCCTCCATACCCTTGACGATGTCCCGGGTACGGACCCGGGTGGCCAGCAACGACTGGTGGGCATCGCGGCAGGTGGTGTCGGTGATCAGCAGCTTCTTTTGGTCCAGGACCCATTTGGCCACGGCCTCAGGGCCCTCTCGGTCCAGCAGAGGCTTGAGGCCTGCGGGCCGCTTGCCGGTGACGGGCGGGAAACGAGGCGTCTCGTAGAACTTATGGCCATCCCGCTCCTTGACTACAATGTTTGCAATGTATTTGAGCATCTTGGTGGCCCGGTCCTGGCTCTCCGTGAGCTGGAAGAGCTCGGGGGTCTCGTCGATGAACTTTGTGTGGCACTTGCCGGCCCGGAAGGTGGGGTTTTGCAGGATGTTGGCAATGAAAGCAATGTTCGTTTTGACGCCCCGCACATGGACTTCGTTGATGGCCCGGTCCGCCTTGCGGCAAGCGCCCTCAAAAGAATTGCCCCAAGTGGTGATCTTCACCAGCAGGGAATCGTAATACGGAGAAATCTCCGCACCGGTGTAGGCATTGCCGCCGTCCAACCGAATGCCGAAGCCGCCGGGGGAGCGGTAAGAGGTGATCTTTCCGGTGTCGGGAGCAAAGTTGTTGGCGGGGTCCTCGGTGGTGACACGGCACTGGATGGCATAGCCGTTTTGCCGGATGGACTCCTGGTTGGGAATGCCGATATCCGGGGCACTGAGGGGATAGCCCTCCGCCACCAGAATTTGAGCCTGCACCAGGTCCACACCTGTGACCATCTCAGTGACAGTATGCTCCACCTGAATACGGGGATTCATTTCAATGAAATAGTGACTGCCGTCCCGGTCCACCAGGAACTCCAGAGTGCCGGCATTGGTATAGCCTACATGACGGGCGATCTTCACCGCATCGTCGTACAGAGCCTGTCGCACCTCCGGCGCGACGGAAAAGGCAGGGGTGAACTCCACAACCTTCTGGTAGCGCCGCTGGAGAGAGCAGTCCCGCTCATAAAGGTGGACGATATTGCCATGCTCGTCGCCTAGAACCTGCACCTCAATGTGCTTGGGCTCCACCAGAAATTTTTCCATGAAAATGTCGCTGTTGCCGAAGGCCTTCTTCGCCTCAGTCTTCACCAGGTCAAAGTTGGTGCCGACCTCCTCTACAGTGTCACACCGGCGCATACCGCGGCCGCCGCCGCCCGCCGCTGCCTTTAAAATAACGGGGAAGCCAAACTCCTGAGCTAATTTTTGTGCCTCCTCACGGCTTTTCAGCGGCTCAGCCGTGCCCGGGGTGGTGGGCACACCGCACTCAATGGCGATCTGCTTGGCAGAGAGCTTGTCGCCCATCAGGTCCAGAACTTTGGCGGAAGGACCGATAAATTTGATGCCAGATTCCTCGCAAGCCCGGGCAAAATCACCGTTCTCACTTAAAAAGCCATAGCCGGGGTGGATAGCATCGGCACCATGCCTCTTAGCGATTTCAATGATGCGGGGAATATCCAGATAAGCGCCCAAGGGGCTGAGATTCTCACCGATCAGATAGGACTCATCGGCAGCGGTACGGAAGACGCTGTATGTATCCTCTTTGGAGTAAATTGCAACCGTTTGAATGTCCAGATCATGGCAGGCCCGGAACACACGCATGGCGATTTCGCCGCGGTTGGCCACCAGGACTTTTTTGAATAATTGACTCATAGGCATTGACCTCCTGTTCTTGCTTGCGACGCAGCGGCGCCTGGTATTTGTACTCTTCTTAAAATACGCCACTTTGGAGGAATCTTCAATAGTGAAGTTACTCTTACGTACATTTTTGATGGGCTATGCTGTAAAATTACGTAAAACGTGAATTCGATTTGTGAATAATGACGCCAGGAAAAAAGCATGAGAGATCAAGCGTCTTTGCTGAAAATACAGTGTATCAGGAAGATTTTTTTGTACGGCGGACACAGAAAAAAAGAAGATCAGGCGCCACTGGCCGCAGTCTGCTGGCGCTCCGATACAGGATTTTAACAAAATTGACACAGGTTTCTATGAAAAGTCTGGGAATACCGGGAATTTCGAGCGGATAAAGATTGCATTCCTATAAAAGATATGTTATGATAATATCAAATTTTTTATAAGTATTTCATGCTGCGGGCTGCGATAGTACAGGAGAATTTTGAAGATCGGATAAGGGAGGGAACTTATGCTGGGAGATAAAATACGAGAGGCTAGAAAACGCAAGCGGATCACCTTAAACCAGCTGGCTGAGATGAGCGGCCTGACCGCCAGCTACATTTCTCAGGCAGAGCGGAACCTGACTGAGCCGTCGCTATCTTCACTGCGGAAGCTGTCGGCCGCTTTGCAGCTGCCTCTGTATTTTTTCTTGGATGATGACATTCCGCAGACACAGGTCATCCGGGCAGATCAGAGGAGGAAACTGGCGATTCCCGGGAGCGAAATTGTTTATGAATACCTTTCCCCTGTCACCATGCTGGAGGCGGAACCGCCTATGCTGGAGATGATTTTGTTCCACCTCAATGCAAAATGTTGGAGCCGGGAGGACTATGTCCGGCATGACGTGGCCGAGGAGTGTATCACGGTGCTTACCGGCGTCATTACAGTGGACTGTCTGCACGAGGAATATCATCTCTACGAGGGAGACAGCGTTTATATCCGGCGGGGGATTCCCCATAAGGTCTATAACCCCAGCAATGGTGTTGCCACGGCGCTCATATGTCTGACGCCGCCAGTTCACTGAGAAATCAGGCTGATATCCATAGAGGACTGCACAAAAGCAGTCCTCTATTTTTATAATATTTATAAAAAATGTAATTAAAATAAAAATTTTGTTGACATTTTTAATTCGTGTGATAATATTTATATATATTTTAAATAATGAAGCCAAAGTGAAATTTAAAAGGAAAGAGGCGGATTCCTATGAAGCAGTATCAAATTGCAGTCTTGGAGGGAGACGGGATTGGTCCCGAGATCATCCGAGAGGGTGTGAAGGTTTTACGGGCCGCAGCTGAGATCGGGGGTATCTCTCTGGGGCTGAACTACTATCCCTACGGCGCGGAGCACTATCTAAAAACAGGGGAGATTCTTCCGGATGCCGCTATCCGCGAATTTCGGGACAGCAACGCTATTTACTTTGGAGCGGCCGGAGACCCGCAGGTGGCTCCCGGCATTTTGGAAGTCGGTCTGATCCTAAAAATTCGCTTTGACCTGGACCAGTACATCAACCTGCGTCCCATCAAGCTCTACCCCAATGTCTGGACGCCGTTGAAAACGGAAGCTCCCATCGACTTCTATGTGATCCGGGAAAACGCGGAGGACTTTTATAACGGCATGGGTGCAATCTTCCGCAGCAATGGCCAGAGGGACCAGACTCATCATTGCGAAATGTCTATGAAGCGGGTACCCTATCAGATCAACATGACACTGGACAGCCGGATGGACGCGTCGGATGATTATGCGGTGGCTATGGGGGTGATCACCCGGCAGGGTGCTGAGCGGGCCATGAGGTACTCCTTTGAGCTGGCCAGGGCGAAGGGAAAGAAAAAGGTCACGGCCGTAGACAAGGTGAATGTGTTGCCCCATGTTTATGGCCTGTGGAGGGAAGTCTTTGCCGAGGTAGCTAGGGATTATCCAGAGATTGAAACAGAGAACAGCTTTGCTGACGCTACTGCCATGTGGTTTGTGAAGAATCCGGAGAATTACGGCGTGGTGGTGATGCCAAACCTCTTCGGGGATGTGATTACGGACTTGGGGGCAGAGATTACCGGTGGCTTGGGCTTTGCGGCAGGAGGAAATATCAATCCCAAGGGCGTGTCTATGTTTGAGCCGATTCATGGCTCCGCTCCTAAATACAAGGGATTGAACGTGATTAACCCGGTGGCTACCATTCTCTCCGGCGGGATGTTGCTGGAGAACATCGGCGAGCAGGCGCTGGGGGAGTTGGTGGAACGCGCCGTGACAGAAGTCCTGCGAGAAGGGCGCGTCCGCACCAAGGATATGGGCGGAACCTCGACTACCTCGGACATGGGCGACGCCATCGCCGCCAAGGTGCGGGAGTTGGGAAGAAGCTGAAGCCTCAGACGATGGCTTCATGAAGGGAGGTAAAGCAACCGGCACAATGGATTTGCTGATACACTTAAAACAATAGAGACTTCCTTTTTCAATGCAATCCTTTTGCATGGCAGATGGCACGTCCATTTGCTGAGAGACCGCATGCTAAGAGTTCTGTAAGATGCTGTTTACTCGAAAGTTGTGTGTAGAAAGGTGTGGTGGAAAATGAAAAACGGACAGACCCTGACCTCTGAAAAGAAAAAAAGAGAGATTGTTCATGTCTATGTACTCTTGTTTGCTATGTGTATTGTTGTGGCGCTTTTGACCTATGTGATTCCCGCGGGTTCCTATGAAAGGGAAAACGTAGATGGACAAACCATTGTGGTAGCAGGCTCTTACCAGCTGGAAGAGAGAGACCCAATCGGGATTTTTGATCTCTTCAACAGTGTGGCCAAGGGCTGGAGCCAGTCTGCCTCAATTATTTTCCTGGTTTTCATGGTGGGAGGCGCCATCAAGGTGATTGAAGATACCGGTGTGATTGACAAGGTGTTGACCAACTCCATGGGGAAACTCCGCGGGAAAGAGGAGGGCATTGTCATTTTGGTCTCTCTGATCCTCTCAATCATGGGCTGTACAGGCACCTTTTCAACGGCAAATATTGCAATTGTTCCCATTGCCCTTGCATTTTCCAGGAAGCTTGGGTATGATCGCTTCCTGGCATTTGCCCTATCCTATTTGGCGGTCAATGCAGGTTTTTCCGCAGGAGAAGTCAGCATTTTCACCACCAGTATTGCACAGGAAATTGCAGAAGTGGACCAGTTCTCCGGAATGGGGCTTCGAGTTGCAGAACACGTGATTTTCTTTGCCATATACTGTGTATTCATCGTGCGGTATATGCGTGCGATTCGGAAGGACCCCTCCCGCTCTATCGCACCCTTTGACGATACGGAAGAGCAACCGGACGACTCTGTTTTAGAGGGGAGTCGGCTGACGGTACACCAGGTTTTGGCAGGGCTGGTCCTTATCGCGGGCTTTGCCTGGCTGATCTATGGTGCCACAGTCCAAAACATGTCCACCACGGAGCTGACCACAATTTTCTTCTTTATGGCGGTATTCGGGGGAATCCTTGGCGGGTTGGGGATCAACGGAACCGCGAAGTCTTTTGCAAAAGGATTGGCCGGCATTGCAAGCGGCGCTTTGATTGTGGGAATGGCAAAGGCGATTTCCGTGGTGATGACCGACGGCGGCATTATCGACTCGGTTGTATATTACCTGACCATGCCGATTGCCGCTGTTGGCAGTATCATGGGAGCCGGGATTATGTTCCTCTTTAATCTCTGCTTCAACTTGCTGATTTCCTCCGGTTCCGGACAGGCGGTGGCAGTGATGCCGATCATGGTACCGATCTCCGATCTGACGGGAATTACCCGGCAAGTAGCGGTTGAGGCTTTTAAGCTGGGGGATGGACTCTCCAATATCATTGTGCCGACAGCCGGAGCCATGATGGCGTGCTTGGGGATTGCCAAGGTGCCATATGGAAAATACGTCAAACGGATTATGCCCTACTTTTTGGTTACGGTGGCTGTTGCATTGGTCATTGTAATCGGAGCGCAGATGGTGGGCTGGTAAAGAGAAAGGTGTTGCGTATGAAACGCTCAAAACGACTATTTCAATATATGCAGGACCATCAACAGGAATTTTTGGAGGTTCTGGAAGGGGCCGTGCGGCGGGAGAGTCCCACGGAGGGAGACCCAAATGACCTGATTGCCTGCAGGGACTACTTTGCCGGACTTTTTCGGGAGATTGGGTTCCATGTGACCACGGTAAAGAGCTTGGACCCCCGGTTCGCAGATCACCTGCTGGTGGAGTACGGCGCGGGCGCGGGCCGTGCCGCAGAGGAGCTTGCTCAATGGCTTAAGACACGTGGACGGTTTCCTGTGCCGCAGTGGGAACCGTCTGTCGGCGGGGCTTCCCGACAGCTGCTCTTTGGCGGACATTACGATACGGTCCATGAGAAGGGCGTCTTTGGAGACAGCCTCTGGAACATTGAGGGAGATCACGCCATCGGCCCCGGGATTCTGGACATGAAGAGCGGCGATGTGCAGGTGTATTTGATTGCAAAAGCTTTCCAGGACCTGGGCCTGATGCCGGAGGGAGCGCGGCTCGCATTCCTGCTTACCTCAGACGAGGAAGCTGGAAGTTATGGCTCCAGCGCGCTCTATCAGGCTTTGGCGGCCAGAAGCAAGGCGGCCTTCATTATGGAGAGCAGCGTGGGCGTGGAAGGGGACTATATCGGCGGCCTGAAATGCGGACGTTTTGGCAGGGGGAACTATACCTTCCGGGCCCACGGTACACCCTACCACTCCGGACTGAACCCGACTCTGGCGGAGAGCGGGCTCATTGAGCTTGCCAGACAGGCGGTTCGACTGGAGAACATGACCTATTTTGACAAGATGAATCCGCAGACCAGCGAGCCGGAGACTCTGACCATAGGCTGTACATGCCTCCAATCCGGAAACGCCGGATGGCCCACGGTCCCCGGCGATGGCACTTTGACAATTGACGCCCGATATTCCAATGCGGCCATGGCGGAGCGGTACGATCAGCTGTTCCAAAATCTGGATGCATTTAATCCCAAGGTCCACATCACCACGGAGGGAGGGATTGAGAAACCGCCCTTTGACAAGGACCTGCCTGGAAACCGAGCGCTGCAGGTCCTGGCAAAAGAGGTGGGCGGAGAGCTGGGGATCGAGATGCATCCAAGCGTTGTGCGGGGCGGAAGCGACGGAAACTTTACCGCCTCCACTGGTTGCCCCACGCTGGACGGTATGGGGACAACGGGCGGCCACGTCCATCAGCTTGGAGAGTATATCAACCTGAGCCACTTAGCGTTCCGCAGCGCTTTCACGGCAGAGATGGCTCTGCGGGTTCTGGAATCCAACTGAAATTTTGTAAAGCTCTTTACAAGCTCTGAAACCGCGTGCTGACCATCTCCTTTTAGTCGGCGCGCGGTTCCTTTTTTCAGATTGACCTTTCTCCGGACGGTTTGAAGAGGCGATCTATGTGGAAAGCTGGAGGTGAGGTGATTTGAAAATGGCAACCTATTACCACGGGGCCACCCGGCGTAGAAGCTATTTTGAAGGGTGGTATTTGAAGCACCAGACCCAGAGCGGCCGTGCGCTGAGTCTGATTCCGGCCCTGCACATAGACGCAGAGGGAAGGCGTACCGCATCTTTGCAGGTCATCACAGAGAATGCGTGCTGGTGGCTGGAATATCCGGAGCTTTTGGCAGAGGAACGGCGGTTCCGGATTCAACTGGGGGAGAACCTGTTTGACAGCGAGGGAGTGCGTCTTCAGATCCGGCAGCAGGAGCTTACCCTCACCGGCAGCTTGTCCTATGGCCGTTTCACGCCTCTTCGGTCAGACATCATGGGCCCATTCCGTCTTCTTGGGGGAATGGAGTGTGCCCACGGCGTAATCAGCATGGGGCATTCTCTGCACGGGACCCTGGTGCTGAACGGCGAGATGCTGGACTTTTCCCAGGGAACCGGATATATAGAGACCGACCGGGGACGTTCCTTTCCAAGCACATACCTGTGGGCCCAGAGTATTTGGCAGGACGGTGGTACCAGTTTGATGCTGGCGGTGGCTGCGATCCCGATGGGAATCGGAGGATTTACCGGCTGTATCTGCGTTCTTTGCCATGACGGCAGGGAATACCGGCTGGCCACGTACCGGGGGGTTCGGATTGAGCGGTGGTCCTCCTCCGGTGCCATGCTCCGGCAGGGAAGGTACCGTTTGGCGGTGGACGTGCTGGAAGGGAAGGGGCATCCTCTGCGGGCACCGGTCCAGGGAGAAATGAGCCGGACCATTCATGAGAGTCTCGGCACAGTGCTGCGGGTCCGGTTTTGGATAGGGAAAGAGCTGGTATTGGATCATACGGATCACCACGCCGGCTTTGAGTATGCGGTGACAGCTTCGAAAGGCTGACACAGCGCTGCCGTGCTGGCATGGCTGCGGGGCGCGCCTGAAGGATTTTCCACAAAAATGCTGCCCGCCGCTTTTGCGGCGGGCAGTGAAGAGGGCAGCGGGCCTTATTCGTCAACGGGTTCTCCCATGCGCTGATAACATTTTCCGTCCTGATATTTTTCACCCTTGTTGATATCAAAGGTCTTCTTTCCCCAGACGCCAACAACCCGCATAAAGACCAAATAGATGACGATCACCAGAATCATTGTGATGAGGAATAGCTTTAATCCCATCGTCCCGGCAGAATATGCAAGGATGGCGGGCATGACATACAGGGATGCCGGAAGGTTCACTGCGTTAGAGGGGCCAAGCTCTGCGGCGGTGGTGGTATCGTTGTTGGGGTCCACAATCCGGGTCAGGGCAAGGCCGGTGGCATTGGTTCCGGTGGCCGTTCCCCACTCGGCCAGGGTGCGCTCAAAGTCGTTGCGGCCGCCAAAGCGGGCACCGAAATACCGGATGGTCACCCAGGTGATCCATGTGGTTGCTATGGAAATGATGGCAATAGGAACCAGCCATTTGGCAAGGAACTGCAGGTCAATTGCCAGGAACGTGGCCATAACCATCAAGTCTGTGCAGGCGTTGGTGATGCGGGTTTGAGTGCCACGGTCCAGATACTTGTGAAGTCCCAGCTTACCCATCAAAAAGCGGATGATATACGCGGCGACCATACCCCAGAAAAAGAAAATGGTTGAACCAAGGGTCATCCCGGAGCCGATTTGAATCTTGTCTAGGGAGATACACAGTACCTTGCCGCAGATCCAGCAAAGACCAGTCAGGGCCAGATGAAAGGTCATTGTGTCCAGATTTCCGCCATAGGTAGTAATTTTTCCGTAGGTTTCCTGCTTTTCCGGGGGAAAGAAGCCCACCCGCAGCTCCTCGCTCATTTCTGCCTTGGAGCAGGCGATTCCCTGTTTGATGCCCTTCTTGGCAAAGGGAACGCCTAACAAAAAAGCCACGATAAAACCGATGGCGGAGAACATGATGCCAACCTGAATGGCACCGGTCCATCCGGCGGCCTCCATCCCGGAACCAAATGTGACCGCCTGCCCAGGGCCTTGTGCGAAGGCGAAGGATATCGTCAGGCCATATACTGGGTCCATATCCCAGATGCCGCCGATGAGATATAAGATACCAAAGCCGATCAGCGCCTGGAAAGCATAGGCCAACGCCCAGTAAGATCCCATGCCGAAGATGCCGGAGAGCTGGCTGTCCCCCATTTTGCGGCGGAGTTCCCGGATGCTGAAGCTGCGTTTGTCCCTCTTTTTTTCTTCGGCCTTAGCTGCCACAGTGATGCCGAGGTTGATGAACATAAAGTTATACATCTGCCCGGAAATCAGTGAGTAGTCGGCCGTGGTGGTCCAGGGAAGCCCTACGGTATTGATGATGACACAGCCAATGACTCCGCCGATCAGACACGCGGGCACCAACATGTTGCCGATGGGTTTGATCTTTGCACGTATGATAACTGCCAACAAGAAAAATGCGCCAATCCATCCAACTGCTGTCATAACTCCCATTTATAAATTCTCCCTTCTTTCTATACGGAAAAGCTCTGGCTGCATGCACAGACCGACCCCTCCTACCTATCATTATAGCGGCGGTCTTTTCGCTTTTCCATAAGATAAAAGTTATAGCTTCATTCACTTTGCAGCATAAGGCCTCATACACCCTGGAGCTTCCATAACAACAGGGAAAGTCAGTGGAGTACGGAGCCTCGCGTATCTGGGGGCTTTGCCCGCGCGATGGAATCCAGCGCCGTACTGCCTCTGACGGAACGAGTCCATTTCAGCATGGCCGTATAAAACAGGGCCGCAGGAGTTGTCCTGCGGCCTGAATTCAAGAAAATGGAGTTAGGAGTAGGATTCATCCATATGCCACTGAACCTCTCGCCATTCCTCGCAAAAAAGCTTAAAAAGGATGGACATATCTGGCCTTTGAGCATCAGATTTTCGCCAAAGAGCATAGACATGCCGGATGGGAAGAGTCCCCTCTGTCCGGCAGTAACAGGTGTCCTCCCTGGGGTCAGCTTTGGCCAGCCGTTCGTTGATAAAGCAAATGCCCAGCCCCTTGGCAACCAAAGCCCTTGCAATGTCAATATTATCCTCATAGATCATAGTGCGCTGCGGATAAAGACCCTCTGCCTGAAAGAAACTGTTCGCCATCTCGTAGAGCCTGGTGCCCTCTGTACTGAGAATAAAATGCTGGCTTCTCAAATCCTGCGGACTCAGATAGGGAAAATCGTCTTTCAAATCAAATCTTGCTTTCCGCAAGACTGGATTTTGAGCCGAGACAGCCAGTAAAAGCCGCTCGCTGCACAGGTGGTGCCGGGTCAAAGCTGGGTCCAATCTGGCGTCGGGAGTCAATGTGACCACAGCGACGTCTACTTCTCCGGACAAGAGCTTTTTGATCAACTCGTCATCCGAGGCAATGGTTGAGCGTAGTTCAACCTGAATTCCGGAATTGGAAAAATTAAATAATGTTTTGGAAAGAGTCGCCGTGCTCCGCATAGGTGTCAGGCCAAGCATAAACCGCTTCCGGGGCAGCCCATCGCCGCAGCAGCGTTTCAAATCCGCCAACATCTCCCTTTGCAGCTCAATTGCTTGGCGGGCATAGAGCAGGTATCGTTTCCCTTCTACGGTGGGCTTTAAGCCAGTGGATGTGCGCTGAAAGATTTTGCAGCCGATGGAGCTTTCCACAGAGGCAATGCTTTTGCTCAAGGAGGGCTGGGACATGTACAAAATCTCCGCAGCCTTGGAAATACTTCCGGTTTCCTCCACGGTCAACAGATATTCCAGCTTTTCCAATCCCATGTGCAGCCTCCTTGCAAACCCGTTTTCATATTCCTGATGGCTGATCGACAAACGGCAGTTTGTACAGAACAGATACTTTAGTATATACCTCTTCCAGACTTTTTTCAAATCCTGTAAGAATCTATATAACAAAAAAGTAATAGCCGCATAGCTTTTCGCCTATTGCATAAGCTCCGCCTGATTTGCTATGCTGATTGTGAACATACGACAGGAGTTGATGAGGATGCCGCTTGATCCGCAGGTTGCCGCCCATTATGCCGCACAAAGGGCAACAGGGGATATCACGCAGCCAATCAGTATTGAGGAAATCCGCGCGAATGCAGATCGTATCTACAATGACAAGAGCCGGTCTCCGCAGGTATTTGACGTACAGGACACGGTGATTCCCGGTCCGTGCGGGGGAGTTCCCGTGCGAATTTATACGCCCGGGGAAGAGGATGGATATCCAGCACTCATCTATTTCCACGGCGGCGGCTTTATCATGCATAACATCGCAAGCCACGACTCCCTCTGCCGACAGCTTTGCAAGGTGTGCGGCTGCGTGGTGGTGAATGTTGGGTACCGTCTGGCGCCTGAGCATCCCTATCCGGCCTGTATGGAGGACGGATATACGGCGCTGCAGTGGGTCCACGACAATGCCGCACGTTGGAGAATGGACCGGACGAGGATCGCCCTGGCCGGTGACAGCGCGGGGGCAAATATCAGCGCGGTGGTCAGTCTTTTAGCCAGGGACCGGCATGGGCCGGACGTCAAGCTGCAAATTCTCTGCTACGGGTCCGGCGGATGTCTCTCCGATGAGAAGTCTGAGTCCATGCAGGCATTTTCCGGGGGAGGCTATGTGCTCTCCAAGGCGTTTATGTCCATGGCTTTTCAGCTCTATACCCAGGGGAAGGCGGAGCCGGAGGACCCCTATCTCAATCCAGGAAGGGCAAAGAATCTATCTGGTCTTCCCAAAAGCTATGTGATCACAGCAGAATATGACCCGCTGCGAGATGACGGGGAAGCGTTTGCAAAGCGGCTGCTGGAGGCGGGCAATGATGTGACGCTCTTCCGCGTTCCCGGAATGATGCACGGCTTTTTGTTGTTATGGGAGGAATTTGATCGGGCACAGCGGGTCATTGACAGCATTGGCACTATGGTGAAGGAGACCTTTTCCTGCTGACTGGTTGAGCTCCCTGAGAGAGACCGCCGAAAAAAAATGTGAGGCCCGCTTGACAAAACCGGTTTGGCGATGCTATAATACACCAAACCGTTGAGGAAGAGTGAGTAAGCTTCGTCTCCTTTTCACCAGAGAGCCGCCGATGCTGGGAACGCGGCGAAAAGCATGAAGCTGAATGGACTTCCGAGGGCAATCAGAAACCGGTCCGCGGTGGATCGGGAGTATGTGCGACGGAGTTGGACCCTCCGTGAAAAAAGGCCGGCATATGTTGGTATGCGCAGAGTGGACGTGTTTTGGACACGTCAAGCCGGGTGGCACCGCAGGAGTTTTTTCCTGTCCCAGCTTTTTGATAAGCTGGGACAGTTTTTTTATGTTCAGGAGGGATTTCATGTTTCTCAAGTTCAAACGATGGCGCCCATGAGCCGAAGCACTTTATCCAAACGATTCAGATTTATCATTTTCATGAAGAAAGGACATACTGTTATGAAAAAGTATTTTGCAATGCTGTTGGCTGTTGCCATGCTCCTGACCGCCTGCGGCGGGGATTCTAACACCTCTGAAAATACTGGGGACACCTCTGCTACCTACAAGGTGGGTATCTGCAACTATGTGGATGACGCCTCTTTAAACCAGATTGTGGAAAACCTTCAAACGCAGCTGGAGGCACTGGGGAAAGAGCATGATGTTACATTTGAGATCTCTTATGATATCTGCAATGCCGATGCCAACGTACTCAACCAGATCATTGCGAACTTTATTGCCGATGATGTGGATTTGATGGTGGGTGTGGCCACTCCTGTAGCGATGGCGATGCAGGCCGCTACGGAGGACGATCCGATTCCTGTGGTATTTTCTGCCGTCTCCGATCCCGTCAGCACCGGACTGGTGGCCAGCCTGGAGGCCCCCGGCGCCAATCTGACCGGCACCTCCGACTATCTGGACACCAACGCAGTGATGAGCCTGATTCTGGCTGCGGACCCCGATGTGCAGACAGTGGGCCTGCTCTATGATCAGGGCCAGGACTCCGCCGCCACCCCCATCGCCCACGCCAAGGAATTTCTGGACGCCAACGGCATCCGTTATGTGGAGCGTACTGGCACCACCACTGATGAGGTGATGCTGGCTGCCGAGGCCCTGGTGACGGACGGGGTGGATGCAGTGTTTACCCCCACGGATAATACCATCATGACGGCCGAACTGGCCATTTATGAGACCTTTATTGAGGCCGGGATTCCCCATTACACGGGAGCAGATTCCTTTGCTCTGAACGGCGCCTTCCTGGGCTATGGCGTGGACTATGCCAACCTGGGCGTGGAGACTGCCAATATGGTGGCGGATATCCTGCTGAACGGTGCTGATCCCGCCTCCACGCCGGTGATGACCTTTGACAATGGTACCGCCACGATCAACACGGAGACCTGCGCGGCACTGGGCATGGATTATGACGAAATGGCGGAGCTGTTCACACCGCTTTGCACCAAGGTTGCGCCCATCACCACCGCGGAGAGCTTTGAGGACCTGGCGCAGTAAGCGTTTGAGGAAAAGCAGGGGAGAATTTCCCCCTGCTTTTCGCTGAGTGGGAAGAAGAGGAGGCAACCACATGGACTTTTCTCTGATACAGACTGCCCTGGAACTGGGGCTGATCTGCTCGTTGACGGTGTTGGCGCTGTTTTTGAGCTATTCGATGCTCAATGTCTGCGACCTCTCTACAGACGGATGCTTTACGCTGGGAGCCGCCGTGGGAGCGGTGGTGGCGATTTCCGGCCACCCCTATCTGGCGTTGCCGGCGGCGATGGCGGCTGGGGTGTGCTCCGGCTATGTCACCGCACTGCTGCAAACTCGAATGGGCGTGAACAGCCTGTTAGCTGGTATTATTGTAAACACAGGGCTTTACTCCATCAACATTTGGGTGATGAGCGGAAAATCCCTGCTGAACTTAAATAAGACAGACACAGTCTTTACCAAGACCAAGGCGCTTTTGGAGAACACCCCCTTGGAGGGTCAACAGTCCCTGGTGGTGGCGGCGGTGGCTGTCATCCTGGTGATCCTTTTTCTGGCGGCATTTTTAAATACCAGACTGGGACTGGCTATTCGGGCTACCGGCAACAATCCGGACATGGTACGATCTTCTTCCATCAATCCGGTGTTTACTACAACCGTTGGCCTGTGCGTTGCCAACGCCTTTACCGGTCTCTCCGGCTGTCTTCTGGGACAGATGCAAAAGTCTGTGAATATCGACATCGGCAGCGGCATGGTCACAATTGCCCTGGCGTCGCTTCTGATCGGGGGAACCTTTTTAGGGCGGGGCGGCATCCTGCTGCGGGCTGTGGGCATGGTGTTTGGCTCCTTCATCTTCCGGCTGGTCTATACCGTGGCACTGCGGTTTGATATGCCCGCCTACATGCTGAAGCTGGTTTCCTCTCTAATCATCATTCTTGCGATTTCCGGACCCTATCTGCGGGGACAGTGGCCTGTTGTGCGCCGCAGACTGGCCCATCATCAGGCAAAAAAGGAGGGGCAGTAAGTCATGCTGCGGATTGCGCATATTTATAAAACCTTTAACCCCGGGACCGTCAATGAGAAAAAGGCGCTGGTGGATTTGTCCTTGGAGTTAAAAGCTGGGGACTTTGCGACCATCATTGGCTCCAACGGGGCTGGGAAGTCTACACTCTTCAACGCGATCTCTGGCAGCTTCTTCACAGACGCAGGTTCTATTGAGCTGGCAGGGCAGGATATCACCTTCCAGCCGGAGTATCAGCGGGCCAGGAAGATCGGTCGGTTGTTCCAGGACCCCATGCGGGGCAGTGCGCCCGGAATGACGATTGAGGAAAATCTGGCCCTGGCGGCCGGCAGCGGTGGCTGGTTCTCACACATGACCAAAAAGGACCGTCAGCGCTTCCGGGATCGGCTGGCTCTGCTGGACATGGGACTGGAGGACCGGATGAAGCAGCCGGTGGGTCTGCTCTCCGGCGGCCAGCGTCAGGCGCTGACGTTGATGATGGCCACGATGAATCCGCCGAAGCTGCTGCTTCTGGATGAACACACGGCGGCGCTGGACCCTGGAGCGGCGGAAAAGGTGCTGAACATCACCCGCCGGATTGTAGAGGAGGAGAACCTTACCTGCCTGATGGTGACACACAACATGGAGTCGGCTCTGGCCCTGGGAAACCGGACGCTGATGATGAATCAAGGTCGGATTCTCTTTGACGTGTCCGGCGAGGAACGCAAGGGCCTCACGGTGGCGGACCTGCTCCTCCGCTTCAAGGCGGAGGCCGGTAAGAATCTGGACAACGACCGCATGCTCCTTGGATAACAGACAAGAAAGCGGATGCCTTTTCAAAGGAAAGACATCCGCTTCTTTTATAGAGGAACTCCTGTTAAGGAAAAATTCTTTACAGAGAGAAGCGCTTGCATAAACACTCAGCTTTCAGCATTCTCCATACCACATAGCTAACGCGACCCTTGGGATGTTTTACCAGACTCCCAGAGCGAACAAACTTTCTTTTTGCCGTACTGTTTCTTTCAAGAAAAAGTACGGGCGACGCCGGAATCCTGAGCGGCCTGCTCCACAGCAGCGGCTACAGCATCCTTGACCCGGGGGTCAAAGGCAGCAGGGATGATATAATCGGCGGAGAGATCCTCGCCAACCAAGCTGGACAAAGCGCGCGCGGCAGCGAGCTTCATGGTGTCGTTAATGTCGCTGGCACGTGCGTCCAGAGCACCGCGGAAAACACCGGGGAAGGCCAGCACATTGTTGATCTGATTGGGATAATCGCTGCGGCCTGTGGCTACCACCGCCGCGCCGCCAGCCTTGGCATCGTCAGGGAAGATCTCAGGCGTTGGGTTCGCACAAGCAAAGATGATAGCACCGGGGGCCATGCTCCGAACCATCTCCGTGGTGACGGCGCCAGGGGCGGACACGCCGATCAGAATATCAGATCCTACAAGCATATCTGCAAGGGTACCACGCCTTCTCTCCAGATTTGTGACCTGGGCCATTTCTGCCTTGATCCAGTTCAGCCCCTCCCGGCCGACGTAAATGGCCCCGTTTCGGTCGCAGAGTGTGACATGCCCTGCTCCGGCCGAGAGCAGCAGCTTTGTGATGGAAATGGCTGCCGCACCCGCGCCGTTGATGACAATCCGCACGTCCTCCAGACGCTTCCCAACCAACTTCAGAGCGTTAGAGAGTCCCGCCAGCGTGATGATGGCAGTACCGTGCTGGTCATCATGGAAGATGGGGATGTCGCAGCGCCCCTTCAGCTTCCGCTCAATTTCAAAACAGCGGGGAGCGGAGATATCCTCCAGATTCACGCCGCCAAAAGATCCAGCCAGCAGTGCCACGGTGTTGACGATGTCATCCACATCGTGGCTCCGGATACACAGGGGAATAGCGTCTACATCACCAAAGGCCTTGAAGAGAACGCACTTACCTTCCATAACAGGCATGCCGGCCTCCGGACCAATATCACCCAGCCCCAGAACAGCGGAGCCGTCTGTGACCACGGCGACCGTGTTCCAGCGTCGGGTTAGCTCGTAGCTTTTGTGGGGATTCTTCTGAATTTCTAGGCAGGGTTGGGCGACACCGGGGGTATAGGCCAGAGATAAAGCATCCTTACTGTCTACCGCCGCACGCGGAGTGATTTCCAGCTTTCCCTTCCACGCATAGTGCAGGCGCAGGGATTCTTCTGCGTAATCCATAGTTTGTGCGCTCCTCTCCATTATCCATCAACAGTATGCGGCTTTATTGTACGGGAATTTTATTGGGATGTCAATTCCAAAAGCTGACCGCAGCAGGGGAATCCCAAGGTAAAACACGGACCGGCCCAATCAGGCCGGTCCGCGTTTCAATCCAGGGAAAAGTTACAGGCTCTTCTCGTAGGACTCGATCATCTTCTTGACCATCTGGCCGCCGACAGAGCCGGCCTCGCGAGAGGTCAGGTCGCCATTGTAGCCCTCCTTCAGGTTGACGCCAACCTCGGAAGCAGCCTCCATCTTGAACTTATCCATAGCCGCACGAGCCTCGGGAACATTGATCTTATTGCTATTCTTGCTAGACATAACTGTTTCTCCTTTTCATTCATCAAACTGTTCGCTGTTTGGGTATCGCGAGCATAGTTTGACTCGAAAAGGCGGGAATATGCCGCTTTTTTGTTGGAAAGTCCTGTTGCTTTTGGAAATCAGGACAATTTGCTTTTTTTCAGCTTACGTTGACGCTCCTTTAGTAGATCCGCCAGCGTATAGCGATCCAGATATTCATTTACCGTTGCATAAAGACCTGCCCAAAAGTCCAGAGTCGAGCACTCGCCACAGAGCTCACAGCGATTTTCTGCGCCCGCCAAGCAAGCCACCGGTGCTAAATTTCCCTCTGTCAGGCGGAGGATTTCACCGACCGTATATGCCTTTGGCTCTCGCGCAAGGCGATAGCCGCCCTGGGCGCCGCGGCCGCTGTGGAGGAGGCCGGCTTTTGCCAGCATGCCAGCGATTTGCTCCAGATATTTTGGCGAAATTTTCTGCCGCTCCGCAACATCTTTCAAGGAGACATATCCATCCTGGTCATAAGCGGCTAAGTCTGTCATCAACCGCAGGGCATACCGGCCCTTTGTGGAAATTTTCATAGCAGTACCTCCTTCGTTCCTCTATTTTGACATAGGATCAGTAGGATTTCAAGTGGTTTCCATGCCCATTCCGATTTGATTGCCGGAATCCTCTGGACATTTTCAATGGCACAGAGTATGATAGAACAAACCGGCAGGCCGGTGTGAATTTTAAGATACATGATGGAGTGACAATATGGGAAGATATTTTGGAACGGACGGTTTCCGAGGCAAGGCGAATGAGGAGCTGACTGCCCAGCATGCCTATGAAATCGGACGCTTTCTGGGATGGTACTATGGACGCAATGAGCGGGCGCGCATTGTAGTAGGCAAGGATACCCGCCGCTCCAGCTACATGCTGGAGTACGCGATCAGCGCTGGAATTACTGCCTCTGGCGCGGATGTGTATCTGCTGCATGTGACCACAACACCCTCGGTGTCCTATGTAGCCCGGACGGATGGTTTTGACTGCGGCGTGATGATTTCCGCCAGTCACAATCCCTTCTATGATAATGGCATCAAATTGATGAACCGGGAAGGGGAGAAGATGGACGAAGCGACAATCTCCCTGGTGGAAGATTATCTGGACGGCCATCTAGAGGTGGACGGTGTTCGGTGGCCGGAGCTGCCGCTGGCAGCGGGAGCGGAGATTGGTAGTGTGGTGGATCACAGTGCCGGGCGGAACCGCTACATGGGTTACCTGATCTCGTTGGGGATGTACTCCTTTAAGGGAAAGAAGGTGGCTTTGGACTGTGCCAACGGCAGCGCCTGGAGCATCGCGCCCCATATTTTCGAGGCATTGGGAGCAGAAGTAGCTGTCATCAATAACCGGCCCAATGGGCTGAATATCAATGATAACGCCGGCTCTACCCATATCGGCGGCCTACAGAAATTTGTGGTGGAGAACAGCATGGATGTAGGTTTCGCCTATGATGGCGACGCGGACCGCTGCCTGGCGGTGGATGAGACCGGAGCGCTGGTAGACGGCGATAAAATCATGTATCTCTATAGTTGTTATATGAAAGAGCGGGAAAAGCTGAAAAATAACACGGTGGTTACAACGGTGATGAGCAATTTTGGACTGTACAAGGCCCTGGACCAGGTTGGAATCGGCTATGCCAAGACCGCGGTAGGGGATAAGTATGTCTATGAGCACATGGTGCAGCACGGGGACCGTATTGGAGGCGAGCAGTCCGGGCATATTATTTTTTCCCGCTACGCCCGCACCGGAGATGGAATTTTGACCTCTTTGAAGGTAATGGAGGTCATGCTGGCAAAAAAGGAGCGGTTGAGCAAGCTGGTGGAGCCAGTGACGATCTATCCTCAGGTTCTGATCAATGTGCGGGTTCGGGATAAGCGGACTGCTCAGGAGGACCCTGCTGTACAGGCTGCGGTGGAATCCGTGGCACAGGCTTTGGGCGATAACGGCCGGATACTGGTACGGGAGTCTGGCACAGAGCCCTTGGTGCGGGTCATGGTGGAGGCTGAGAGCGAGCAGCGCTGTCAGGAACTGGCCGAACAGGTTGCTGCAGTGATCCGCAGCCAGGGACATGCGATTTGAAGGAAGTGAAAACAGTATGCCCCGGAAGAGATGGCATCTTCCGGGGCATACTGTTTTTAGGAGATATTCCAAAAAGAATTTATGTGAGTGTTTTGGAAAAGAGAGAAACTTTGTGCCAGATGACAAAACCGACAAAAATGTATTGACAAAGACACGTTATCTAGACTATTATAAATAAAGATAAAGACTGGAAACGTTCCCGGTAACGTTTTATTTGGTAGAGAGGCGGTGCTTGACATGACGATACGCGACATCGCAAAACGATGCAGCGTCTCCGTCAGCACAGTCTCCAGGGTCTTGAATAATCACCCGGATGTCAGCGCCGCCAGCCGGGCCAGGGTTCTGGAGGCGGTGCGGGAGGCCCACTATGTCCCCAACAATAGCGCAAGAGATTTGGTCCGTCCACAGTCGGATGGTATCGGCCTAGTGGTGCGTGGTGTGGGCAACCCATTTTTTACAGGTGTGATTCAGGCAATTGAGAGAGCCATTGGCGGTGCGGGCTACAATTTAGTGCTCCACCAGATCCGCTCCGAGGGGGACGAGCTGCGTGCTGGCGCAGAGCTTGCCAGGTCCCGGCGTCTGCTGGGGCTGGTTCTTCTGGGAGGACGGTTTGATTACACGCCGGAGCAGGTGGCGCTTCTGGACGTGCCATTCGTCTGCTGTTCCTACACCAACAGCTTTGGAAGCTTGGCGAAGGATGCCTACTCCTCTGTGACGATTGACGATCAGCGGGAGGCATGTCGTGCAGTACGCCTGCTGACGGAGCAGGGACACCAGCGAATCGCCATTTTGCTGGATTCCACGCAGGATTCCTCCATCAGCCAGCTGCGGTACATGGGCTACCGGCAGGCACTGGAGGAGAGCGGCCTGCTCTTGGACAAGTCGCTGATCGGGGAGACGGGAAGCTTTGACATGGCAGCGGCATATGAGACTGCGGCGCGGCTCCTGGCCGGCAGAAGGGATGTGACGGCGGTGTTCGCCATCGCGGACTCCATAGCCGTTGCGGCGATGAAGGCCTTGCATGATCTGGGGCGGCGTGTACCGGAGGACTGCTCTGTGGTATCTATTGACGGTATTGAGATGTCGGCCTACACCGTGCCGGCGCTCACCACCCTGGCCCAGCCCCAGGAGGAGATGGGGGAGCGCGCTGTCCGCATTCTGGTGGACATGATTGAGGGACGGGGCAGAAACCAGCACGTGTTGCTGAAAACTGCGCTGCGCCCAGGCGAAACGATTGCACCTTATCAGGTTTTTGCATCCGGGAGGATGTGAAAATAAATTTTAAATAAGGAGATTGAAGAAGATGAAAAAAGCGTTCGCACTCTTGCTGACCCTGGCGATGACGCTGTCTCTGGCCGCCTGCGGCGGAAACAGCGGAGACACCGAAGACACCTCTGGCAGCGACGCCGCCGGCGAAGTTTACTACCTGAACTTCAAGCCAGAGGCCGACGACCAGTGGCAGGAGCTGGCCAAGCTCTATACGGAGGAGACTGGCGTCCCTGTCACTGTGGTCACTGCGGCCTCCAACACCTATGAGCAGAACCTTACCAGCGACATGGCCAAGGATAACCCGCCCACACTTTTCCATGTGAACGGTCAGAACGGCCTTTTGAACTGGAAGGACTATTGCTATGATCTGACCGGTTCCGCCGTTTTGGGCGAGCTGACCAACGACGCCTACGCACTGAAGGACGGCGATGCGACGTTAGCCATCGCCATGGCTGTAGAGTCCTATGGTCTGATTGTCAACAAGACCCTGCTGGCCGAGGCCGGCTACACGGTGGAGGAGATCCAGTCTTTTGAGGATTTGAAGGCCGTGGCCGAGGACATCACCGCCCGAAAGGACGAGCTGGGTTTCTCCGCCTTCTCCTCCGCTGGCATGGACGGCTCCTCCAACTGGCGCTATCAAACCCACCTTGCGAACCTGCCGATCTATTTTGAGTATGAGGACAAGGGCATTACCTCCACAGATGCCATCGAGGGCACGTACCTCGACAACTACAAGGCCATCTTTGACCTGTATATCAATAACTCCACCTGTGAGCCCGCTGTCCTGGCAAGCAAGACCGGCGATGACAGCCGCAACGAGTTCCTGGCCGGCGAGGCCGTATTTTTCCAGAATGGTTCCTGGGAGTACAGCAACCTGGTAGGTGAGGGCAAGTTCACTGATGACGATCTGGCTATGATCCCTATCTACATCGGTGTGGGAGATGAAGCCAATCAGGGTCTTTGCACCGGTACGGAGAACTACTGGGCGGTCAACGCGAATGCCTCACCGGAGAACATCCAGGCGACGCTGGACTTCCTGTATTGGTGTGTCACCTCTGAAACCGGTACTAAGGCTATGGGCGGCGGCGAGGGCGCTATGCCTTCCGGCGGGGCCGGTATGGGATTTGTCATTCCCTTCAAGGGCGCTGTGGAGTCCAGTAACCTCTTCATGAAGCAGAATGACGAGTATACCGCAGCGGGCAAGGTTCCCGTGCGCTGGGATTTCACCACCATGCCCTCTCAAACCTGGAAGGACGATCTGGCCTCCGCTCTGACCGCCTATGCCGCCGGCACCGGCGACTGGGACGGAGTGGTGTCCGCATTCGTGGACAACTGGGCCAGCGAGTACGCACTGCTGGGCGGCTGAGCTGCACGGAGTCAATGAGATATTCAGACGGGGTGGGCGTTTCCGCCCGCCCCGTCCGTTTTTCGCCTCAGGCGAAGACTGCTGAAATCACGGGAGGGAGTTTATGGAAAAAGCAATCAAACGATACTGGCCGGTCTTCGTCGTACCGACGCTGGCGGCTTTTCTGATCGGGTTTGTCTGGCCCTTTTTGCAGGGGCTGTATTTGTCTTTTTGCAAATTTATCACGGTGGACAATGCCCAGTGGAATGGCGTGAAAAACTATATGTATGCTTTGACGGAGGCCGATTTCCTTCACTCCTTCTGGTTTACCGCGCTCTTTACAGTGGTGTCCACCATTTGTATTAACGCGGCGGCGTTTGCCATTGCCCTGGCGTTGACTCGCGGCATCAAGGGAACCAATGTGTTCCGCTCAGTATTTTTTATGCCGAATCTGATCGGCGGCATTGTACTGGGCTATATTTGGAATATCCTTTTAAACTGCCTGCTGACCCTGCTGGGAAAGCCGCTTTTATCCCTGCACGCGCCCTATGGCTTCATCGGCCTGGTGATCCTGATGTGCTGGCAGCAGATCGGCTATATGATGATCATCTATATTGCGGGCCTGCAGTCCATTCCAAACGACTATCTGGAGGCTGCCCGCATTGACGGTGCCACGGACCGTCAGATTCTATGGCGCATCAAGATTCCCAACGTCATGCCCTCTATCACCATTTGTCTCTTTTTGTCTCTGACCAATGGCTTTAAGCTCTTTGACCAGAATCTGGCTCTGACCGGAGGAGAGCCCGGCCACATGACTGAGATGCTGGCCCTGAATATTTATAACACCTTCTATGGCCGCTCTGGCCCTGCTTGGCGAGGCTATGGCCAGGCTAAGGCGGTTATCTTCTGCATCCTGGTGATTGTGATCTCTTTGATCCAGCTCCGGGCAACCCGCTCCAAGGAGGTGCAGCAGTGATGAAGACACATGCCATGCGTGACCGGATATTGTCTGCTTTTCTTGCGATTCTCAGCCTGGCCTGGGTGTATCCAGTAGTCATGATTTTGCTGAATTCCTTAAAAAAGGAAACTGCCATCACAACAGGAACCGCCTTTGAGATTCCCACTGCCGAGACCTTTGGAGGATTGGAGAACTATATGAACGCCATCCAGTCCCAGGGCTTCCCCGCGGCTTTTTGGAATACGCTGGTGATTACCCTCACATCGGTGGTGCTGATCTTAATCTGCTGCTCCATGTGCGCGTGGTTTATTACCCGGGTGAAAACCTGGTATTCCAAGGCACTCTACTATCTCTTTGTATTCTCCATGGTAGTCCCGTTCCAGATGGTGATGTTTACCCTGTCCTCCACAGCCAACCGGCTGAATTTGGACACGCCGTACAGTATCTGCATCATCTATTTGGGCTTTGGCGCGGGACTGGCTGTGTTTATGTTTTGTGGTTTTATGAAATCGGTCCCCATTGAGGTGGAGGAGGCCGCGATGATCGACGGCTGCGGCCCGGTGCGTACCTTCTTCTTAGTGGTGCTCCCGATTTTGAAGCCTACGCTGATTTCCGTCGGCATTCTGGAGACGATGTGGCTGTGGAATGACTACCTGCTGCCCTATCTGTCTCTGGATCGCACAAAATATATGACAGTCCCTATTTTAATTCAGTATTTCCGCGGCAGCTTCGGCAAGGTGGAGATGGGGCCCATGATGGCCAGCATCATGCTGAACATCATCCCCATCATCGTGGTCTATCTCCTGTGCCAGAAGCATATCATCAAGGGCGTTGCGGCCGGCGCGGTGAAAGGATGAAAGAAATGAGAAGAAGCTGCGGCGTTCTGTTGCCGATTTCTGCGCTGCCGTCCTCCTATGGGATCGGCACCTTAGGGAAGGCAGCCTATGATTTTGTGGACTTTCTGACGGAGGCGGGGCAGTCCTGGTGGCAGCTGCTGCCAGTGGGTCCCACCAGCTACGGGGATTCCCCCTATCAGAGCTTTTCCACCTATGCTGGGAACCCCTATTTCGTGGATTTGGATTTGCTCGTCCGGGATGGTCTTCTGAAAAAAGAGGAGATTGAGGCGCGGGACTGGGGACGAGACCCTAGCCGGGTAGACTACGCAGCCATCTACCGCAGTCGGTTTCAGCTTTTACAGATAGCTGCGGACCGCGGTTGGGAGAGAGATGCTGACAAGGTAAAAGCCTTTTCAGAAAAAAACGCCGGCTGGCTGCCGGATTATGCCCTGTTCATGGCGCTCAAGCGCCATTTTGATATGCGGGCCTGGACGCAGTGGGAGGATGAGGACATCCGGCTTCGGCGTCCGGCGGCGGTAGAGCGCTATCAGCGGGAGCTGTCGGAGGATATCCGACTCTTTACCTATATCCAGTATCTCTTTTTCCGGCAGTGGGAAGCCCTGCGGACCTATGCCCATAAAAAGGGCATCGGTATGATCGGGGATTTGCCGATTTATGTTGCCATGGACTCTGCGGATGTATGGGCAGAACCTGACAGCTTCCAACTGGACGAGCGGAATATCCCCAAAGAGGTGGCCGGGGTTCCTCCGGATTATTTCAGCGAGGACGGCCAGCTGTGGGGCAACCCGCTTTACAATTGGGATGCCATGAAGGCCGATGGATATGGCTGGTGGATTCGCCGTGTTGACGGCGCTTCCCGGCTCTATGATATTTTGCGGATCGATCATTTTCGCGGCCTGGAGAGCTACTGGGCGGTACCCTATGGGGAGCCGACAGCGAAAAACGGCCGCTGGATCAAGGGACCTGGCATGAACCTGGTGGGCGTTCTGAAAGGGTGGTTTTCCAGCCTGCAGTTTATTGCAGAGGATCTCGGGTATCTGACACCAGAGGTTCGCCAATTTCTACAGGACTCTGGCTTTCCTGGAATGAAGGTGCTGGAATTTGCCTTTGACTCCCGGGAACCCAGCGACTATCTGCCCCATACCTACACGCCAAACTGCGTCTGCTATGTGGGCACCCATGATAACGCGCCCGTCATGGCCTGGAAAGACGAGGCGGACCCGGATGATGTGGCCCTGGCGGTACGCTATCTAGGGTTGAATCAGGAGGAAGGCTTCCATTGGGGCATGATCCGCGGTGGACAGAGCAGCGTTGCGGATTTGTTTATCGCGCAGATGCAGGATTATTTAGGGTTAGGGGCAGACTCTCGTATGAATACCCCTGGGTTACTGGGCGGAAACTGGCAATGGCGGCTGATGCCGGAGCAATTGGATGCAATGCTGGCAAAGCGCATGGCGGAAATAGCTTGGATTTACGGCAGAAGTCCAAGTGAGCATAAACCATAAAAAATGATATCCCCATGTTCCGGAACATGGGGATATCATTTTTCTGAAGTGGGGCGCATGTTATTTCTGCAAGAAAGCACCGAGTTTTTTGTCCTCTGTTCGGATGTGGGAAACCAAGACGGCGATATGTGCGTTCAACTTGCCCAGATCACTGACCGTGGGGCCAGCTGCTGGAATCGCATTGGCGATATCCCGCAGCTTTTCCTTATAGTTTTCGTGAAAAGTACGGTGATACTGATAGCCGGGATAACCGCTCTGCTTCTGGAGGGCCTCCTCATGGGAAAAATGCTTATTCACATATTCCAACAGAAATTTCATGGTAGGCTCCAGAGAAGCACGACCCTTACCACTGCCGCAGGCATCCATAAGTTTGTTGACTGCATCAAACAATTCACGATGCTCCCGGTCAATTGTGGCATTGCCGGTTTCCAGGTCCTTTGTCAGTTCATATCGCATAAAAAACTCCTCTCATATGTACAATTTTTGTATAGAAAACATCCCACAGATATCATCCTGCGGGATGTTGACATGAAGAAATCACTGACCTAGATAATGGCGGACCAGCACCTGCAGCAGTTCGTCCCGGTCAATCTTGCGAATCAGTGTACGCGCATTATTATGATTGGTGATATAGGTGGGGTCCTCAGAGAGAATATACCCCACAATCTGGTTAATGGGATTATATCCCTTTTCCTCCAGTGCCTGATAAACCGCTGTCAAAATTTGATGGATTTCCGCATCCTTATCCATTGTGATCTTAAATTTCCTAGTAAAGTCGTCCATACAGGCACCACCTTTCTTCCCTATCTATTTTAGTATACTCGCTTTTTGAAAACCTGTAAAGCCCTTCCCGGAGAAAAAATTGAAAGATTTTTACTGCCATGAGAAGGTCGCCTCCGCCGGTCATAACACGCTATTTTCCAAGCATCTCTTTCCGGATATAGTCAAAAGCGGCATCTTCGCCGTCATCCTGCAGTTTTTGCAGCAAAGTTTCCAGCAAAGCCTCTGTAGCGGGGTGGAGCAGCAGCCGACGCCCCTTTCCGCGCAGAAAAAACTGATAGGGATCGCCAGGGGAAAAGGCATCTCCGCGGTAGACCTTGCTGGCCGCCAGGCGGTCACAGAACATTTCCGCCACATATTTTTTCGGCATTTCCACGCCGACGATTCCGCTGCCATCCAGACTGTAGTCTGTCCAAAATTCAAAGTGATGGCGGTTGCGGCCCTTATGATGCATCCAGGAGGCGCTATAGCCTTCTGCCTTTCGCTGGGCGTCATTGGGGCTGTGATCACCCTGAAAGTATTTGGCACCAGTCCAAAATTCCACCGGTGAGTATTTGGACAGGTCGTGGGTCAGTCCCTGCCAGTAGAGTCCTAACCGAAAACAGTATTTTCTGACCAGGGCCCGATGGCGGTGTACAGTTTTCCAATGCTCCCAGATCTGCAAAGAGTTCACCTCCGCTATATGCCGCCCATAAGAGAAGCGGATTTTTTCAGTAACTTTAAGTATATCACAGCTCTGAGAAAAAGACGAGAGGAAATTTTGCATGGAACCAGGTGGACAGCAAAGACTAGCAGGGAGGTGGTCACATGGAAAGTGCGATTTTTGCCTGTCCCGCGGCCTGGAAGCCGCTGCTGCCCATAGACGTGAAGATTGTATCCGGGGCCGCGGCCCTGGCAGAGCGAAGCTGGGACCTGGTAGCATTAACACCGGATGGCCTGCGTATGGCAGAAGCGATCCGGTGCCGGCTGTTGCTGGCACCGGGGGAGTGTGGTGTGCTCTCTCAGATTCAGGCGGAACGAGTAGTGACCTACGGACTCTCACCTAGAGACAGCCTGACGCTTTCCAGTCTGCAGGAGCCAGTACTGTGTGTGCAGAGGACCCTACCGCGGCTGGATGGCGGAGTGATTGAACCGCAGGAGCTTCCTCTGTCCAATTTGCCCTTCCCGGCGGAAGAACTGTTGCCGCTTCTGGGGCTGCGGCTGTTGCAGATGCCATTGGAGACGGCAGGAAAGCTGTGATAGACTCCTAAAAAAGGAGGGATAGAATGGCTTGGTGGGAGATTTTGATACTGCTCTTCCTGGCGGGCGGTGCAGCCGCACTCTCCAAGTGTCTTTACAGTGGGGGCATCACGCACTGCACAGGCTGCGGCCAGTGTGCAAAGAGCGGCAGGTGCGTGTATCACGCCGCCAGGCTGGAGAAAAAGCGGGAATCCTGTGTTTTTTTCGTTGACAAATCCCAGGAAAAGGGTATAATAACCTTGTTATTGTGCAAAAAGCAATGAAGAAGCCAGCTTCGCGAAACAGGTTAAGCGAGAGGGGAGATGGTGCGAGCCCCTTGCCCACGCCGGGAAGCCGCCACTTTGGAGCAGATCGCGTCGAGCGGGACGGGTCATCCCCGTTACAGGATGGCGTGAGATGCCCCTCCGGGGCAGATCAGGGTGGTACCGTGGAATGTTTTCCGCCCCTGACATGGGTCAGGGGCGGCTTTTATGTTGAGGCTCAATGTCAATATGGCAAAACAGATTTTCTTTTTTAAAAAAGCAATCCCCATCGTAGGCGGGGTGGTCGGCGGAAGTATTACGTACTTGTTATTCAAACCATGTTGTGATAAACTAAAACATTCTTTGCACAACACAAGATTGAGCAATCCTAATGATCTAGGCATAGAGGAAGAAGAAAACATAGTAATTGATATAGAATGAAAATAGGAGGAAGAAACACTATGGCACATCCCTACTACGGACTCAACGAGCTGCGGGAGATGTTCCTCAGCTACTTCGAGAGCAAGGGCCACCTCCGGCTGCCCAGCTTCTCTTTGATCCCGCCGGCCAACGACGCAAGCCTTTTGCTGATTAACAGCGGCATGGCCCCCATGAAGACTTGGTTCACCCGAGAGGAGGAGCCTCCCCGGGACCGGGTGACCACCTGC
Organism: Pusillibacter faecalis; assembly: GCF_018408705.1. Taxonomy (GTDB): domain Bacteria; phylum Bacillota; class Clostridia; order Oscillospirales; family Oscillospiraceae; genus Oscillibacter; species Oscillibacter faecalis. The sequence goes on from NZ_AP023421.1 coordinate 122,013, forward strand.
CAGAAGTGCATCCGCACCGGCGACATTGAGAACATCGGCAAGACCGACCGCCACGGCACCTATTTTGAGATGCTGGGCAACTTCTCCTTCGGCGACTACTTCAAGCAGGACGCCATTCCCTGGACCTGGGAGTTTTTGACGAAGGTGGTAGGCCTGGAGCCGGACCGGCTGTATCCCTCCATCTACCTGGAGGACGAGGAAGCCTTTGAGATCTGGAACAAGGTGGTGGGCATCCCTGCCGAGCGGATCTTCCGCTTCGGCAAGGCCGACAACTTCTGGGAGCACGGAGCCGGTCCCTGCGGTCCCTGTTCCGAGGTTTACTATGACCGTGGCCCCGAGCACGGCTGCGGCAAGCCGGGATGCACCGTGGGCTGCGAGTGCGACCGGTATATCGAGGTGTGGAACAACGTTTTCACCCAGTTTGAAAACGACGGCGAGGGCCACTACACCGAGCTTAAGCAGAAGAACATCGACACCGGCATGGGTCTGGAGCGGTTGGCCTGTGTCGTGCAGAATGTGAACTCCCTTTTTGACGTGGACACGGTGATGAATATCACCAACAAGGTCAGTGAGATCACCGGAGCTCACTATGGCGAAAGCCATAAGAGCGACATCTCTCTGCGGGTCATCACCGACCACATCCGCTCCAGCGTCTTTATGATCTGTGACGGGGTGCTGCCTTCCAACGAGGGGCGGGGCTATGTGCTGCGCCGTCTGCTCCGCCGGGCTGCACGCCACGGCAAGCTTCTGGGGGTGAACGATCCATTCCTCTTTGATGTGGTGGGCACGGTGATTCATGAAAATGAAACCGCCTATCCGGACCTGCGGGAGAAGCAGGCCTATATCACCAAGGTCATCCGCACCGAGGAGGAGAATTTCTCCAAGACCATCGACGGCGGCATGCGGATCTTCGCTGATCTGCTGGCGGCCCACAAGGCCAAGGGTGAGACCCAGTTCTCCGGCGCGGATGCCTTCAAGCTCTATGACACCTACGGCTTCCCTGTGGACCTGACCGCCGAGATGGTGGAGGACGAGGGCATGACGCTGGACCGGGAGGCCTTTGACCGGGAGATGGAGGAGCAGCGCCAGCGTGCCCGAAAGGCCCGGGAGGCCCTGGGCGATCTGGGCTGGGCCGGCATCGAGTTCGGCTCCGACATGCCCGCCACCGAGTTTTTAGGCTATGACCGCACCGAGGCTCAGGGCAAGGTCCTGGCCATCGTGGCGGAGGAGGAGCTGCGGGACGCCGTGGCCGCCGGCGCGGAGGCCACGCTGGTCCTGGACCAGACTCCCTTCTATGCAGAGATGGGCGGCCAGGTGGCCGATACCGGCGTGATCACCGCCGGCGGCGCCGTCTTTGAGGTCAGCAACGTCCAGAAGAACAAGGGCGGCAAATTCCTCCACATCGGCAAGGTGGTCTCCGGCCAGTTCCAGGTGGGAGACAGTGTCACCGCCGCCATTGATGCGGAGCGGCGCAAGGCGATCATGCGGGCCCACAGCGCCACCCATCTGCTGGATGCGGCCCTGAAGAAGGTGCTGGGCGATCACGTTCATCAGGCCGGCTCTCTGGTGGAGCCGGACCGGCTGCGCTTTGACTTCACCCACTTTGAGGCCATCACCCCGGAGGAGCTGAGCGAAATTGATCGCTTGGTGAATGACGCGATTCTGGAGGGCTATCCGGTAGTCACCGAGGTTTTGCCCATTGAGGAGGCCAAGAAAAAGGGCGCTGTTGCCATGTTCGGAGAAAAGTACGGCGACATTGTCCGCGTGGTGGAGATGGGCGATTTCTCCATGGAGTTCTGCGGCGGCACCCACCTGGACAACACCGCCAAGGCGGGCCCGTTCCGCATCAAGTCCGAGGCATCCATTGCCTCTGGCGTCCGCCGGATTGAGGCCACCGTGGGGAAGCTGACCTTGGAGACCGTGAACCGCAACCAGCAGGTGCTCTTCCACGCAGCCCAGATGCTCAAGACGAATCCCGGCGAGCTGGAGAAGAAGCTGGACCAGCAGCTTACTGAGATGAAGGAGCTGCGCCACAACTTAGAGAAATTCCAAGCGGAGGCCTCCTTGGGCGAGGCTCGGCATTTCCTCATGTCCGCCAAGGATGTGGAGGGTCTGAAGGTCCTGACTGCCACGAAAAACGGCCTGGATGCCAACGCTCTGCGGCAGATGGGCGATTTTCTGCGGGACAAGGAGCCTGCCACTGTGGCGGTTTTGGCTTCGATCAACGGAGAGAAGATCACCTTCCTGGCGGTCTGTGGCCCCGAGGCTGTGAAAAAGGGCGTGAAGGCCGGCGATCTGGTCAAGAGCGTGTGCGCCATCTGCGGCGGCAAGGGCGGTGGCAAACCGGACAGCGCCATGGGAGGTGGCACGGATTTGCTAAAGCTGGATGACGCGCTGGCCAGTGTGGATGATTTTGTGGCTAGCAAGCTGAGCCGCCCATGACACATCTCTCCGGGAACCCGGGCTGAGCCCAGTGAAGCGGGGAGGCCTGGGAACGGAGACTGTTGAAAAAGTGGTGGACACTTTTTCGAAAAGGCTGTACTCTGCTGTGTGTATAATTTGTCTGCCTGTAACAGCCAAATTCCACACTTGCAGGGTGAGAAGTGTTTTCATCCACACATGTGTCGTGGCTGAAAACAAATTTCACATGTTTTGTGTCTGTAGGCACAAACTCTGCGAGGCTTTTTTGATATAGAGAAGGGGATTGGAATGACCAGAGACGATCTGAGGGTCTTCCAGGGGCTGGAGATTGACTTCTCCAGCATCGGTCTGGAGCAGCAGGACAGCAGCCCCTATTTCTGTACCCCGATGGGGGCGGAGTATGTGGGGTGGATCGGCTGTGACGGCGTCCACTTCGTCCTCCTGCCGGGGGACGAGCGGGTGTTTTGTGTGGACCCTGCCATGGGAGAAGTGGGCAGCTATGTGCTGCCAGTGGCAGAAGACTTCCATACCTTCCTTGCCTATCTGCTCTTCTGCCGGGACGCCAACCCTCTCTCCCAGATCTGGTGGATGGAGGAGAAACAGTTTCGGGACATGCTGGCGGAGAACGTCTCCTGGGAGGGCTGTGAGGAGTTTTTTGCCCGGAAGGACCAGACACTGGCGACGCTTTCCCGGACCTTCGGTCTGACGTCCCAGGACCCTTGGGAGATGGTCAAAGCGTTGCAGGGGGCGATTTGATCCGTCGGTATTGACCTTCTCTCCTGAGTATTACAACGTGCTGGGGCTGGAACAGCCATAAAGATTTATTTGCAGGACTATACAAGGGAAAACCCTTGACAAAAAAGAGCGCTTATGCTGCCAAAGCCCCCCTATATCCTCTTGAGCTTTGTCAACGCCCAGCTCCGGGACCAGGCTGAGAACCTGTCGGATCTGTGTGCCGCGCTGGATGTGGGGGAGAAGCTCTAGCAGACCCTGGCGGGGGTTGACTATCATTACGATTCAGATTATCATCAATTCATATCTGATTGAGAAGAGAGGAGGTTCGAATTATGTCTGAGTGTTTGTTTTGCAGTATCGCTGCCGGGGAGATCCCCAGCAGCAAGGTCTACGAGGATGACGTGTGCTTTGCCTTCAACGACATTGCACCCCAGGCACCCACCCACTTTCTGGTGATTCCCAAGGCCCACATTGGCTCTGTGTCTGAAGTGACAGCCGATAACAGCGGTGTTGTGGCTCACATCTTTGAGGTGATCTCGAAGCTGGCTAAAGAACAGGGGCTGGAGAGCTACCGGATAGTCTCCAACATCGGTGAGCAAGCAGGGCAGAGTGTTTTTCATCTGCATTTCCACGTGTTGAGCGGCCGGGACATGACTTGGCCTCCGGGCTGAGCGAGCAAATAGTCCTGAAGAGATAAAACAAGGCTATCATCAGAGGCCTATTGAGGGGACTGGCAAGGGGAGAAGTGTCTCGCCGATTTTCTACGGTTTGCTTTGTCTATGCAAAAGCAGCGCCTTTCGGCGCTGCTTTTTTATATACGATTCATGAACTTAGGCGGCAGAAGTCGTGGTAGCGGGAACCTCAGCCGTTATCTCCGGAAATTGAGAGAGATCAGAGGGATAAGAGACCTTGACCTGGTCTCCCATGGCGTTGATATCCATGGTCATATCCATGTCCATAGAAATTGCCAGCGAGATCGTATCCGCTTCGCCCTGCTTGAAGCCCACGGTTACATCCATAACCATATCAGCGGTCGCATTTTTCAGCTGGTTGTTGCTGCCTACTGTATAGGTATAAGAGAATGTATCCACATTGAAATCCAGAGAGAAGTCAATTCCAGCCTGCTGCATCATCGGCATGACTTCATCTAAAATAACAGAGAACAGATCCTGATACAGCGCCTCAAACGCACGATTCAGCGTCAGCGTGTAAACCGTGTTTCCACCGCTGGTCTTGGTAGTGATAGAATCAATGAAAGGCATCATCATGCTGACATTAGACTGATAGCCCTGCCCCATGAGCTGCTGATAAAGGGCCATAAACTCATCCATCTCCGCGCTGATGTCTTGGCGATAGGCATCCTGATCCATGCGCACATAGAGCCAGCCGTCCCGCAGCCAAAGGCCCAGGTCCACCGTCTCGTCCAGCATGGTCATCTTCATGGTCATAGCCATTTGGGGCGTTTCGCTAAGCACCATCTGGATGTTGCCGGATGCAGTGGTGGACATGCTCTCTTTTTCTTGAATGGGCTGTCCGTCAGACTGGCCCTCCATGGTAAAATCCATATCCATGGACATGGTGAAGTCCGTGTCCATGCGCTCCGCGGCACTGAGAGAGGCCAGAGTCCGATACGATTCGATCTTGTCTGTGATGGGCTTGGCGGCCTCAGCATCAATGGCGCCATCCTGGATCAGGCTGTCCAGCAGATAGGTGCTGCCATCCTTCAACTCACAGGCCAGAGCCTGATAGGTGAGTGCGGCCAGATCATCCCGCAGGAATACACCGCCCACAAGGGAGGTGTCAAAGAGACCATGGGTCATGGCAAATGCGGCAGCGTCCGCATACTGGAAGTCGGTGCCGTCCTTGTAGCCCAGGGCGCGCAGCAGGAACACCACGTAGTTCTGCGCGCTGCACGAGCCGGAACCAAAGGTGGTGGAGGAGGTACCGTTGGTAATGCCATTGGTATACAGCCATGCAACATAGGGAGCCGCTGTCTCACCTACATCGGTGAAGGGATGGGAAATTTCACCAGCTTGGTAAGAAGACGCGGCCTCCTCCTCAGCACCATAGAGACGGACCAGCATGATAGCGGCCTCGCTGCGAGTCGGGGCCCGGTCCAGCTCAAAACCACTAGAGGTGCCGCGGAACATCCCGATGTCAGCCAGTTCCTCTGCCACGGAGTCATAGTTGGAGGCGGAAGCGCTGACACACAGGGCTGCTGACAGCAGCAGTGTGGTGAACAGCAGGGTCAGAAAACGTTTCATAAAATTTTCACTCTCTTTCCTTTGGCAAACGCCATTTTTTATATCATACGACGAAAAGGTTAGGCCGTCAAGTAAACAAGAGAGGGGCGGAGAGAGAAAAGGCTAGTAATTTTTCAGTACATTCGCTATAATAAATTATGGGATCAAATCCCACTTTTCCGAACGGTATGCTATGCTGTCCGGTGAGGTGGGAGGGATGATGAAACAGGCACGGCTGGAAGCGGGGATGACACAAGCCGCACGACTGCGGGGGATTTCCCTGGCGGTGTATAGCCGGATAGAGTGCAGGCGGCGGAAACGGATTCCCGTTCGCTTGCTCTGCAAGATTGCAGACCTCTATGGAAAACCCTTAGAGGAGCTTTTAGGGCGGAGGGGGAGATCGGGAACCTATGCGTAAGCTGGCCATCTTCACCGGGAGCTTTTCCCTGGGGATTTTTCTGTCCCAATATCTGCTGAGCGCCGTATGGCTGCTGCCATGCGCGGTGGGAGCTTTTCTGTTCTCCTGCGGCAGGCTCGTGGTTCCCGGGGACTGGGGCCGGCGGCTGTTGCTGGCGGGGGTGGGCATCTCGCTGGCCTTTGGCTGGAACTGGCTGTATATGCGTCAGGTTCAGCGGCCTATGGAGGCCTTGGCGGACACAGAGCATGTACTGACCATGACCCTGTGCGACTATGCTGTACCCACGGACTACGGCGCAAAGGCGACTGTTCGTGCGGAGGGACTTCCTGGAAAGCTCGCCTATTATGGAGGAGCGGAACTGCTGGAGCTGCGGCCCGGGCAGAGTGTGCGGGCACTCGTGCGCCTTGGCAGCGCAGCCCGCATTCGGGATGACGATATCACCACCTTTACCTCCAAGGGGGTCTTTCTGCTGGCTTATCAGCGCGAAACCCTGGAGATTGGGGAGGAGGCTGCGCCTTTTGGGTGGCCGGTCCGCCTCGGACATGCCATGCAAGAGAAGATCGGGGAGCTTTATCGGGGGGACACCGCCGGCTTTCTCACCGCGATTTTAACCGGAGATAAGGCCGGACTTTCAGAGCAGGCGTCCTGGAATCTCTCAGAGGCAGGACTCTTTCATATCCTGGCGGTCTCAGGCATGCACTGCAGCTTTCTTCTAACGCTGGTACGGCTGCTGACAGGACGGCACCGCCGCCGTCTGCTGGCTGGGGTCACTGTGGTCTTGCTGGTGTTTTACGCATTGCTCACAGGCGGGAGCCCCTCGGTGGTGCGGGCCTGTGTAATGCTGATCTTTCTTCTGGCCGCGCCGCTGCTTGGCCGGGAGAGTGACGGTCCTACATCCTTGCTCTCCGCCCTGTTTTTCATTTTGCTGGAAAATCCCTTCGCAGCCGCATCTATCAGCCTGCAGCTGTCCTTTGGCGCGGTAGCGGGGATTCTGTGGCTGACACCAAAGCTCCATAGGCTGCTGCTTGGTGATAGAAAGCATGGGAAGTATTTTCGTTTCCTAGCAGCTGGATGCTCCACCACACTAGGTGCTCTGGTTTTTACTGTTCCGCTGTCCGCCTATTATTTTGGAACGCTGGTACTGATTTCACCTGTCAGCAACCTGCTGTGTCTGTGGGCTGCCAGTCTAGTATTCATCTTGGGGCTGGTGTCTGTTCTGCTGGGCTTTCTCTGCACACCTCTTGGGATGCTGGTGGGGATAGTCCCTGCGCTGCTGACCCGCTACATTCTGGCCGCAGCCAGACTGCTGGAAAGCATACCCTACCATGCGGTGTATTTTGCAAATCCATATTTAAAATACTGGCTGGCTTTTCTCTATCTGCTTTTTGCTGCCGCGTATCTGCTGGGCCCCAAAGGACGCAGGAAGTACGTGCTGGCGGCTTGCTGCGGTGCGCTGGCCCTGACGGTGACGGTTTGGCTGGGGGCAGAGCGCTTCCAAAGTGATCTGGATGCCGTGGTGCTGGATGTGGGCCAGGGACAGAGCGTGCTGTTATCCTCGCAGAGCTCCTTCGCCCTGGTGGACTGCGGCAGCGGCAACAGCTGGTATGATGCCGGACAAACGGCGGTACACCAACTCCGCTCCCTTGGGTGTTGGAGGCTAGACTACCTGATTCTGACCCACTTTGACAGCGACCATATCAACGGCGCGGTATCCGTGCTGCAGCATGTTTCCGTTGGCACGCTGTTGGTGCCGGAGCCAACGGATATCACAGATGCATATCTTGCCGTAACGGAAGCTGCAAAAGAGAGGGGAACCAAGATACGAACCCTGGAAACAATGGCGAATATTTCACTGGGCGCGGCCATCTGTACGGTATATCCGCCCACGGGCGGCGTGGAGGACAATGAACGTGGGCTGGCAATTTTGATTTCTGTGGGGGAGGAAGACCTGCTGATCACAGGCGACATGAACGCCGCTGCAGAGCGTAGGCTCCTCACAGCTTATGAGCTGCCGGATTTGGAATATCTGGTGGCGGGGCACCATGGCTCCAAATTCTCCACTACTGATGATCTGTTGGACGCCTTGGACCCGGAGACGGCGCTGATTAGCGTGGGGAGCAACAGCTATGGGCATCCAGCGGAGGAAACTCTGCGGCGTCTGGCGGAACACGGCTGCACCGTTTATCGCACAGACCTGCATGGGGACATTCATCTATCTATACAGCAAGGAGACGAGCATGAAAAAGAGCAATGAGGCATTTGAGAAGTTAAAGCGGGACCTGAAGGAGGGAACAGTCCGCTGCGCATACATCTTCTATGGCGAAGAGAGCTATCTGCGGGAGTATTACTTGGGGGCGCTGCGCAAGGCGCTGGTCCCTGCGGGCTTTGAGGAGTTCAATTATCACCGGCTGGAAGGAAAAGACTTGACAGTTCAGACTCTAGCTGAGGCGGCAGAGGCCATGCCCATGATGACAGAACGAACGCTAATTGTGGTGACAGATTTTGATCTCTTCAAACTGGGGGAGGAGCAGCGGGAGAAGCTGATTGCCCTTTTAGAGGACGTGCCGCCCTACTGCTGTTTGGTGTTTGTATACGACACCCTGGAATACAAGCCCAACCGCACCATGAAAAAGCTGATGAAGGCGTTGAGCGACCATGTGGAGAGCGTGGAGTTCCGCCCTGCCGACAGCCGTGAGCTGACGGCCTGGATTGCCCGGCGCTTCCGGGCGCTGGACAAGGATATTGACCGGCAGACGGCAGAATACCTGATCTTTACCTGCGGGGACCTGATGACGGGATTAGTGCCGGAGATTGAAAAGATTGGAGCCTATGCAAAGGGAAAGACCATTACACAAAAGGATATTGATGCTGTAGCAGACCCGGTGTTATCCGCAGAGGTATTCCGCCTCTCGGACGCAGTGCTGCAGGGACAATATGACAAGGCGGCTGGAATTTTAGGCGACCTTTTAAAAATGCAGACGGAGCCGATTTTGATTCTGGCGGCACTGGGCAGCCAGCTTCGCCGCATCTACACGGCTCGGATGGCCATCGACAGCGGTAAGGACAAATACTGGCTGATGGAACTATGGGGCATGAAATTCGACTATCCGGCCAAGGCGCTGCTTACTGCGGCCAAGCGAACCACTGCCGGATGGTGTGCCGACGCAGTGCGGCAGTGCCAGGTGCTGGACCGGAGGATGAAGAGTGAAAAGGGAATGGATGCGGCCGGGGAGCTGAAACTCCTGCTGGTGCGGCTGGGAGCTGGACGGAAATGAAACGGATTCAAGAGGTCATTGTGGTGGAGGGACGGTACGATAAGAACACCCTCTCTCAGGTGGTGGAGGCCGCCGTCGTTACTTTAGAAGGTTTCTCCATCTTTCACAACAAGGAGAAGCTTGCCTTCCTGCGACGCCTTGCGAAGGAGCGGGGGTTGATCCTGCTCACGGACAGCGACGGTGCTGGCTTTGTCATCCGAAACTATCTGAAAGGGGCTATCCCCAGAGAATGGGTAAAGCATGCCTATATTCCGGATGTTGCGGGAAAGGAACGCCGCAAGCGCACCCCCGGAAAGGAGGGAAAGCTGGGGGTGGAGGGCATGCGTCCGGAGGTGTTGCTGGAGGCTTTGCGACGCAGCGGAGCCACATTTCTGGACGAGGCAGCAGAGCATCCGAAAAGAGGGGGCATTACCAAGGGAGACCTTTATGAATGGGGGCTTGCCGGCGGTGCGGGCAGCGCGGAAAAGCGCAAAGCTCTGCTGAAAAGGCTGGACCTGCCGGAGCATCTGACCGCCAATGGGATGCTGGAAGCACTCAACCTGCTCTACGACCGGGAATCGCTTGCGCGAATGCTACAGGAGTAAGCAAGCCCCGTCTATTTTGAGGCAATTTTCCAAAGAGGCGAGGTTATGTGCGCCCCCATCAAATGCACCATATGATAAACATATGTACTTATAGTTAAAAATAGATTCCGGTTTTCTTTATGGGATGAAGGGAGCTGTGTGCAGAGTCTGGTTTTCTGCCGTTTCATTAAAATTTCCGACAAAATTCGACATAATTTCTGAAAGGGATATGTTACCCTTTGATCCACAAGACGATTTGTGTTCAAACATCTTGAGGAGGCGAGATGCTTGCGAAAACTGCTTGTGGGAGCTGCGGAGTGCAAAGGGGCTCCCATTCATTACTATTTGCTTGTGGAGACGTTGGAAAACGGAGTGGAGACCTACGGTGTTCTGGTGGAGTACCTGACGCAGCGGACAGAGGTCCCCGGCATTACCGTTTTCCGCCGGCGGGCCGAGGCATTGCTGGAGCTTTTGCGGCGGGGAAGGGTCACGCCGGTGACAGTCCGGGACGTGATGGAGGATTGGCTGCTGATTTGAGACTTGATTTGATTTCCCTTGCTTTTTTGCGGGTAAGACGGTATAATAAAAAATTACTTGCACAGAAGGGAATGACAGCCATGACTGACGAGATCAAAACCATGCAGGAGGAGCCCGCGGAGAGCCGAAATTTCATCCATGCCTTTATTGAGGAGGATATCGCCCCTGGCGGCCAATTTGCCGGCATGACGGTTCATACCCGTTTTCCGCCAGAGCCAAACGGCTATTTGCATATTGGCCACTGTAAGGCGCTGACCATCGACTTTGGCACGGCGGAAAAATATGGCGGCCTTTGTAATCTGCGGATGGATGATACCAACCCCACCAAAGAGGACGAGGAGTTTGTGGAGGCCATCAAGGAGGATATCCACTGGCTGGGCTTTGACTGGGGAGACCGGTTTTTCTATGGCTCTGATTATTTTGAAGAGGACTACCGCCAGGCAGTGGGCCTGATCAAAAAAGGCTTGGCCTATGTCTGCCAGCTCACGCCGGAGGAGTTTAAGGAGTATCGGGGCAGTATCGGTGTGCCCGCGAAGAGCCCCTATCGGGACCGGCCTATGGAGGAGAGTCTGGACCTGTTCGAGCGGATGAAAAACGGTGAGTTCCCCAATGGCGCTATGACGCTCCGGGCTAAGATCGATCTGGCATCCGGTAACTTTAATATGCGGGACCCGGTGATCTATCGTATCAACCACCTTCCCCATCACCGCCATGGCAACAAGTGGTGCATCTATCCCATGTACGATTTTGCCCACCCGATCCAGGACGCGCTGGAGGGCATCACCCACAGCCTCTGCTCGCTGGAGTTTGAGGCCCACCGCCCCTTGTACAACTGGGTGGTGGAGCACTGCGATCTGCCTGCGAAGCCCCGGCAGATTGAGTTTGCACGTCTTGGCATTGACCACACGGTGATGAGCAAGCGCAAGCTCCGGCGCCTGGTGGAGGAGGGGAAGGTCTCCGGCTGGGATGATCCGCGGATGCCAACCCTCTGTGGACTCCGGCGCCGTGGGTATACGCCCAAGGCCATCCGAAATTTCTGTGAGCGCATCGGTGTTGCAAAATCCGCCAACGTGGTGGAGTATGGCTTTTTGGAGCACTGCCTGCGGGAGGATTTGAACGAAACCGCCCAGCGGGTGATGGCCGTCACCCGGCCGGTAAGGCTGACGATTACCAATTATCCGGAAGGGAAGACGGAGACTGTCACGGTGGAGAATAACCCCGTGGACCCGAATTCCGGCACCCGGGAGGTGGCTTTTTCCGGCCACCTCTGGATTGAGGCGGATGACTTCCTGGAGACCCCTGTGCCCAAGTATAAGCGCCTGTTCCCTGGCGGGCCTGAGTGCCGCCTGAAGGGGGCCTATCTTATTACCTGTACAGGCTGCGTTAAGGACGCGGAGGGAAATGTGGTGGAGGTCCTCTGTGAATATGACCCTGACAGCCGGGGCGGAGACCCCGCCGACGGCCGGAAGGTGAAAGGAGCCACAATTCACTGGGTGGACGCGGCTACCGCCGTGGATGCGGAGGTGCGGCTGTATGAGAATCTCTTCACGGACCCGGACCCTGATGGGGCTGATCAGGACTTTATGGAGTGCTTAAATCCAGAATCTCTGGAAGTCCTCACCGGCTGCAAGGTGGAGGCGGGTCTGGCAAGCGCCGAGGCGCCTGCCAGCTTCCAGTTTATGCGGCTGGGCTATTTCTGTCTGGACAACCGGGATTCCAAACCCGGACACCTGGTATTCAACCGGAGCGTCAGCTTAAAGGATAGCTTCAAGAGCGCAAAGTAAAAGGAGGCCGCGGATTTTATCCGCGGCCTCCTTGCTTCCATGTACGGGGAACGGATGGAAGTTTCCCATTGCCAGCCCTGGGGACCGCTGAATGCGGCGCTTAAAATCCATACAGAACAGTTATGAAATCAAGGTGCCGGGATTGCCGTTGGTTTTCCCCAGGCTCTGCCAAGACGAACATAGATAGGCCATCTTCCTCCCGGCTGGCGGAATAGGCTACCAGGTATTCCCTTTCATGCTGGAGGGGCGCTTCCCTTTATCTTCTATGCCTTTCAGCATTCCGCTCCCGGACCAGCGGTGCTTTTCCCGTTTTGGCGGAGAGACGCCATAGTGCAATATCCATCAGAGGGACTCCATCTCTTCCATCTAGGGGTGGTGATTCTTTGGCGAGGTATGACTCATGTATGGTAGAGACTCCTATCAAGAGGGGATCGCATGCCGAGGTATCTCACCCGTACAAAACCAGTTTCTGCAACAAGAGGATATTCCTTCCAAAACACAAAACTGATCAATCCAGATGATGGAGCGATATAGAAAAACAAACCCGGCGCAGAAAATTTTCTGCGCCGGGTTTGTTATAGCTCAATTTTCTGGTCCAACTGGAAGAATGTAAAAGTCCCGGTACCCAAGAGTATACCGTCCTGGTTAGTGACGCGGGCTTCATAGACGGAGACGGTTTTCCCATGCTTGATCTCCCTGGCTTCGGCGGTGAGATGGTCTCCAACACGGGCGCTGCGGAAGAATTGATAGGAAGCGTTTAACGTGACCGCCATATAGCCATAGGAGGCCATAGCAGAGCCACAGGCATTGTCCGACATGGAGAAGTACACGCCTCCATGGGGAACCCCCAAAGGATTAGCGTCATCCGCGTCTACAGTCTTTACCACCCGGGCATAGCCGGGGCGGATCTCCTCTAGTGCCATGCCTATGCGCTGGGCAAAGCGATTCTGCTGGTTGCGGTACTCTGTGAGTTTTTGAAAGTCCATAGGTCGGTTCCCCTTTTTGTTTCCATGGTAGCACAAGCGCAAAGCGCCATTGCGGTGCATTTTCTTTCGTTCATGTACAGTGAATATTGTACTCTTTTTCCATCCGGACGTCAATTTTTTAGACAAAATTTTAAATGGTTTTCAGAATGATTTCAGGAGCTGCCGTTAAACTGTCCCTATCAACCAGAAAGGATGCTTATTTATGAAAATCAGAATTTCCTTGTTGCTGGCGCTCACTCTGGCGCTCTCTGGCTGCGGACAGGCGGAGAGCACGGAGGATACGTGGAGCGATGCTGTGCGGATAGAATTTTCAGACGACAGCGTCACGGTGGACGGCAATGCTGCATCTGCAGATAGCGCTGTTTACACGGAAAACGACATCATTTTTATTTAGAGGGGCAGGGCGTTACCTACGGAGAAGGTACAGAGGCGGATGCTCACTCGCAGGCGGAGGCAGACGCCCACACCGTGGTTCACATCACTCAGCCTGGCACTTATGTTCTCAGCGGTGAGCTCTCTGCAGGACAGATCGCCGTGGATTTGGGGGAAGGCGCGGAAACGGACCCAGAGGCTGTCGTTACCCTGGTCCTTGACGGTGTTGACATCACCTGTACTGTGGCACCCGCTGTGATGTTCTACCGCGTCTACGAGTGCGGCTCCACCGATGGAGACGCGGCCTCCTGGGAGGTAGATACCTCCGCAGCCGGCGCTAACATCATGATTGCCGACGGCACAGAGAATACCATCCGGGGGTCCTATGTCGCGCGGATTTATGATCCGGAGAGCGTCACACTCAGTGAGGACGGAACGGAGGTAGAAGACGCGAAAAAGCTTCATAAGTATGATGGCGCGTTTTACTCCAGAATGTCTATGAATGTCAGCGGCGGCGCGGCGGGCACCGGTGTACTGAACATTTATGGGGAGAACGAGGGGCTGGACACGGAGCTGCACCTGACGATTCAAAGCGGTGTTATCAACATCTTCTCGGGAAACGACGGCATCAACACCAATGAGGACGGCGTGTCCGTCACCACCATTAACGGCGGCGCTCTCTCCATTCAGGTCACCGGCGAGACCGGGGAGGGGGACGGTATTGACTCCAACGGCTACCTGGTAATCAACGGCGGAACCGTGACCGCGGCGGCCTGCTCCCAGAGCGCGGACGCGGGACTGGACGCGGATAAGGGGATTCTCATCAACGGCGGCACGGTGACGGCCTCCGGCAACATGCTGGACAACATTGAGACTGGAGGCCAGAATTATGCGGTGTTCTCCTTTACTTCCCGTCAGAGCGGCGGCACCTATAGGCTGAAAGACAACAGCGGAGGGACGGTGCTGGAGTGGACGCCCACCAACGACTTCACTTCCTTATTAGTATCCAGCCCGGAGCTTGCCCCAGGAGAATACACGCTTTGGTGCGGCGAGGTTCAGTTGGCCGGCAGTGCCGGACAGGGAGACGGTCATCCAGACGGTCGGCCGGGTGGAGCGGAGGACGGTGACATACCAGAGCCTTCGGACAATGGTGTGGAGGCTCCGCCGGAGAATGCCGGGACAGAGAGGCCGGAGTTCTCCCAGCGCCCGGAGCAGGCCGGAGAAGAGGTACCGGCAGGGGAGAGGCCCCAACACCCGGGGAACGGTGAACTCAGCGAGCCCCTTGACGGCGAGAGAGCGTCAAAACGTTCCGAAGTGTTCACCATACAGGAGGGCGCTTCGTTTTTTCAGAGCATCGCACCTCTGACGGAGTGATAAAAGCGGCCGGGAATTCCCCGGCCGCTTTCATTTATATATTTTTCTTGATGGTGTTGATCGCGCCCTTTTCCAGGCGAGATACCTGCGCCTGCGAGATGCCGACCTCGGCGGAGACCTCCATCTGCGTCTTTCCCTCGTAGAACCGCAGGGACAGGATGCGCCGCTCCCGCTCGTCCAGCCGGGCCAGAGCGTCCTTCAGGGCGATGCGGTCCGTCCAGTTTTCGTCGGTGTTTTTCGTGTCGCCGATTTGGTCCATGACACAGGTGGTATCGCCTCCATCGGAGTAGACCGGCTCGTATAAGGATACTGGGTCTACGATGGCGTCCATGGCAAACACCACCTCCTCCCGGGGAATCCCTAGCTCCTTGGCAATCTGCTCCACGGTAGGCTCCCGCTGGCTTTCGGCAATGAGCCTGTCCCGCACCTGCAGGACCCGATAGGCGGTATCCCGCATGGAGCGGGAGACCCGGATGGCGCTGTTGTCTCGGAGATAACGGCGGATTTCACCGATGATCATTGGGACGCCATAGGTGGAAAAGCGCACCGGCTGCGTGATATCAAAATTGTCAATGGCCTTAATCAAGCCCACGCAGCCCACCTGAAACAGGTCGTCCGCGTTCTCTCCACGGCTGGCAAAGCGCTGAATTACCGATAGCACCAGTCTCAAGTTCCCTTCGATCAGAGCCTGACGGGCCTCTTGATTTCCCTCTTTGGTCTGGCGCAGCAGCTCCATAGTCTCGTCGTTTTTCAGAACCTTCAGCTTTGCGGTGTTGACGCCTGCGATTTCGACTTTTCCCTGCATGAAAGCCGCCCCCTGACCATACAAAAAGTTGACTGTGGTCAGTATGGCCTCCGGTCTTTTTTCCTATACTGGGAGCTTTTGTCGCTTTGTGGAGGGAAGCCGGAAAAGCTCCTACAGTCATAGGACAACGTTCGCCACGCATAAAGTTTTTTCGAGGAGGGGTGCGTGATGCAGTGCAGAATCCAGGACTTGCGGCGAAAAGAAGTGATCAATATTTGTGACGGCTGCCGGCTGGGATATGTGGCGGATGTAGATATCCGCATACCGGAAGGACAGGTGGTTGCCATTGTCGTTTACGGCCCCTGCCGCTTTTTCGGACTCTTCGGCAGAGGAGAGGAGTACTACATCCCCTGGGAGTGCATCCAGCGGATTGGGGACGATATTATTTTAATCGACAAGCCTTTTCAGCGCCGGGACCCAACTCTGGATCGAAAGCGGCGCAAACGATTTTAAGAAAAGAAACTGCCCAGCGGCATATGCCGCTGGGCAGTTTAGCGAATGGCAGCAATCATCATGCAAAGAGATTTGGGGTGTCTGCCGGATAGCTGATTTTCAAGGTCATCCCATCGTGCCACACGCCGGTGCTGCGGGTGATAGGCAGCCGCTGATCTTCCGTAAAACCAAGGGTTTCTCCGTCGTGCAGGATCACATCCTCCGTCACAACATATCCCGCCAGATCAAATAGAAAGCTTCGCAGGGCACCGGGGGCGGCATCTGTGTCCAACACCTCAATTTCATCTTTTCCAAAGGACTGCAGGCCGTCGGTATAGCCGCACAGTCCGCCTTCCCTGCGGTATAGGCCCAGCCAAACCAGGTTTAAAAGAGGAAGCTCCTCTGACATGGCATCTGCGGCCTCGTGATAAAATTCCGGCTGATACACGGTGCCGTTTGCATAAATGCCCAGCACACCCGCCTGCTTGCAGGCGGTACGAACCAGCTGTACCTGGAGAGATCCGGCGTCTCTGGGGTCCTGGTCTCTGGAGAGGACAGAAACCAGAATTTGACCGCGGTGGCGTTTAACGGTCTCTTCCGCTTCCGGCCAAAGGTAGTTACGGGCAGCGTTTTCCTCTGCCTCGCCCCGGGGCACCGGGAAGGGGTAAAGACTGACGGCGGCCATCAGCCCGCCTACCTCAAATACAAGGGTACTGGAGCCATCCGCATCATTCTTCTGTACCTCGGTAAGACAGGGGATTCCCCACTCGTCTCGCAGGTCTTGGCGAAATTGATCCACATCCCATACAGGCTCCTCTAACAGAACGAAAGCCAGAAAGGTGCCGCCATCCGGACGCTCCAGGGCAGGCTGGCCCGCCTCCTCCCGCAGGGAGAAGTCCGGCTCAAAATAGACGATCTGCTGAGAGCTCTCCCGCTGGTAGCAAAGCCGGAGAACCCGGTCGGGCTGGACAGCAAACCACTGAAATTCCAGGCCGTCTGTCGAAAGCCCCGCCTGGGCGGCCAGGAATGTCCGTCCCCGTCGATCCAGCTCCGGCAGCCGCCACACAAGCTCCTGCACCCAAACCAGAGGCAGCTTGGAACAGGCTGCCTCATTCAGAAAAAACCGGCCTGTCAGCGTCCGGCCTTGATAGGGGATTGTACAGGTACAGTATGGGGCATCCGCTTCCCAGCCCGTGAGGTGGAGGGCTTCTTTCAGCGCTGCCAGATTGCTGCGGTCACAACAGATGCCAGACACCGACAAACGCTTATCAGATATCTCGGCCGCGTCCGTCTCTCCGGACTGGAGCCGGCTGTCACAGTCCGGATCAATCCAGTGAAACTCCATCTCCTCCAGAGTGCGCCCCTCCTCAATTTCACGGCGGAGGGTGGTGAACTCATAGTCGCCTGGCACCAGGGCGAGACCCCGCCGGACCGCATCCAGAGCACCCGCCTGGTCCTGAAAATGGGCCCGGAGCTTGCCGACTTCCAGCCATCCCCAGGGGTATTCCGGGTCCAGAGCAACGCCGGCCTCCGCAGTCTCCCGCGCTTCTTCCAGACGACCGCAGTACATCAAGGCGCAGGCGTAGCGGTAGTACCAGACACCACTCCGCGCCGACTCTGCCTGAGGACGCGAGGCTGGCATCCACTGGGCTGCCCGGTAATAAAATCTGTATTCATCCAAGTTGTTGCAGGCATAGGCATACCAGAGTGCCAACTCCAGGTCTTCCTCCGCCTGTTCCTGTGTAAAGAGTCCCCGGCGCACGCCATCCCGTACCCGCTCGTCCAGGTAATCCAGCATTTTATAAAAATAGCCGGATGTCGTGCCGCACATTTCTTCCAGGGACTCAAGATCCTCTTTTGTAAGAATGGGCACCTTTGTGCCCGACAGGTTTTCCATATTCCGTTCCTCCCGATTTGTCTGAGACCATTCACTGCTGGAAGCAGAAATATTATAGCAGACCGCCAGGTGCGGCGCAATCATAGATATGACTTTTTGGCCTCCATACGGAAATCAGCACGGAGAATCTTGGATGTTTCACGGATTTCTGGGAAAAAATACTTGCATTGACAGCTCTCTTGTGGTATTATATTTCAGCATTCCGCACGGCGTGTCGACTTTCTGTCTGTGCCAGACCTGGTTGGCAGAAGGGATGAAGCCGCCGGAGGTAGAACTAAATTTGATTTGGAGGAACAAACAACTATGGCAAATTCTAGCGTCGTTTCCATGAAGGCCCTGTTGGAGGCAGGCGTTCACTTTGGTCACCAGACCCGCCGTTGGAACCCCAAGATGGCTCCCTATATTTATACGGAGCGCAACGGCATCTATATTGTGGACCTGCAGAAGACCGTCCGCAAGCTGGAGGAGGCATATAACTTCGTCCGTCAGCTCAGCGAGAGCGGCCAGTCCCTGCTGTTCGTTGGAACCAAGAAGCAGGCGCAGGAGGCCATCCGTGAGGAGGCTACCCGCTGCGGCCAGTTCTTTGTTAATGCCCGGTGGCTGGGCGGAATGATGACCAACTTCAAGACCATGCGCACCCGCGTGGACCGCCTGAACCAGCTCAAGACCATGCAGGAGGACGGCACCTTTGACATGCTGCCCAAGAAAGAAGTCATGAAGCACCTGGGTGAGATCGCGAAGCTGGAGAAGTACCTGGGCGGTGTGAAGGATATGAAGAAGCTCCCCGGCGCTCTCTTTATTGTGGACACCCGCAAGGAGCGCAATGCCATTGCCGAGGCCCATAAGCTGGGCATCCCCGTGGTGGCTATTGCCGATACTAACTGCGACCCTGATGAGATTGATTATGTGATCCCCGGCAATGACGACGCCATCCGCGCTATCAAGCTGATCGCCTCTATCATGGCTAACGCCGTGCTGGAAGGCAAGCAGGGCGAGCAGATGGAAGAGGCTGTCGAGAGCGCTGAATAAAGGCCCCGCCTGTTCTGGCTCGTTATCAAATGATTATTGGAGGAACGTAACATGGCTTTTACAGCAGCTGATGTAAAGAACCTGCGCGAGATGACCGGCGTGGGCATGATGGATTGTAAGAAGGCGCTGACCGAGTCCGACGGCGACGTGGATAAGGCTATTGAATATCTGCGCGAAAAGGGCTTGGCCGCCTCTGCCAAGAAGGCTGGCCGCATTGCCGCGGAGGGTATGGCCTACGCCGCTGTGATTGATGGCATGGGCGTGGTGGTTGAGGTCAACGCCGAGACTGACTTTGTAGGCAAGAATGAGAAGTTTGTGGACTTCGTCAAGGGCGTGGCCGCCACCGTGGCCGCCAACAAGCCTACGGACCTGGATGCACTGATGGCCTGCAAGTACAATGGCACCGACCGTACCGTGACCGAGCAGCAGCAGGAGATGGTCTTGGTGATCGGAGAGAACATCAAGGTCCGCCGCTTCGCCTTCTTCGCTGACGGCGTCTCCGTTCCCTATATCCACGCCGGCGGCAAGATCGGCGTGTTGGTGAACCTGGAGGTCTCCGGCGGCATCGACGTTTCTGAGATTGGCAAGGACGTGGCCATGCAGATCGCCGCGCTGAATCCCCGCTTCTGGGATAAGTCCCAGGTGACTCAGGACGTGCTGGACGAGGAGAAGAAGATCATGATGGTCCAGATGGAGAATGATCCCAAGATGGCCAGCAAGCCCGAAGCCGTTCGGGAGAAGATCGTCATGGGCAAGCTGAACAAGTTCTATTCTGAGAACTGCCTGCTCCAGCAGGATTTTGTCCGCAGCGACGTCTTCGCTGGCACTGTGGAGGCATACATGGCCTCTGCTGCCAAGGCGCTGGGTGGTACGGTTACCTTTAAAGATGCCGTGCGCTTTGAGAAGGGCGAGGGCATTGAGAAGAAGCAGGAGAACTTTGCCGCTGAGATCGCCTCTATGGTGAAGGGCTGATTTCTAGTAAGTGAACCGGCAGGAGCGGGCGCTTTCGCGCCCGCTCCGTTTCTTTTTCTCTTCTATCTGTTCTGCCTCTGCTGCGTACAAGCGCTTTTCTGGATTCATAGCCTTTGGAAGAAACGAGTTTTACTGCCTGTGACCAAAGTAAAATCGAGAGCTTTCAAAGAGCAAAAACAGGAGGACTTGCCGCTTCCGTGATCGGGACACGCTTTCAGGAAAATGGCAGAATGTAAAGCCCCGGAGTCTGAAGGCTCCGGGGCTTTTTTATCAGGGATCATCCAGGATGACAGTATGGATCTCTTTCTAGTCACCCATCATCTGCGGTTCATTTTTGGAAATGAAATACGCCTAAAGACCATAAAAATGTACCAGGAAAATGGCTACTATCAGGGAAAAACTTGTTGAAGAAACGCTGCCTATTTTAATTAAGGAGGGGAGATACAATCTATGTATCTGCTGTTGGCTGATGGATGGATTGAGCTGCTCGCAAGAGGACTCACCCCTGAGAGAGCCACCCTTGCTGCTGCCAGCTGGAAAATTCCCGCCGCGCCAGCAGCAGACAAAGAAGAAACGTCAGAACATCGGCAATGGGAGCTGCCAAAAGAGCGCCGTCCAGCCCCAGCTGTCCCGCCAACAGGATAGCCAGGGGGATCAAGAAGAAACCCTGACGGGCCAAAGGAATTGCCAGGGCCTTAACTGGCTTTCCAATACCTTGAAAGAAGGAGGCAGTGGTCAGGTGCAGCCCATAGAGGAAAAAGGCCATCATATAGAGGTGGAAGCAGTGCTGCGCGCAGTCAAGATACAGGGGATTGTCCCGGACAAACAGGGTTGCGATTTGCCGTGGGAGCGCCAAGAAAACCAGGAACCAGAGCACAGAAATTCCAAGAGCAATCATGGCAGCCATACGGTAAGTCTGTCGCACCCTCTGGAAGTGTTTTGCGCCGAAGTTATACCCATTGATCGGCTGCACGGCGGAGGAGACGCCGACAAACATGGAATGGGCGATCTGATACACCTTCATCATCATGCCATAGACCGAAAGAGCGATGTCGCTGCCATACACGCTCAGTGCGCCATAGGTGCGCATCAGGTTGTTCAGCGTGACCTGCACCAGCATGGTGAGCAGCTGTGTGAGCATGCTGGGAAAGCCAAGTGCCAGGATTTTGCTCGTCAAAGCCCGGGTTGGACGCAGTGCGCTCCGGCAAATCCGAACAGTCTTCAGCCTCCGCAGGTAGAGAAGACATAGACAACCAGCGGCCACCTGCCCGATGACCGTGGCAATTCCGGCACCTACAACTCCCATTTCCAGAGGGAAGATGAAGATGGGGTCCAGAATCAGATTGATGACAGCACCTACGATCATGCACTTCATGGAGTACTGAGGACAGCCGTCAGCCCGGATGATGGCCGTTAGGGCGGGACAGATCAGCTGAAAGGGGAACCCCCAGGCGATGGTCCGGATGTAGGACAAAGCTTCGGCGTATGCGGTGTCTGTGGAGCCAAAGAGGACGGCAATCTGGGGCGCGAAAAGAAAGCTGCCCAGCGCACAGATGATACCGCCGACGATCATCAGCGTGACGGAGTGGCTGATGGTATCGTCAGCCTCCCGCTGCTGCTTGCGTCCAAGGCAAAGACTGATGTTGGCGGCGCAGCCGTCTCCAAGCATCAGCGCGATGGCATTGACCAGCACCACCAGGGGAAAGGCCACATTGGTGGCCGCCATGCCGGTAATGCCGACACCCTGTCCAACAAAAATTTGGTCTACAATGTTATAAAGAGAGTTGACCATCAGTGTCAACGCTGTTGGAATGGAATACCGGGCAATCAGACGGGGGATAGGAGCGGTTTCCAGGGGATTGACGGTCTCCTGCACAGGACATCTTCCTCCTTGCGCCGCAGGCAGAAAGCGGCTTTTTAAAAGCATCCAGCAGCAAATCCCAGAATTTGCCTGTTGGATGCTGTGTAGGAAATCAGCATAGCATGGAAGCGGAGAAAAGTCAACGTGGTCAAAACCAGTTTGCCGCTTCCTTCCGGAACCGTGGCGTCCCGCCGGCTTGGTAGGGGTTGTAGCGGTTCCGATTGCAGCCGAATTCCTTGAGAAAGCGAATCTGGTTATCAGCCGTCCATTGAATCAGTGAGACTCCGTCAAATTCTTCGCGTCTCCCATCGTGCATGGTATTTTTGAAATACCATTCCACCACCGTTTGATCGCCCTGGTGGAAATACTGCTGGATATCCCATTTCAGGACTTTGCCGCGGGTGTTCCACTCTTCAAACCAATGCTTGACCAGCGCGCGCCCCTCATAAGTGGGACCCCAGCTTTCAATATAGAGGATGTCCTCCGTAAAAATTTTGTCGATACCCAAGTCTTCCTGCTGCAGCCACATGTCAAACCACAGCCGTATGATGCCCTCGCGCATGATGTCATCCTCCAGCTTGTTTTTTTAGAACAGCATCAGCATATCATAGGCGGATGGTCCGCCGCAAGCGTTCCAACCGGGATTTTTCCTTGTAATTCAGAGTGCTGTTTGGTATAATACACCTGTATGTCTGGGTATTTTGATGAGGAGGGCGTTATGCTGCACTATCTGCAAGAGCTTTTCCACGCCCTGGATTTTCAATCGCTGGGGGATGCGGTTTTACGAATGGCGGCCATTTTTCTCTGTCTGACCGTCCACGAGACCTGCCATGGCCTTGCGGCCTATGTGCTGGGAGACCCCACGGCAAAGTCCATGCACCGGCTCTCTCTGAACCCCCTGCGGCATATTGACTGGCTTGGACTTGCCATGATGTTCGTGGCGGGCTTTGGCTGGGCGAAGCCGGTGCCAGTGAACCCCGGCTATTTCAAAAAGCCTAAGCAGGGGATGGCGCTGACGGCTCTGGCGGGCCCGGTATCGAATCTGGCGCTGGCGATTTTGACGCTGGGCGCGTTTCGGATCATTTATAGTTATGTCCCGTATTTCCCCGGAATCAACTGGATCTTGAATTTTCTGATAGAGACCTCTATGCTCACGGTGGGCCTGGGAGTATTCAACCTGATCCCCATTCCGCCGCTGGACGGCTCCAAGGTGCTGGCGGCCTTTCTGCCGGACAGCGCTTACATGCGCCTCATGCACTATGAGCGGTACGGTCTGCTGCTTCTGCTGGTGCTGTCACTTCTGGATGTGGGCGGCCGCTCTATCAGTCGGATAATTTTTGCCGTGTGGTCGGCGTGTTACGGCCTCATTTTTTAGGGGGTGGGTATGGAGAATCCCGTATTCAAGCTGGAAAAGGTAGTCCGTTCCAAATCGGAGGAGATGCAGGATTTTGAGGGGCCCCTGGACCTGATCCTGTTTTTGCTGAGCAAAAATAAAATGGAGATTCAGGATATCTCCATTGCGCTGATTTGCGATCAATATATGACCTGGCTGGAACAGCGCCAGCGCATGGATTTGGAGGTAGCCAGCGAATTTGTGTCCATGGCTTCTCATTTGGTCTACATCAAAACGCGCATGCTCCTCTCAATCGAGGATGAGGAGGCCCAAAATGAGATGGACGCACTGATCCAGTCCCTGGAGGAGCGGCGGCGCAGCGAGAGCTACGGAAAAATCAAGGCGCTGGCGGCGAAGCTGGAGCCCATGGCGGAATTTGGGCGAAATATTGTCACCCGGAATCCGGAGCCGGTAAAACGGGGCCGGATCTACGAGTACGACCAGGAAAAAGTGGATTTGCTGCTGGCGATGGCAGAGATTCAAAACCGCGCGGAGCGCTCGCTGCCGCCCCCCAAAACAGCATTCCAGGACATTGTACGCTATGAGCCTTATCCGGTGGAAAGCAAGGCCCGGGAGATTTTGCAGCGGCTCAAGGAGCAGGGGATTACCCGGTTCCGGCTGCTGTTTCAGGGCAACCGCAGCCGCAGTGAGGTAGTGGCCACGTTCCTTGCGGTACTGGAGCTGTGCCGGGCCAGAGTACTCCATTTGGCCGGGTCCGAGACGGATTGCACAGTCCGTCAGGATGGGGAAGTGCCGGAGCATTTGACATCATAAGGAGATGCTCGATTTGGAAAGCATGGACATGAGAGAAATTGAATCCGCGATGGAAGGCATTTTATTCGCATCCGGAGAGCCGGTACATGTGGACAGGCTCTGCACAGCGTTGGAGCTGGACAGAGCCACGGCAGAGCAGGTACTGCAAAGGCTGATGGACTACTATGCATACGAGCGGCGCGGCATCCGTCTGCTGCGGATGGAAGACAGCTGGCAGCTTTGCTCCGCACCGGACTATGCGGAGGTCATCCGGCGAGCCTTTGAAATCCGCAAGCCTGCCAAGCTCAGCCAGCCGGCACTGGAGGTTTTGACCATTATCGCCTACTACCAGCCCACCACTCGGGCGTATGTGGACCAGATTCGAGGCGTGGACAGTGCCTATACCATCGGCCTTCTCCTGGAGCGCAGGCTCATTGAGGAGTGTGGCCGGCTTCAGGTGCCAGGGAGACCGCATCTCTACCGCACGACCAAGCAGTTCCTGCGGGCGTTTCACCTGACGAGCCTGGAGGATCTGCCGGAAATGCCGGATCTTGGCGGCGAAGGCCAGATGCGCCTAAATGAAAGCGGTGAAATTGTGGACCCCTTGGATGGGGCTGACTCTGCAGCAGCGGAGAGCGGCGATGCATAAGAATTTTTGAAAAGGGGACGGCTATGCTGTGGATTGTGGGGATTCTGGCGGCGTTGGTGGTGCTGATATGCTGTATCCGTATGGGCGTCCTCGTAACATTTGCGGGGCAGAGTGCGGTGGTAGAGCTGAAAATTGCACTCTTTCATATCCAGTGCTATCCGGCAAAAGAAAACGGCAAGGCGGCGCAGAAACAGGCGGAGACTGCGGCAAAAGCTGTGGACAAGGCGGTGAAAAAGGAGCTGCCGAAGTTCGAAGATATTCGGGAAGCTGCGAAAGCGCTCTGGCCACCGCTGCGGCGAGCCCTTGGCCGGCTAGGCCGGGGGATTCGGGTTGATCCGCTGGATTTACGGGTGATATTAGGCGGAGCCAGAGACCCAGCCCAGACTGCCCGGATGTATGGGTATCTTCATGCCGGCATATGGACCATCATGCCGGCTATGGAGGAACTGGTGGAGATCCGGAAGCCCTATCTCCATGTGGGTGTGGACTATGAGAACACGGAGACCATATTACATGGTCAGATTGGCATCTCAGCCCGACTTGGGACCTTGCTGCGGGCAGCACTGAGCGCGGGGATTCCAGCGATCAGGTGGTTCCTCCAACACCGCAAGAATATGTCTGCGCCTACCCAGGCGGCAGCGTGATGGATGCAGGATATTTCCGCAATGCGGAGAAAGGACAACAAGATGGATAACGAGAAGAAAATGCCCCTGAACGATCTGATCCGCTCCACAATGGACAAAGTCCACGAGATGGCGGACACCAACACAATTGTGGGTCAGCCAATCTCTACGGCGGATGGCGTGACGCTCATCCCGATCTCCAAGGTCAGCGTCGGCTTTGGAGGTGGCGGCGGAGACTACGGAAAACCGGAGCAGAACAATTTCGGCGGCGGTGCGGGAGCTGGTATGAAGATTGATCCGGTGGCTTTTCTGGTAATCAAGGATGGGATCACCCGCGTGCTGCCGGTGGCGGTGCCGCCGGTTTCAACGGTGGATCGCATTGTGGAGATGGCGCCGGATATTATGGATAAAGTGGAAAAATATTTCGACAGGAAGGAATCAAAAGAAACCCTGTGAGCGGGGTATACTACCATCACTGCGAACAAAGGAAGTGATGGACTGTGGGAAAGCGGATTGCCGGCATCTTATTAGCGGTGCTGATACTGGTTTTTGCGATGCCTGCCCGCGTGGGAGCGGTCAGTACCTCTGCAACTGCTGCCATTTTGGTGGACGCCGACAGCGGGCGTGTGCTGTACGAACAAAATGCGGACGCCCGGATGCTGATCGCCAGCACTACAAAAATCATGACGGCGCTGGTGGCAATCCGGGAGGGGAACCTCTCTGACACGGTGAAGGTCAGCAAGAAGGCAGCGTATACAGAGGGCTCGTCCATGTATCTCAAGGTTGGAGAAGAACTGACGCTTGAGACGCTGCTCTATGGGCTGATGCTCTGCTCCGGCAACGATGCCGCTGTAGCGATCGCGGAGCATGTGGGGGGGAGTGAAGCTGGCTTTGCAAAGTTGATGAATGAGACAGCAGCGGAGCTAGGGATGGAACATACCTCCTTTGCCAATCCCAACGGACTGGATCACGAGGATCACTACTCCACCGCTCGGGACATGGCAGTATTGGCTTGTGCGGCTATGAACAATGAAATACTCGCCCGAATCGTTTCCACCCGCACAGTGACCATCGGTGGACGGACTATGACCAACCACAACAAGCTCTTGAGCTATATGGACGGCTGCATCGGTCTCAAAACAGGCTATACCCAAGCCGCAGGCCGGACGCTGGTAAGCTGCGCGGAACAGGAGGGCCAACGGCTGGTGGCGGTGACACTGCAGGATGGCAATGATTGGGCGGATCATCAGGCTCTCTATGAGTATGGTTTTTCCACCTATCCATCTCAACGGTTGGCAACGCTGGGGCAGCAGCTGCAGGAGGCGGCGGTACAGGGCGGTGCGGTGAGTACGGTTCCTCTGATTGCGGCGGATACGGTCTCCTGGCCAACGGCGAAAGGGGAGCGTGTAGAGACCCGCATAGAGCTGGAGCAGCCATTGACAGCTCCCCTCACAGCAGGCAACCGTGTAGGACAGGCGGTCTTTACCTGGAAGGGACAGGAGATTGGCCGGGTGGACCTGCTGTGCGGTGGGAACGTGGCCCCCGCGGTAGAATCCGCCTGGAACACTTTGAAACTGCCGGGATAGAGGAGACTATGGAAGAACGCATTCAAAAATTGCTCTCCGCTGCGGGAATTTGTTCCCGCCGCACAGCGGAGACATACATCACAGCCGGACGGGTAACGGTAAACGGCCGCCCGGCAGCGCTTGGAGATCGAGCGGACCTGGAGCGGGATGACATTTGCGTGGATGGAAAGCGTCTGCAATCAAAGACAGAACGGGTCTATCTGCTGCTTAACAAGCCCCGTGGGTATGTGACGACGCTCCAGGATGAAAAGGGACGAAAGACTGTGGCGGAGCTGGTCAAGGACTGCGGCGCCCGAGTCTGGCCAGTGGGACGGCTGGATATGGACTCTGAGGGATTGTTGCTGATGACCAATGATGGGGAGCTGACCCGCCGCCTGCTGCATCCCGGCGAAGAGGTGGAAAAGACCTACCATGTCTGGGTGTACGGCCCGGTAGCCGGTGCCGCGAAGCGTCTAGCCGCTGTGACGGATTTGGAGGGGGAATGCATTCGTCCAGCCCGGGTGGAAATGCTGCGGCACACCACCCGGACGGCAGAGCTGGCTGTTACCATTCATGAGGGGAAAAACC
Organism: Pusillibacter faecalis; assembly: GCF_018408705.1. Lineage (GTDB taxonomy): Bacteria > Bacillota > Clostridia > Oscillospirales > Oscillospiraceae > Oscillibacter > Oscillibacter faecalis. The sequence goes on from NZ_AP023421.1 coordinate 149,288, forward strand.
GTCAGATCCGGCGCATGTGTGCCGCCTGCGGTCTGACGGTCAAGCGGCTGCGCCGGGTACGTGAACACACGCTGGAGCTGGGGACACTGCCACCAGGGACATGGCGGTATCTAAGCGAAGCAGAGCGGATGGCGCTTACTCAGAGTTCCCAGTGAGGCGGTCCGGTGTCAGACACTTTCGTAAGCGTTTCGTCCAGCAAAAATGGTTGCTTTTCCAGAGAAATATGATAGAATACGACGGAACCACACGCTGGACTTTCGGCTACGAGGGCACGTATGGAAACCGATGAGGAGAGAATGACCGTGGCGAAAAGTATTTTACATATGATTGACGGGCATATGAACCGCTTTTCCAAGGGACAAAAGCGGATCGCCGGGTATATCCTGGAGCATTACAACGAGGCCGCGTCTATGACGGCCAGCAGGCTGGGGAAGCTGGTGGGCGTCAGCGAGTCCACGGTAGTGCGTTTTGCCTCGGAGCTGGGATACGACGGCTATCCAAGCATGCAGCGAGCCCTGCAGGAGATGATTCGAGGCCGATTGACCTCTACGCAGCGCATCCAGGCGGCGGGGAGTACCTTTTCCGGCCAGGATATCCTGGGCGCGGTGCTACAGTCAGATATTGACAAGTTGCGGGAGGTGGTTAGCGAGGCAGACCGCCAAGCCTTTGACAACGTTGTGGACCGCATCGAAAGGGCGGGGCATATCTATATTTTGGGTGCCAGATCCTCTACTTTTGTAGCGGGATATTTGAACTTTTACCTGCATTTGCTGTTTGAAAACGTCACCCTGGTGCAGACCACCGCTGCCGGTGAGATCTTTGAGCAGCTTTTCCGAATTGGAACGGAAGACGTGATGATTGCCATCAGCTTTCCACGATACTCCAAAGTCACCATGAACAGCGTGAAATTTGCCAAGGATCGGGGAGCCACCATCATAGCCATTACAGATAACGCACTCTCTCCGGTCTTTCAGATGTCTGACGCCGCGCTGTTGGCACCGTGTGAGATGATCTCCTTTGTAGACTCCATGGTGGCGCCGCTGTCTTTGATTAACGCACTGCTGGTTGCCCTGGCATGCCGGATGGGGAAGGATGTCTCTGCGACCTTTTCGGAGCTGGAAGGCATCTGGAACGAATACGACGTCTTTGGGAAGGTGGATGATGAGTAGGGAAGTCGTAGTGGTGGGCGGTGGTGCTGCTGGTATGATGGCGGCGATCACTGCCGCAGAGCAGGGGGGCAGCGTAACGCTGCTGGAGCCAAACGAGCGGCTTGGGAAAAAGCTGAATATTACAGGAAAGGGCCGCTGCAACGTCACGAACGACGCAGACTTGAACACGCTTCTGGCCAACACGCCGAAAAATGGAAGATTCCTGTACAGCGTTTTCTCACGGTTTGACGGACGGGATGCCATGTCGTTTTTTGAAGAGATGGGCGTTCCCCTGAAGGTGGAGCGGGGCGGCCGGGTGTTTCCCGTGTCCGACCGCTCTTTTGATGTCAGCGGCGCGCTGGAGCGGCGATTGAAGTCGCTGCGGGTGTCACTGGTGCGAGATCGGGCAGTAGATTTGGAAATCGAAGATCATGAGGTCCGAGGTGTTTCTGGGGAGCGGCGGCGCTATGCTGCCCAAGCGGTGATTCTGGCTACCGGTGGAATCTCCTATCCAGCCACCGGCTCTACTGGAGATGGCCACCGCATGGCGGAGCGGGCCGGGCACACAGTGACGCCGTTGCAGGGCTCCCTGGTGCCGCTGCAGGGCACACTGGACAATGGCGCCTCCTGCGCACGGCTGCAGGGCCTGGGCCTGCGGAACGTGGGAGTGACTGTTTTTGAAAACCAGAAAAAAATCTATACGGACCTTGGCGAACTGCTGTTTACCCACTTTGGTGTCAGCGGCCCGCTGGTGCTGTCCGCATCCGCTCATATGCGGTGTTTTGGGAAAAAAGCCTACCACCTGGAAATCGATTTGAAGCCGGCGCTGGATGAGCAGACTCTGGACCGCCGTCTACTGTCGGATTTTGAGAAATATGCCAATCATGACTTTTGTAATGCATTACAGGACCTGTTGCCACAAAAGCTGATTCCTGTGATGGTGGAGGCATCCGGTATTCAGCATCACCAGAAGGTCCATGAGATCACCCGGGAGCAGAGGAGGGCACTACTGCTTAAGTTCAAACACTTTGTGGTAAAAATTTCTGCGCCCTGCCCTGTGGAGGAAGCCATTGTCACCTCTGGCGGAATTCGAGTAAATGAAGTGAACCCAACCACGATGGAATCAAAACTTGTAAAGGGATTATACTTTGCGGGTGAACTGCTGGACGTAGACGCCTATACAGGTGGATTTAACCTGCAGATTGCCTGGGCAACAGGCCGTGCCGCCGGGATGGCTGCGGCAGAAGAAGGGAGAAAATCATGAGTACCATTCGCATTGCGATTGACGGACCCTCCGGTGCGGGAAAGAGCACCTTGGCCCGCAGTATTGCAGAGAAGCTGGGTTATCTTTATGTGGACACGGGGGCCATTTACCGTACCCTTGGATATCATATCTACGCCAAAGGGCTGAATCCCAAGGACGGGACGGCGGTGAGTGCGGAACTTCCGGGGCTACGGGTGGAGATGTCCCACGGGAGGGATGGGCTGCAGCGCATGCTTTTGAACGGCCAGGATGTTACAGAGCGCATTCGTCTACCGGAGGTGTCCATGTACGCCTCCGCTGTGTCGGCCCATCCCAGCGTGCGGACCTATCTCCTGGAGATGCAGCGGGCGCTGGCCCGGACGCACAATGTGATTATGGATGGCCGGGACATCGGCACGGTTGTACTGCCAGATGCGGAGGTCAAGGTATTTCTCACTGCCTCGCCAGAGACCAGGGCGCACAGGCGGATGTTGGAGCTGGAAGATCGGGGGACACCGGAGCCCTACGAAAAGGTGCTGGCAGATATTCAAAAGCGGGACTGGGACGACTCTCACAGAGCGGTAGCGCCTCTGCGGCAGGCGGAGGATGCGGTGGTTCTGGATACCACTGCATTGAACTTCCGAGAGAGTGAGGAGGCCCTGCTGCGGATCATCCGGGAGAGGACAGCCAAATCATGAAGCCATTTAATTTGTTTTTTGTGTTTGTATACTACTTGGTAGGACTTGTAACCCGCATTCTGCACCCTACCACAGTGGAGGGGATGGAGAATCTGCCTGAGCATGGTGCACTGCTGTGCCCCAACCACTCTAGTAATTGGGACCCGATTTTGGTTGTTCTGAGGCTTCCCATTCACTACCGGGTACACATTATGGCGAAGGAAGAGCTCTTCCGCAACCCGGTGTTGGCCTGGATTCTTCGCAAGGTGGGGGCATTCCCTGTCAGTCGTGGGAGCAATGACATCGAAACAGTCCGTACTGCCATGCAGTCCATCAAAAGTGGTGATAACCTCTTGATCTTTCCGGAGGGGACGGTGATCCGCAATGGCATTGGCTATGTGGACGGCCTTCCGCCCCGGGCGCGGGCGGGAGTGGCGGTGATCGGCGTGCGGACAGGAGCTACCCTGATCCCGGTTTTTGTGGATGGGGAGAAGAAGCTGTTCCACCGGACCCGCATCATCTTTGGAAAGCCCTATGAGCCCCATTATACCGGCCGGCGGGGAACTTCGGAGGAGATGCAGAAAATCGCGGATGATCTGTTGGAGGAGGCCTATGCCTTGGGCGGCCAGGCTGTGGGAGGTGCACCGCTGTGCGGGAAGTGATGTTGGCCAAAAGTGCCGGCTTTTGCTATGGTGTGCGGCGTGCGGTGGAGCTGGCGCGAAGAACTGCGGAGGGCGGCGGAAACTGCTGGATGCTGGGAGACCTGATCCATAACCGGTTTGTGGTGGAGGACCTGGCAAGGCGGGGTATCCGGAAAACGGCGGACAGCGCCCTGCTGGGACCGGACGACACCGTGATTATCCGCTCTCACGGGGAGCTGAAAAGCGTGCTGGATGCCCTGGAACAACGGGGTGTCCGTTGCGTGAACGCCACCTGCCCCAATGTCATCCGGATTCAGCGATTGGTTGCCCAGGCGGAAGCGGAGGGACGCCAGCCGGTGATTATTGGCGAGGCCGCTCACCCGGAGGTAGCAGGGATTGCCAGCTGGTGCCTGTCACCGCTGGTTTTTGATGGGCCGGAGTCGGTGCAGGCATGGCTGGACACCCCTGAAAGCAAGCGGGAAATTCCCATGACCGTGGTGGCTCAGACCACCTGTATTCGTGAACTTTTTGAAAGTTCATGGAAAATCATAAAAAAAGAGTGTACAAACGTCAAAATCTTTGATACAATATGTGATGCTACGCATAAGCGTCAATCTGAGGCGGCAGAAATTGCTTCTCAGGTGGATGTGATGGTTGTGGTGGGAGACCGTAAAAGCGCCAACACCAAACATTTGACGGAAATTTGTATGCAGAGCTGTTCCCGCGTTCTACAGATTGAGGCGGCGGACGAGCTCTCGGCGGATGATTTCAATGGTTGCTCTGTTGCGGGCCTTACGGCCGGTGCCTCCACACCTGCGGGCATCATTAAGGAGGTATATGCAACGATGAGCGAAGAAATCAGAGCGGCCGAGGGCAAAGAGGAGTCCTTCGAGGAATTACTGAATCAGTCTTTTAAAACTTTGAATAATGGAGATAGGGTAACAGGCATTGTCACTGCGATCACCCCCACCGAGGTGCAGGTGGATGTAGGTGCTAAGCAGGCAGCCTACATCAAGCTCAGCGAGCTGACGGACGATCCCACTGTCAAGCCTGAGGACGTGGTCCATGTGGGCGATGAGATTGAGACTTGGGTTGTCCGCGTTAATGACGTGGAAGGCTATGCAGAGTTGAGTAAAAAGCGCCTGGATGCCGCCAAGGTCTGGGAAAATATTGAACAGGCCGTTGAGGAAAAGACTGTGCTGGACGGTACTGTCACCGAAGAGAATAAGGGCGGTATCGTGGTATCCGTCAAGGGCGTGCGGGTATTTGTGCCTGCTTCCCAGAGCGGCCAGCCCCGCGGCGCCGATCTCTCCGCTATGAAGGGGCAGAAAGTTCAGCTGCGCATTACAGAGGTGAACCGCGCCCGCCGCCGTGTGGTGGGGTCCATCCGCTCCGTGACTGATGAGGCCCGTCGGGCTGCTCAGGAGGAGATTTGGAGCAACATCGAGGTGGGCAAGCACTACACAGGCACGGTCAAGTCCATGACCAGCTATGGCGTATTTGTGGACATCGGCGGTGTGGACGGCATGGTACATATCTCCGAGCTGAGCTGGAGCCGTATCAAGACGCCATCCGAGGTGTGCAAGGTGGGCGACACGATGGAGGTCTATGTGATCTCCTTTGATCCTGAGAAGCGTAAGATTTCCCTGGGTGTCAAGGACCACAGTGTAGATCCCTGGCAGGTGTTCATGGATCGGTACAGTGTGGGGGACGTTGCGAATGTCCGGATTGTCAAGCTGATGACCTTCGGCGCCTTTGCCGAGGTGGTCCCCGGCGTGGATGGCCTGATTCACATTTCCCAGATTGCCGACCGCCGTATAGAAAAGCCCGAGGATGTTCTTTCTGAGGGGCAGATGGTGGACGCAAAGATCACTGCCATCGATGAGGAGAAGAAGAAAATCTCCCTGTCTATCCGTGCTCTGCTGACTCCCGCAGCTGAGGAAGTCCCCGCAGAGGAAGAGGCTTCCGCGGAGGAATAATCCCGTCTGCGAAGGGGCAGGCCCGCTCGGGTCTGCCCTTTTTTCAAGAAGCGGGCGCGTCTGCCGTTTTTGCATTACGGCTTTGGTACCCCCGTTTCATGCGTGCTTTTGATATCAAATCTTGAGTTTTTATAGGAGGAATGAAGATGGATTTTCAGGCGCAGTATCAGCAGAAGCTGACCACGGCAGACGAGGCAGTTAAGGTGGTCAAATCCGGAGACTGGGTGGATTTTTGCTGGTGTGTCAGCACCCCGGTCGCGTTAGATCAGGCGCTTGCCAGAAGAAGTGAGGAGCTGACGGACGTGAAAGTTCGCGGCGGTATCTTGCTGCACCGCCCTGCCATTGCTGATGTTCCGAACGCTGCGGAGCATTTTAGCTGGAACTCCGCGCACATGGGTGGTATCGAGCGCAAACTGATCAGCGAGGGCTTTGCCTACTATATGCCGATCCGTTATTCTGAGCTGCCCAGCTATTATCGCAGCGGAAATTCCAAGGTAGATGTGGTGATGATTCAGGTAGCGCCGATGGATGAGCACGGTTGGTTCAACTTCGGCCCCTCTGCCTCCCATCTGAAGATGGCCTGCGAAGCTGCCAAAACTGTGATTGTAGAGGTCAACCGGAACATGCCTGTTTGCATGGGCGGTTACGATAACTATGTTCATATCAATCATGTGGATATGATTGTGGAGGGCGAGAATCCCGCCATTGACCAGATGGCTGGTGCCGGTGCCCCCTCTGAGGTGGATTTGGCCATTGCCAATCTGGTGGTGCCTGAGATTCCAGACGGTGCCTGCCTGCAGCTTGGTATTGGCGCGGTTCCCAGCGCCATCGGCCGGATGATTGCCGAGTCTGACCTGAAAGATCTGGGTGTGCACACAGAGATGTATGTGGATGCCTTTGTAGAGATCGCTGAGGCAGGAAAGATCACCGGCGCCCGCAAGCCGTTTGACCGTGGCCGCCAGGTATATGCCTTTGCTGCCGGCAGCCAGAAGCTCTACGATTATCTGAACAACAATCCTGAGTGCTGCTGTGTCCCTGTGGATTATGCCAACGATGTGGCCCGCGTCTCCCAGATTGATAACTTTATTTCCATCAATGGTGCGGTGGACATTGACCTTTACGGACAGGTGTCCTCTGAGTCCTCTGGAACCCGCCACATCTCCGGCGCCGGCGGGCAGCAGGATTTTGTGCTGGGTGCTTATCTCTCTAAGGGCGGTAAGAGCTTCATCTGCTGTCCCGCCACGGTCAAGGATAAAAAGAGCGGCGAGTTGAAATCCCGCATCCGTCCCACCCTGCTGGAGGGATCCGTGGTCACTGCCACCCGCACCAACCTGCACTGGTTGGTGACAGAGTACGGTAAATTTAATGCAAAAGGCAAGTCCACCTGGGAACGGGCAGAGGGCATCATCAGTTTGGCCCATCCGCAGTTCCGAGATGAGTTGATTGCACAGGCGGAAAAGATGCACATCTGGCGCCGCTCCAACAAGAGATGAACCTGAGAGTACAGATGTGTTTTTCAGTGATAAACGGCCCCAAAGAGGGCCGTTTATCACGTTTTTAGGCGCGATTTTCTGGTCAAAATCACATTTTTTTAGAAAAACAGCTTGTAAAATTAGAAAAAAATAGGTATAATATGTTTATAATTTCTTGAATTTCCCAGGAAAACATATCACAAAAGCGGAAAGTTGTAACGCACGGATTGGAGAGGAGGGAACATGTTCAGCATTGGGGATCTGGTCGTGCATCCTATGCATGGTGCAGGTGTGATTGATGACATCGTACAGGAAAAGGTCGCAGGAGTCATGAAGGAATATTATGTGTTTAAAATGCCGGTGGGTGGTTTGGTTTTAAAGATTCCAACAGCTAACAGCCAGGTGATTGGAATCCGGGGAATTATCTCACAGGCAGAGGCAGAGGAGCTGCTGAATGCGCTCCCGGACCTGACGGTGGAGGCCAATGCCAACTGGAACAAGCGATATCAGGAAAATTTAATGCGGTTGAAGAGTGGGGATTTATATCAGGTCGCCCGGGTCATTAAGAGCCTGATGCAGAGGGATTCCCTGCGTGGACTTTCCACCGGAGAGCGGAAGATGCTTCATAATGCAAAACAGATCATGATCTCTGAGATTGTGATGGCGGAAAAGGTGGCATATCGGGAAGTAGAGACACGGATTGATCACGCCATGATGCAGCTTCCTGTACCGCAATGACGAGAGGATGGAAACATGTTGTCTTTTTTCAAAAAAATGAAAGAGAGCAGCCGTCCACGGTGCACAGCATTGGTGGCGGCTGCTGGCAGTTCCAGACGGATGGGCGGTGTAAACAAGCTGTTGGAACCTCTGGATGGGATTCCGGTGCTGGCCCGGACGCTGACGGCCCTGCAGCTTGCAAAGCGGGTGGATGAAATTGTTGTAGCCTCTAGGGAGGAGGATCTGCTGGACATTTCGGACCTGTGCCATACATATGGGATCACCAAGTGCAGCAAGGTAGTGCGGGGCGGTGCGAGCCGCGTCCACTCAGTCTTGCTGGCTGCACTGGAAGCACCGACAGAGAGTGAGCTGCTGGCCGTGCAGGACGGCGCTAGACCGTTGGTGACACCGGAACTCATCGATCAGGTCGTCTCTGCTGCCGCCCGGTGCGGGGCTGCCGCGCCGGCGGTTCCGATCAAGGACACGGTGAAGGAAGTCCGGGATGGAGGCGCGGTAGAACGGACACTGAATCGGGAAGTTCTGCGGGCAGTTCAGACACCGCAGGTTTTTGATGCAGAGCTCCTGAAGGCTGCCCTTCAGGCGGCGCTGGAAAGAGAAGACTTTGTCACCGATGACTGTTCTGCTGTGGAGCGCTTGGGCAAGGTGGTTTTTCTGGTAGACGGAGACGAAGAGAACATCAAGATCACAACCCCGGTGGACATGGTTGTGGCAGAGGCAATTCTGGAGGCAAGAGAGGAGTGAGCGCATGGGGATGCGCATTGGGCACGGCTATGACGTGCATCGTGTGACCGCAGGCAGGCCGCTGATTCTAGGCGGGGTGGAGATTCCCTGGGAATGGGGACTTTTAGGACACTCCGATGCTGATGTCCTGACGCATGCGGTGATGGATGCCCTCTGCGGAGCAGCGGGTATTGGAGATATCGGCGCATTGTTTCCGGACAGTGACCCGCATTATGCCGGAATTTCCAGTCTGTGCCTTTTGGAGGAAGTGGCGCGGCTCTTGCATGAGCGCGGATTTTCCGTGGTCAATGTGGACGCCACACTGGTGGCGCAGGCACCGAAAATCAAGTCTTACAAAGTCGCCATGGCAGAGCGGCTTTCCGGGGCTCTCGGTGTGAATGCAGAGCAGGTAAACGTAAAGGCCACCACAGAAGAGGGGCTGGGGTTTACCGGCGATGGCACCGGCATGGCGGCCCACGCCGTGGCGCTGCTGGAAAAACAGGAATAGAGGGACGCTTAAGGCGTCCCTTTTTCGCACCTTCTCCGCCGCTGTCCATAAACTGGATAGAAAGGAGGAGTGTCTGTGGAGTACTATTTGATCCTGGCCCGCTCCGTAACCTATGCCCAGCGGATGCAGCGGGCACTAGAGCGGGTGGGTATCCGCTGCCAAATCTACCGTGCACCCAGAGATCTGACCAATTTGGGCTGTGCTTACGTTCTGCGGGTGGCCGTCCCGGACCTGACCCAGGCGTTGATCGCAATTCACAGGGCTTCATTGGACCCTGTTCAGATATTTTTATACCAGCAGGGCATGTATCGGGAGGTGAGTATGTGATCTATCTGGATTGCGCTGCCACCACGTTTCAAAAACCACCTGCTGTGGCGGCTGCCATGGAAAGGGCCATGGCTACCATGAGTTCTCCGGGACGGGGGGGCTACCAGGCCGCTATGGAGGCCGCTGACACGGCCTTTACCTGCCGCAGTGAGCTCGCGGAGATGTTTCATGTGGAGAATCCCGAGCGCGTGGTATTTACTATGAATGCAACTCACGCGTTGAATATCGCCATCAAAAGCCTGGTGCCGCCGGGGGGGCGCGCAGTGATCTCCGGCTATGAACACAACGCTGTCACCCGTCCTCTGGCGGCTTTGAGGGCAAAAACCGCAGTTGCCGCCGCGCCGCTCTTTCAGCCGGAGGCAGTGCTGGCCGCCTTTGAGCAGACGGTAACACCAGACACGGACGCTGTGATCTGCAACCATGTATCCAATGTGTTTGGATTCATCCAGCCTGTTGAAGAAATTGCCGCTCTGTGCCGTTCACGGGGTGTGCCGCTAGTGGTTGACGCCTCTCAGTCAGCGGGAGTGCTGCCGCTGGATATGGAGGCACTGGGTGCGTCCTTTGTGGCGATGCCGGGACACAAGGGACTTTATGGCCCTCAGGGAACTGGTGTGCTTTTGTGTGGAGAAGGTGTATTGGTCCGACCGATGATGGAGGGAGGAACCGGAAGCCTCTCAATTCAACAGGAAATGCCGGACTTTCTCCCGGACCGGCTGGAGTCCGGGACACATAATATGCCTGGCATCGCTGGCTTGCTGGAAGGCGTGCGTTTCGTGCAGAGCCGAGGGCTGCGGGAAATCTCAGACCGGGAACGCCGGATGGCGCTGGTGATGGCAGAAGGGCTGCGGGAAATCCGAAAGATGCGGGTATTTGCAGCGCCCGGACTGCGCAATCAAACAGGTGTTCTTTCTATAGTGCCTGAGGGACAGGATGTGGAGTCCGTCGGCCAAATGCTCTCAGAGCGAGAGGTAGCGGTCCGGACTGGGATTCACTGCGCACCGCTGGCCCACCGCAGTGCTGGAACACTGGACACGGGCACGATCCGTTTAAGCTTTTCTGATTTCAACACCCCGGAAGAGGTTTTTCAGGTTTTGGAGATTTTCCGTGGCTTACAGCGCTGACTTTCTGAACAGTCCGTGAATTTTCCCCGGAATTGCCTTGCATTTGACTGCCAGATTTTATATAATAAAACAGCCAATGCTATCATGGGCGGAAAGGGATGATGACGTCAAAATGAATTTGACCTTGATGGATTTGCCGGTCGTCATCGGACGGTACCTTTTGACGCTGCGGGTAACAGACTACTTGGATATCGCGATTATGGCGTTTGTGCTCTATCGGTTGTTTTGGCTGGTTCGGAGCACAAAGGCTGCGAGTCTTCTCAAGGGACTGTTTGTGTTCCTGGCGATTTTGGCTCTGTCTACGGCTTTAAAGCTCAATGGGATCAATTTTATCATGAGCAACATGGTAGACTGGGGCGTGTTGGCGCTGATTATCCTGTTTCAGCCGGAGATCCGCCGGATTCTGGAGCAGATGGGCAGCCGTCGTTTTATCGCCTTTTTTAATCATACAGAGTCCAGAAGTGTCATGGATGAGACGATCGGACAGACGGTGCTTGCATGTACAGAAATGTCTCAGAGCCGCACTGGAGCCCTGATTGTCTTTGAACGTGAGATCTTGCTGGATGACATGGTTCGCAGTGGGACTGTACTGGATGCTGCTGTGTCTGCGGAGCTTTTGAAAAATATTTTCTTTGTCAAGGCACCGATGCACGACGGCGCCGTGATTGTCCGGCGTGGCCGGGTATTGGCCGCTGGCTGCATGCTGCCGCTGAGCAAGAATGTGAACCTAAGCCGGGATTTGGGCATGCGCCACCGTGCAGGGATCGGAATGAGTGAGAACTCTGACGCCATCGTGGTCATTGTCTCCGAGGAGACGGGCTCTATTTCTGTCGCCACCGGCGGCATGCTGAAACGGCATTTGAAGCCGGAGACGCTGGAAAACATCCTGCGGAATGAGTTGATTCCGCAGGATGAGGAGGACAAGCAGCGCTTCAGCCTGCTGGGACTTTTGCGGTCCAAGAAGAGCGGAGGTACGGATGATGCCGAGTGAGAAAATGAGTAATCGGAAAATCCTCTACATCCTGCTGGCGCTGTTGGTGGCTGTTGCGGTCTGGCTCTATGCGGATATGTTTGGGAACAATAACGGCCCCCAGCAGGCAGAGACTACTATCACAGATGTCCCCATCACCTACACTGGAGAGGATGAGTTGGCAGACCGAGGACTGATGCTGATGGAAGAGGGGACAACCGCCAGCGTGGACATCACGCTCTCCGGCGCCCGGATGCTGATTGTACAGCCGGACCGAGACGACATCAAACTGATTGCAGACCTGTCAAGTGTGGAAAAGGCGGGCATCCAGAATATTCGCTATGAGGTGCGGTTTGCGGATAACCGCTTTTCGACTAGCATGATTGACAAGCCAAACAGCTTCTATGCCACGGTCAATGTTACTGAACTGAACAGTAAAACGGTGGATGTTATCTGTGAGTTGGTGGGCAATGTGGCAGAAGGGTATTCTGCGGGTGAACTGCAGCTCTCACAGAAAACGTTGGAGCTGCGTGGACAAGAGGAGGATATCCAGGATGTTAGTTATGTGAAGGTGACACTGGATATTGGTGAGGACGCCATGGAAACGGTATCTCAGGACCTGACTTTCCAGTACTATGATGCGGAGGATCAGCTGCTGGAAGGCACAGGAATTCACCCAACGGAGTCCACCATCCAGGTGACTATGCCAATCTATGTAACGAAGGAGCTGCAGCTGGTCGTGGACTTTGTGGAGTCTGCGGGTGCCCGGGTTTCCAATCTGGAGTATGATATTTTCCCAGATACCATCACGGTTTCAGGGGACGCGGGTGTGCTGCGGGATATTGACTCCATCACGCTGGGACAAATCAGCCTGTTGGATCTTTTGGGCAGCGGTGCCACCAGCCACACCTTCTCCATCATCATTCCAGAGGGCTGCTCGAATCTCAGTGGCGTAACCCGGGCTACGCTGAAAGCCGATTTTAAGGATATCACCAGAGCACAGGTAACAACCGGAAAGTTCACCTACTCGAATCTGCCCAGCGGGAAGACAGTGGACATTTTAACCCAGGAGCTGACGGTATCGATTTTCGGTACGTCCGCAGATGTTGCCGCAGTCACGGGAGAGGACATTACCGTGGTGGCGGATTTGAGCAACTATGCCAGCGCCTCCGGCACCTATACGGTTCCGGCTAAGATTCAGGTCGGCGGCGGGGGAGATATCGGCGTGTCCGGAACGTACCATGTGCAGATCACCATTCAAGAGGAGACGGCCTCCGACGAACCAGATCCGCCACCACCGGAGGAGTAGGAGATTGAAATGACCCAAATTGCAACAGTAGAACGTATTCTCGATCAAAACCATGCGGAGATTTCCGTGCCACGAAAGTCCGCCTGCGGACATGACTGTGAGGAGTGCGCAGGTTGCGGAGTTACCGGCACAGCAGTGAAGGCACGCGCAGTGAATCCCATCGGCGCTCAACCCGGACAAAAGGTCGTGGTGGAGAGCAGCACACAAAAAATGCTCGGCATTGTGGCATTGGTTTATGCCATCCCTGTGGCATTGTTTTTGGTGGGCTATGTGGTGGCCTTTGCGCTGGGCGGCGGCGTTGGAATTCAGTATACTGCGGCGGTGGCGGGATTCTTGTTTGGAATTTTCTTCGCGATTCGCTATGATCGCCGTCTCCGGGCCAGGGGCGGGCTCTCGTTCACCATCGTCCGTCTGTTCTGACACCATGTTTGGCTATGTCAGGCCGCCGATCCAAGAGCTACGGCAGGAGGAGATTGAGCGGTTTCGCCGGATGTACTGCGGCTTATGCCATACGCTGGGGCAGAGATATGGCATGGCATCCAGGTTTATCCTGAACTATGATTTCACCTATCTGGCGATCCTCCTCTCACAGCGGGAGGAGGATGGCCTCTCTCACAGTCTCTGTCTTGCCCACCCAGTTCACGGACGGGAGTTTTTCAAGAGTGGGGCGGCTATGGAGCTGGCCGCTGACGAGAGTGTGATCCTGGCCTATTGGCAGCTGCGGGACGGTGTGGCAGACCACGACTGGCTCCATGGCCTGAAATATCGGTCTGCTTCTAAGATTTTGGAGCCGGCCTACCAAAAGGCGGCAGCGCTCCGGCCGGGTTTTGACAGCACTGTGCGCGATCAGTTGGAAAAGCTGGCGGCGTTGGAAAGAGCGCGATGCCTTTCTATGGACGCAGCGGCGGATACCTTTGCCACTCTGCTGTCCAGCGCCGCAGCCGAGGTAGATGCCCCGATCAGGCGCCGGGTACTGGAGCAAATTCTCTACCATCTGGGGCGCTGGGTTTATCTGGTGGATGCCGCGGATGACCTGAGAAAGGATGCCGCAGAGGGAGCCTATAACCCCGTGGCACTGCGATTTGCCATCACAGACGGCGCATGGACACCGGAGAGCCGGCGAGAGTTTGTCGCAACGCTGGACCACTCCATCCACATGATCGCAACAGCCTTTGAGCTTTGGGATTTCGGTGTTTGGACTGCCATTTTGGAGAGAACTTTTTATACAGGCCTTTTTCAGGTGGGGAAGGCTGTTTTAGACGGAACTTTCCGCACAACGCGGAAAGGGATAAAGAAACCCGAGAAGGTTGAGGATATTCAATGAACGATCCCTATCAGGTCCTGGGTGTGTCGGAAAGTGCATCCGACGAGGAAATCAAAAAAGCATACCGTGAATTGGCTCGCAAGTACCATCCGGATAATTATCATGACAATCCTCTGGCAGATTTGGCACAAGAAAAGATGAAAGAGATTAACGCTGCCTATGAGGAGATCAACCGCAGGCGCGGTGCCGGCGGTGGAGGCCGTCAAACCAGTGGTTACAGCGGCGGCTACCAGCAGTACGGCCAGCATAGCGGCAGTTCTGTCTTGCAGCAGGTCCGGATTGCTATTCAGACGGGAAACCTGAGTCGTGCGGAGGCACTGTTGGCCAATTTCAGCGATCATAATGCGGAATGGCATTTCCTGCGCGGCGCAGTGTGCTACCGAAGGGGCTGGCTGGACGAGGCTAAGCGGTACTATGAGACGGCCTACCAGATGGAGCCTGACAACCCCGAATACCGTCAGGCTTTGGAGTTCATGCAAAGCGGGACACAGCGGGCCTATCGTTCCGGCGGCGGACAATTCGGCACAGATATGTGCGGCAGTAACCTCTGTTTGCCTCTTTGCTGCCTGTACTCTCTGTGTCCTGGCGGATATTGCTTCTTTTGCTGAGAGATGGGGAGGGCGAAAATATGATTAAGAGTATGACAGGCTATGGGCGGGCTCGTGAGCTTTTAAACAAACGGGATATTACTGTGGAGGTTCGGTCCGTCAATAATCGCTATTTGGATTGTACTGTGAAACTGCCGCGCATGTATGCTTTCGCGGAGGATGCTGTGAAACAGCGTGTTCAGCAGGCCGTTTCCCGGGGGAAGGTGGATGTGTTCATTACAGTGGATGCCTCCGCTGCGGATGTTGCGCAGGTGACAGTAAACCGGGAATTGGCAGCGCAGTATGCCGCTGCCATGGGGGAACTTGCGGAGCTCTGCGGGCCTATAGCATGGAAGCTGACGCCGGAGGTGTTGGCGAGATTTCCGGATGTATTGACTGTTACCAAAGCGGACGAGGATTTGGAGAGCGTCAGCGCGGATATCTGTGCGGTGCTGGATGAGGCGCTTGCGGCGTATCATACCATGCGGGCTGTGGAGGGGAAACGGTTAGCAGAGGATATTGCCGGGCGGCTGGATCATATTGAAGCGTATACCGGTCAGGTGGAGGCACGTTCTCCGGAGACGGTAGCGGAGTATCGCGCCAAGCTGACCGCCCGGATGCAGGAGGTGCTACAGAGCACCACGATTGACGATCAGCGTATCCTGGCTGAGGCCGCGATTTACGCCGATAAGGTGGCCGTGGACGAAGAGACTGTTCGGCTGCGCAGCCATGTGGCTCAGCTCCGGGGCATGCTGGAATCGGATGAACCGATGGGACGCAAAATGGACTTCTTAATCCAGGAGGTCAACCGAGAATCCAATACCATTGGCTCTAAATGCGGTGACGTGTCCATTGCCCAAGTTGTGGTGAACCTGAAGGCGGAAGTGGAGAAGATGCGCGAGCAGGTGCAGAATGTGGAGTGAGGAATGAAGCTGATTAACATCGGATTTGGAAACCTGGTATCCCAGGAGAGAGTGGTGGCCATCGTCAGTCCAGACTCCGCACCGATCAAGCGTATGGTACAGGAGAGCCGGGAGCGCGGCATGCTGATCGACGCCACATATGGCCGTAAGACCGCATCCATCCTGGTGATGGACAGCGACCACGTGATACTATCAGCCCTTGCGCCGGAGAAATTTGGCATGAACGAGGACAAAGGGGAAGCGCACACATGAGAAAGGGAAAAACATTCATCATCTCCGGCCCCTCTGGAGTGGGAAAGAGCACGGTTCTCAAGGCTCTGTTGGAGCGGCGGAAGAACGTCTATTTTTCTGTATCCGCCACTACGCGCGAGCCACGCCCGGGAGAGCTGGATGGGATTCACTACCATTTCATGGACGTGGACTCCTTCCGCAAATGGATTTCCATGGAGCAGTTCCTGGAGTACGCAGAGTATGTAGGCAACTTTTATGGCACGCCTAAGCGGTATGTGGACGAGGCTATGGCTCAAGGCAGAGATGTGATTTTAGATATTGAGATTCAAGGTGCCATCCAAGTAACCAGCAAGCGGCCGGATACAGTGAGAATCTTCATCGCGCCGCCCAGCTGGAGAGAGCTGGAGCGACGTTTGACAGAGCGGGGCACTGACAGCCAGGAGAAGATCCAAAAGCGCCTGCTGCGGGCCAAGGTGGAATTCCAGACGGCCCATACCTATGATTATTTTGTGATCAACGATACGGTGGAAAATGCTGTGCGGGAGTTAGACGCCATTATGACCGCAGAACACTGCAAACCTAAGGATCGCATGGAAATCATCAACGGAAACTAGCGAAACCTTTCTAAATACGACAAAAAAATAAGCCGAAATATGGCAGAATGGAAGTGTATGGATATGATGCTTTATCCCGCAATGAATAAATTAACGAGTGTTGTACCAAACCGGTACATGCTGGTGAATGTAGTGGCCCGGAGGGCCCGCCAGATTGCAGACGAAGCAGAGGAGAGCGGTGAGCGCCTGTCAGAAAAGCCAGTGACCATTGCGATCAATGAGGTGGCGGAGGGGCGATTAGGCTCTGTCTATACAGGCGGCGAAGACGCATAACACAGGGGGAGGGCGAGGCATGGAGACCGCAGTGATTGTGAAAGTTGCGGTCAGCGCCGCGCCCTATTCCATTGACAAGCCCTATGACTATTGGGTGCCGGAGCCTTTTTCGGATTCAGCGTTGCTGGGCGTCCGGGTAACAGTACCCTTTGGCCGTGGAAACCGTACCTCGGAAGGGATTATTTTAGCACGTGCTATTGGCATCAAGCGTAAAACGCTCAAGCCTATCAGTTCTCTGCTGGACCGAGAACCGGTACTGGATCAGGATGGAATTGCCCTGGCCATCTGGATGCGCCAGCGGTATTTCTGCACATTGTTTGAGGCTGTGAAGACGATCTTACCCGCAGGCCTTTGGTATCGTCTGCGGGAGGTTTGGAGGCTGAAAAATCCAGAACTGGACCGCCTGAGTGCGGATAGGATGTCATCCTCCATTCCGCGGGCATTTCCAATATTGGACATACTATATGCAGCAGGCGGCAGCGCAGATGCAGAAACACTGCGAGCGGCGTGCGGAGAACAGACTGACGCAGTTCTGCGGGCACTGCAGAAAGCGGAGGTTGTGGTATGTGAGACCGCTGCCAAGCGAAAGATCGGTGATAAGTCTCGCCGCATGGCAGAGCTCTCTATGAGTGCGGAAGAGGCGCTGGCCCTTGTGGAGCCAAGGCGGCGTTCAGCGCCGCAGCGTTATGAGGTAGTGCGTTTGTTGGCTGCGGCAGGAAGGACTTCCGCCGCAGATATCTGTTATTTTACAGGCGCTTCCATGCGTACGCTGAGAGGATTGGAAAAGGCCGGGATTCTGACCTTTTCCGAGGAGGAGCTTCTTCGCCTTCCCATTCAGCGACAGGTAGGACCCGCGCCGCCGATTGTCCTCAACCCGGAACAGCAGGCGGCGTTTGACACCCTGACAGCGTTGCTCTCATCAGGCCAGCCTGAGGCGGCGCTATTGCATGGTGTTACTGGCAGCGGCAAGACGCTTGTTTACCTGCGTTTGGTACAAGAGGTTTTGAGGAAAGGCCGCACCGCCATCGTGTTGGTGCCGGAAATCGTGTTGACGCCCCAGATGATGCGCAAGTTTTCTGCTTACTTGGGCGAGACAGTAGCCATGCTCCACAGTTCCCTTCGTATGGGAGAGCGTTATGACCAGTGGAAGCGGATTCGCCGTGGGGAGATCCGCGTGGTGCTGGGGACACGTTCGGCCATCTTCGCGCCGCTGAAAAATCTGGGCGTGGTGATCCTGGATGAGGAACAGGAGAGCAGCTATCAATCTGAGAATCCGCCGCGCTACCACGCACGGGAGATTGCAAAATTTCTCTGCGCACGAAATCAAGCACTGTTGGTGCTTGGCTCTGCTACGCCGGCGGTAGAGACAGCCTATGGAGCGGAGAGCGGGGCCTATCGCGAGGTGTTGCTTCGTCAACGCTATAATGCCAGGAGCCTTCCTCGGGTGACGGTAGCGGATCTGCGCCAGGATATCCGAAACGGAAGGGCCGGCATGATCGGTGAGATTTTGCAGGCAGAGCTGATAGAGAATCTAGAGCGGGGAGAGCAGAGCATTTTACTGCTCAACCGCCGGGGCAGCAGCCGGATGCTTTTGTGCGGAGAGTGCGGACATGTACCGGAGTGTCCGCGGTGCAGCGTACCGCTGACTTATCACTCCGCCAATGGACGGCTGATGTGCCACTACTGCGGCCATTCCGAGCGGGCGCCGGAGTCCTGTCCGGCCTGTGGTGGCAGGATGAAGCAGATTGGCGCTGGCACCCAGAAAGTGGAGGAAGAGCTCCATGAGCTCTTACCGGGTGTCGGTGTTTTGCGGATGGATGCCGACACCGTTTCCAACGGACATGAAATGATCTTGAATCGATTTGAGCAGGAACACGTTCCGATTCTCCTGGGTACTCAGATGGTGGCCAAGGGATTGGATTTTGAGGATGTGACGCTGGTAGGCGTGCTCTCTGCGGACATTTCCCTTTATATGGACCACTACCGGGCTGCGGAGCGGACTTTTAATCTGCTGACCCAGGTGGTGGGACGGGCCGGCCGGGGCAGCCGGCCCGGGCGCGCGGTTATTCAAACCTATACACCGGACAACGAAGTGATTCAAAGCGCGGCCCGGCAGGACTACAAGAGCTTTTATCAAAGTGAGCTTCGCATGCGGCGCATGCGGCGTTATCCGCCCTTTGCAGATCTTTTTACCTTTACGGTTTCAGGACCGGAGGAGGGGAACGTACTGCGTGCAGCCATAGGCGTTCGAGAGGCATTGCGTCAAATTTGCCGCCTGCCGGAGTTGGCGGCTGACGAGCCGGAGGTACTGGGTCCCGCCCCGGCGCCGGTGTTGAAAGTCAACAACCGCTACCGCTATCGCATTTTACTGATCGGCCGAAATAACCGGCAAACGCGGGAGCAGGTGAGCTGGCTTTTGAAGCGGTTTGCCGGAGACCGCGCAAACCGCGGAACCAATTTATTTGTGGACTGCAATCCCCTGGAATAAGAGAACATGTATCAGAACATGGGTTGCGGGATCAAGGAGGTATCGAAAAAAATGGCATTGCGGAAAATTGTAGAACAGGGTGAGGAGTGTCTGACCAAGGTCTGCCGCCCTGTGGAGGCGTTTAACCGCCGCCTGCATGACCTATTGGACGACATGGCGGAGACCCTGCAGAATGCCAATGGTGCCGGTCTGGCGGCACCGCAGGTGGGTGTGCTGCGGCGGGCCTGCCTGGTTCTGGATGAAAAGACGGAGCAGTATCTGGAGCTGGTTAATCCGGTGATCATCCAGCAAAGCGGTGAGCAGACCGGTCTGGAGGGCTGCCTGAGTGTTCCCGGTAAATGGGGCATTGTCACGCGTCCCAACCATGTGCGGGTACGGGCTCAGGACCGGAATGGCAAGTGGTTTGAGGTCGAAGGAGAGGGGTTGACCGCCCGAGCCTTCTGCCATGAGATTGAGCATCTGGATGGCCACCTGTATACCGAGCATATTGATCACTTCCTCACTGAAGAGGAACTCAGAGATTATCTGGAGGCCGAGGAGCAGGAGGCAGAGTAAATGCGGATTCTATTTATGGGAACACCGGAGTTCGCGGTGGCTTCTTTGCGGCGGCTGGTAGAGGACGGGCATGAGATCTGCGGCGTTTTCACTCAGCCGGACAAGCCTAAAAACCGGGGACACAAACTGATGCAGCCGCCTGTTAAGGAATATGCCTTAACAAAAGGTTTAGCGGTTTATCAGCCGCTTCAGGTGCGGGACGCGGACACATTAGAGCTGGTTCAATCTCTTTCTCCGGATTTGATTGTCGTGGCAGCCTATGGCAAGGTTCTTCCTGAGGAAATTTTGGACACGCCGCAATATGGCTCCATCAATGTCCATTCCTCCCTTTTGCCTAAGTACCGGGGCGCGGCACCCATTAACTGGGCGATCTTAAACGGCGAGACGGAGACCGGGGTTTCCATCATGTATATGGCAAAGGAACTGGATGCCGGTGATATCATTTTGCAAAAGACTACCGCCATTAGAGAGACCGAGAATGCCCAGGAGCTGACAGAGCGTCTAGCAGAGCTTGGCGCGCAGGCTCTTTCGCAGGCAGTCACGGAGCTGACAGAAGGCAAGGCTGTTCGTACACCGCAGGCGGCAGAGAAGGCGACTTACGCGGCAATGCTCTCCAGGGAAATGTCCACGATTGACTGGAACCGCTCTGCTCATGAGATCAGCTGCCAGGTGCGGGGGCTGATCCCCTGGCCCTGTGCCAGCACCGATGTGATTCATGGAGAGATGATGAAGCTCTATGCTGTCTTAGAAGCCGGAGAAGCTACAGATGCTGCTCCCGGAGAGATTGTAGCGGCTGGTAAGCAGGGGATTGAGATTGCCTGCGGAGATGGCAAGCGCCTGCGCATCCTAGAGCTGCAGGCCCAGGGTGGTAAGCGGATGAGTGCCGCGGCATACCTTTTGGGCCACCCAATTCAATGCTGAGTGAGGAGAACGTATGCCTTATTCTTATTACGGATATGGAGATTTTCTGGCCAACAATATCTATGTGATTCTGCTGATCCCGGTGCTTCTGCTCTCCGTTTGGGCGCAGGCCCAGGTCAGCGGAAGCTTCCGGCGATACAGCCGCGTTGCCAACCGCCGTCATCTGACAGGCGCACAAGCGGCCGAGGCGGTTCTGCGCTCACATGGTATCTATGATGTGCCTGTGCGGTCCTGCCGGGGAAATCTGACCGATCACTATGATCCCAGAGATAACACCATTTACCTCTCAGAAAATGTCTACGCCGCGTCAACTGTGGCTGCCGTGGGGGTGGCTTGTCATGAGGCGGGGCATGCGGTACAATATGCCGTGGGCTATGGGCCGATCAAGGTGCGCAGTGCCATCATTCCGGTCACACAGTTCGGGTCCAGATTTTCCTTTGTGCTGCTGCTGATTGGGTTGCTCTTGTACAGCCAGCCATTGTTTTTGGTTGGAATTCTCCTGTTTTCCCTGACTACGGTTTTTCAATTGGTGACGTTGCCTGTGGAGTTCAACGCATCTCATCGGGCATTGGAGACGATTGAAGGACAGGGACTGCTGGACGGTGAGGAGCTGGATGGGGCTAAAAAGGTTCTGAGGGCGGCGGCAATGACCTATGTGGCAGCATTGCTGATGTCTGCGTTGCAGCTTTTGCGATATGTGTTGATTTTCTTGGGACGAGACCGTCGTGGGGGGCGGGACTGATGAGCAGAGAGACTGCTTTGCGGGTTCTCATCGCCTGTCGGACCAACGGCGCCTGGGCGGACGCAGCGTTACAGGCGCAGATCAAAAGAGCGGCGCTGAGCCGGAGAGATGCGGCGCTATGCAGCCGTTTGGTCTACGGGGTTTTGCAGAATCAGCTTTTGCTGGACTTTTATATCGGCACATACTGTTCCCAAAGGCCGGACCATCTACAGCCGCCTCTGCAGGACATCCTGCGGCTGGGGGCCTATCAGATCTTGTACCTGGAAAAGGTACCGGACAGCGCCGCTGTCAATAGCTCTGTGGAGCTGGCCAAGCATATGAAGCGGGGACAGGCTGCGGGACTTGTGAATGCAGTGCTGCGGAAGCTCTCACAAAATAAGGACCGTCTTCCCGCTATCCCGGATCAGGACGAGGCTAAGTATCTCTCCATCCGATACAGCCATCCCAAGTGGCTGGTAAAGCGGCTGCTGCCCATTCTGGGGCGGACAGAGACGGAGGTGTTTCTTGCCTGCGGCAATACACAGCCTCCGATTACCGCACAGATCAACACCTGCCGTACCACGGCGGAGCGTACTGCAGAGGCTTTAGCCGTGGAAGGCGTGAGAGCGGAGGCGCACCCCTGGATGCCGGCATGCCTGCTGCTCTCCGGAACCGGAGACCTGGAGCACGTGGAGGCTTTTCAAAGCGGAAGCTTTTATATTCAGGACCCGGCTGCAAGGCTTTCTGTTATGGCCTCCGGAATCAAGCCGGGAGAACGGATGCTGGATGTATGCGCCGCGCCGGGCGGTAAGTCCTTTGCTGCTGCCATTCAAATGGGGGATCGAGGGACGGTGCTTGCCTGCGACATCCATCAAAATAAGCTGAAGCGCATTCATGACGGCGCAGCGCGGCTGGGGCTTCAATCCATTGAGACCACAGCGGTTGATGGAAGAATCTTCCGTGCGGAGTGGGAAGGGCGGTTTGATCTGGTGCTGGTGGATGCGCCCTGCTCGGGCCTTGGCATCATTCGGAAAAAGCCGGATATCCGGTATAAGAAGCTGGACAGTCTTTTCGCCATGCCGGTGATCCAGCGGGCCATTTTAGACAACGCCGCCCGTTATGTGCGTCCGGGAGGGACGTTGCTCTATTCCACTTGTACTATTCTGCCAGAGGAGAATGAAGAGGTGAGCGATGGATTTTTGTCGGAGCACCCGGAATTTCTGATGACACCTTTCACACTGCCGGAGCCAATCGGAACGTGCAACGGCCGCATGACGTTGTGGCCGCATCGCCACCAGACCGATGGCTTTTACATCTGCCGCATGACGCGGCGTCCTTGAGGACTTTGTATGATTGATTTAAAATCCATGACACTGGAGGAACTCAGCGGATTTCTCCGTTCTATGGGAGAGCCGGCCTTTCGCGGACGGCAGGTATTCACTTGGCTGCATAAAGGTGTCTCCTCTTTTGATGAGATGAGCAACCTCTCCAAGGCCCTGCGGGAAAAGCTGAAAGAGCAGTGCATTCTCACAGTTCCCCGGGTGGCGAAAAAGCAGGTATCCGCCCGGGACGGAACGATCAAATATCTGTGGCAGATGGCGGATGGCAACTGTGTGGAGTCCGTGCTGATGCGCTACCACCATGGAAATACGGTATGCATCTCTTCTCAGGTGGGCTGCCGGATGGGCTGTGCCTTCTGTGCATCCACAATTGCTGGAAAGGTAAGAAACTTGACACCTGCTGAGATGCTAGATCAGGTGCTGTTTACCCAACAGGATTCTGGAGCAGAGGTCTCTAACATTGTACTGATGGGCATTGGAGAGCCGATGGATAATCTGGACAACGTTCTGCGGTTTTTGGAGCTGGTGAATCATCCGGACGGTATAAACATTGGTATGCGTCATATCTCCCTGTCCACCTGCGGTGTGATTCCGGGGATCGCACGCCTTGCAGAGCTGGGGCTGCAGCTGACTCTGAGCATCTCACTCCACGCGCCGGACAGCGAAACCCGCTCGAAAATTATGCCAGTGAACCGGGCCTATGATGTGGAGGCGCTGTTTGCCGCCTGCCACGAGTATTTCCGGAAAACCGGACGGCGTATTTCCTTTGAGTATGCCATGATTGACGGCGTCAATGACCATGACTGGCAGGCGGATCTGATTGCAAAGAGGCTTCGCGGCATGCCGGGACATGTGAATTTAATCCCGCTCAACGAGGTGACGGAGAGTCCCTTCCGCCCCTCACGAAGAATGGCGGCATTTCAAAAGCAACTAGAGGCGCAGGGGATCACCGCCACAGTACGGCGTAGTTTAGGCGGCGATATCGACGCCTCCTGCGGCCAGCTCCGCCGGAGAGCGATGGAAGAAGAGAAGAAAGGGGAGCAAGGATGCAAGTTTGGGGTGTGACGGATATCGGCCTGGTTCGTAAGGAAAATCAGGACGCGTATCTGGTCCGCGAGAGCGGAGGCCATACCATCTGTGTGGTTTGTGATGGAATGGGCGGCGCGGCGGGCGGCCGCCTGGCCAGCCAGATCGCCACGGAGACCTTTGTAGATGAGCTGGAGCGGCTGCTGGCACCAGGCATGGAGCCGGAACAGCTGCTATCTGTCTCTGCCCGGGCCGTTTTCGCAGCAAACCAGGCGGTTCGGGAGGCTGCGGCAGAGTCGGAAGCTTACCAGAACATGGGGACCACACTGGTGGCCGCCGTGTCCTATGCAGGCGGTACGGTTGTCACCAACGTAGGAGACAGCCGGGCCTACCATGTTACTAGGGAGGGCATTACCCGCGTCACGAAGGACCACTCTCTGGTGGAGCGCATGGTGGACCGGGGAGATATTACCGCCGAGGAGGCCCGCCGCCATCCCAGCCGCAATCTGATTACCCGGGCGCTGGGACCAGACGCGGATGCCCAATGTGATGGCTACATCTGCCCCATGGAGTCGGGCGAGTACCTTTTGCTGTGTACAGATGGCCTGGTCAACACAGTAACCGATCAAGAGATGCTCTTCGAAGTGATCCACGGCGCGGAGCCGGACACCAGCTTGGACCGGATGCTGGAGATCGCCAAAAAGCAGGGCGCACCGGACAATGTGACGGCTGTGCTGATGCGCAAGCTGTAAGAGAGGAGGAGAGCCATGGATCAGTACATTGGAAAAATGCTGGATAACCGCTATGAAATCCTTGAGCGTATTGGGACTGGAGGCATGGCAGTGGTCTACAAGGCCAAGTGTCATCGGCTGAACCGGCTGGTTGCAGTGAAGATTTTGAAATCGGACCTGGCCCAAGATGAGGATTTCCGCCGCCGCTTCAACGCGGAATCCCAGGCGGTTGCGCAGCTCTCTCATCCCAACATCGTCTCCGTCTACGATGTCTCCCGCGGCGGCGATACCGAGTATATTGTCATGGAACTCATTGACGGCATCACACTGAAGCAGTATATGGAAAAGCGCGGCCAGCTCAACTGGCGGGAGACGCTGCATTTTATCACTCAGATCATGCGGGGACTCTCTCACGCCCACAGCCGGGGCATTGTCCACCGGGACATCAAGCCCCAGAACATCATGGTTCTGCGAGACGGCAGTGTGAAGGTGGCTGATTTCGGCATCGCGTGTTTGGAAAATGCCGCTCAGACCCTGACCCAGGAGGCGTTGGGCTCTGTCCATTATATCTCGCCGGAGCAAGCCAGAGGCGACCGGATCGACGCCCGCAGCGACATTTATTCTGCCGGCGTGGTGCTCTATGAGATGTTGACGGGCCGGCTGCCCTTTGAGGGAGACTCCGCTGTTTCCGTGGCTATCCAGCATCTCAGCTCCATCCCTCTGGCGCCCCGGGAGATTAATAAGGACATCCCCGAACAGCTGGAGTTGATCTGCATGAAGGCCATGGCGCCGGATCTGGAGCGGCGCTATCACGATGCGGAGGCCATGATTGCCGATTTGGAGGCGTTTCGGAAGAATCCAGGTGTAAACCTGGACTTTGAGCTCTCTGACCTGCGGCCGGAGGACGCGGACGAGCCAACGCAGGCGTTGCGCACCTCCGCTGTTCGCAGCGGCGCGGCTGCCGTGCATCGGTCAGCTCCTCCCCGGGAGCGCCGCCGGGAGTATGACGACTATGAGGAGCCGCCCCACCGCAGCAAAAAACAGACGGCACTGATTGCACTTGCCGCAGTCCTGGCCACTGTCCTGGCCGTCACATTGATCCGCTCTATCCTGGGGTCCTTTACCGGAGTGACGGACCAATATGAGGTCCAGAATCTGGTGGGGTTGACAGTGCGTGAGGCCCAGGAAAAGGAAGGCGTCAAGGATATCTTTGAGGTCCGGGAGGTGGGCAGCGAATTCAGCGCGGAGTATGATGCAGGACTGATTGTCCGGCAATCTCCCGATGCAGGAGAACAACGCAAGGGAGAGGGCTTGGTGATTGAGGTATGGGTCAGCGCCGGCGAGGACGTGGGTGCCATGATCGACGTGACGGGAAAAACGGAGGCCGAGGCGAGAATCGCGCTGCGAGAGCTGAAGGACCAATATGACCTGACCATTGAGGCACTGGAAGAGGACCAGAAATACGACGATATGGATGCCGGAAAGGTCATCTCCACGACTCCCGCAGAGGGAGAACCTCTCAAGGAGGGAGATACCGTGTATCTGGTCCTCAGCAAAGGCCCTGAGCCGGTCACAGTTCCTGTGCTGACAGGATTGGACATTGAGACAGTACTGGCCCAGGCAGACCAGGTGGGACTTCACTATACTGTGACAGAGGAGTACAATGAACAGGCCAAGGGTATCATCCTGGATCAGGATCCGGTTGCCAAAACCGAGGTTCCCAAGGGGTCCGAGGTGAAGCTAGTGGTCAGCAAGGGACCTGAGAACTCTGACGGCGGCAATTCTTGGTCTCCGGGGACGGATATTGTGAACTTCCCCCTGCCCAGCAACAAGGCGGAGGGCTATTTGAAGGTGTTCCAGGATGGCGGTCTGATTTTCCAGGGGACCGTGGACTGTACCTTGGGAAATTATTCTCGGGAAATCTCGGCCAGCGGTGAGACCCATATTGTGGCCTATCTGGACGATGAAGTGATCTATGACAAGATCATCACGATTGACCCCTATTATGACTGAGGGGCGGATTCAAAAAGCCCTCAGCGGCTTCTATTATGTGGACACTGGCCATGAGATTGTGACCTGCCGTGCCAGGGGAAAGTTTCGGAGAGAGGGAATTTCCCCGTTGGTAGGAGACCGGGTGGAAATTCAGGAAGTGGGCAATGGTGAGGGCGTGGTGGAGACGATTCTCCCTCGCCGAAATGCCTTTGTCCGGCCGGCGGTGGCCAATATTGACCAGATGGTGGTGGTGGCTTCCGGCGCCATTCCAAGGACAGACCCGTTTCTCATTGACCGGGTGGCTGCCATTGCCGCGCTGATGGGCTGCGACGTGTTGGTTCTGCTGAATAAGTGCGATCTGGATCGTGCAGATGAGCTCTATCAGACCTACCAAGCGGCCGGATTTCCCACATTGCGGATCAGCGCCGAGACCGGCGAGGGTCTGGAAGACTTACCCCCCCTGATCGCGGGGAAGCTATCGGCTTTCACGGGCAACTCGGGTGTTGGAAAATCCAGCGTGCTCAACGCGCTGGACCCTGGCTTTTCCCTACAAGTAGGCGAGGTTAGTGACGCACTGGGCCGGGGACGCCACACTACCCGCCACGTGGAGCTCTACCGCCTGAGCTGCGGAGCGGAGGTGGTGGACTCGCCGGGATTTTCCTCCTTTGAGACAACCGAGTTGAATCTAGAGCTCAAGCGCCGTCTGCCGGAGACATTTTTAGAATTTGCCCCCTATCTGGATCGGTGTCGTTTCCAGGGGTGCAGCCATACTAAGGAACAGGGCTGTGCCGTGCGGGAAGCCCTGCGGGCAGGGAAAATTCAAAAAAGCCGCTATGCCAGTTATCTGCGGCTTTACGAGGAGCTCAAGCCCTTACGGGATTGGCAGGAGGCCAAACGGGCAAAGGGCCGATCCATATAAGCTGTTAAGGATGTAGAAGAGAGCCGTGGAATCTATAAGAGTCCGCGGCTCTCTTGTTATGCAAAAGCATAACCATTATGACAGAGTGGCCATCAACATTCAGTACATGGGGTTACGTCAAAATCTCATCAATACTTTTCTGGTAGTCGCCGCATGATTTATGTACCAGGGACAGCCCCAGGCGTATATACTGTCTCAGAAGAGAGGAGGTGTGGCACGTGTTTCGAGGAGGAGGCAACGGATGCTGGCTGCTTGGCTTTTGCGCGGTGGCGTTGGGCGCTGGGATTCTTATCGCAGCCATTTTTCCCGTGGGAGCCTTGATGTTTCTGGTAGCATTTTTGCTGATCGCATGTGGCTGCGCCTGCTGCCGTCGTTAGAAAGGAGTCGTTTATGAACATTGTCGTTTGGAAATCGCCGAAGGCTCTGCGGGGAATTTTACGGAAATTGTTCCATATCAAGGCATAACCGGAAAAGGCAGTTCATAGGATGGGACATGAACTGCCGGGAAAGGAAGGAAGCCTTCATGGAACTGGAACTGAAAAAAGCGTGCCTGGACGCATATGAGACAGGCGGAGAGCTGGTACTGACGCAAGAGGAGACCGCAGAAACCATTGTTCCGGATTATTGTCCGGATATTGCCCGTGTGATTGAAACAGAGGGCAAAGTGTACATACACAGCCGGGAGCTGCGGGACGGAAAGGCAGAGGTATCCGGCACTGTACGGGTGACAGTGCTGTATACCCCTGATGGAGAGGGCGGCATCCGCACCCTGGAATTTGCCATGCCCTTTACGGTAGAGAGCGATGGCAGGGGACTGGCTGGCTGTACTTGTCTGACAGCAGAAACAGAACCGGAATTCATAGAGACCAGGATGTTGAATCCCAGAAAGATTTTCACCCATTGTAAGCTTGTCACAAGGCTCACTGCCTACCAAAAAGCGCAGCTGTCCTTTTGTACAGATGTAGAGGCCGAGGCGGCCTTTTGCGTGGAGAAGCGGCAGGAGCAGCAGCATGTCATTTTATTATCACAGATAGCAGAAAAGGATTTTACCTTTACAGAGTCGATGAGCCTTTCTCCTGGCAGAGATGGTGCGGCGGAGCTGCTCTCAGGCCAGGTGGGAAGCAGCGTGACAGAGAGTAAAATCGTTGGAAACAAGCTGATTTTCAAGGGACTTTTCACGGTCACACTTCTGTATCGAACGACAGATGGAAGATATTGCTCCACCACTGGAGAATTGCCTTTTTCTCAGATCATGGAGGTGGAAGGCGCAGCCGAGGGAGCGGCAGCGTCACTGCAACTGCAGCTGACTGGAACAGATCTTCAAATTGACGGGGACGATCCGGAGGGACGTCAGATTGCCGTGACGCTTTACCTCCATGCTACCGCTCTGCTGCGGGTGGAGCAGGAGTTGACGCTGCTGAATGATTTGTACTCCACGGCGCATGATCTGACCTATGAGGCGGCACCACTGAACCTGACCAGCTTTTTTGAGACCACGAACCGCCGACAGACTGTGCGGGAGGTGCTGGAGATCGGCGTAGTGGCGGAGTCTATTCTGGAGCTGACCGTCAACTGTGGCGCGGTTTCCGTCAGTCGGGAGGGAGAGATGGCGGTCTTGCGTACCGCCGCCGCAATTCGGGCGCTATATTTGGATGAGGGCGGCGTTCCGCTGGTAGCGGAGCGAAGTGTGGACGTCACATGCCAGATGGAGCTTCCAGAGGACTGCCGCATGACTGCTAGGGCTGTGTGCACGGAGGAAGTCCAGGGAAGCCTGGGAGACCGGGGAATTGAGGTACGCTTCCCGGTAGATTTCCGGGTAGAGGCGGCTAATCGCGCCAAACGGGTGTGCATCTCCACTGCAAAGCTGGACACAGAGACAACCAGGGATCTGGCAGGAACTCCGTCTCTGGTGCTGCGGTGTCTGGGACAGCAGGAGAGTGCCTGGGACCTGGCCAAGAGCTACAACACGACAATTGCTGCCATCTTATCTGCCAACCAGCTGGAGTCCGAGGCGGAGATTCCCCATGAGACTCTGCTGCTGATCCCAAGAAAGAGAGCATAAAACCGCAATTAGAGCACCACAAAAACAGGCAAATGCAGGTATACATAAAGTTTTTGTGCATCATTTCCGGCTTTCCCCGCAAGGGGGCGCATTCTGTTTTTGATATGCGTTTGCATAGTAAAGAAAGAGAGCTGCTGCGTATTCCGCAGCAGCTCTCTGTTCAATTTTCCGCATATCGAGCCAGAAATTGGCGGGTTCGTTCCTCCTTGGGATGGTCAATGACTTCCCTCGGATCGCCTTGTTCCACAATTACGCCGCCATCCATGAAAATTACCTGATCCGCAACATCCCGGGCAAAGGACATCTCATGGGTAACGATGATCATGGTGGTTTTTTGCTCTGCCAAAGAGCGAATCACCTTCAGCACTTCGCCGGTGAGCTCCGGGTCCAGGGCCGAGGTAGGTTCGTCAAAGCACAGGATATCCGGATGCAGCGCCAAAGCCCGGGCAATGGCCACCCGCTGCTGCTGTCCGCCGGAGAGCTGGTGGGGATAGTGATCTGCTCGGTCGGCAAGGCCCATCTGGGCCAGCAGTTCCCGTCCGGCGGACTCAATGTCCCGGTGGCTCTCGCCGCCCCGCTCCTTGGCTTGCAGCTCCCGGGCCAGGGTCACATTTTTCAGAGCTGTGTACTGAGGAAAGAGGTTGAAGCTCTGGAACACCAGACCAAAATGGAGCCGTTTCTTACGAATCTCATTCTCCAGCTGAGTCTGAGGGTCCGCGGCGTTGAAGAGCAGCTCTCCGCCCACGGAAATGCTACCGTGATCGGGTTTTTCCAAGAAATTCAGGCAACGCAGCAAGGTGGTCTTGCCGCTGCCGGAGGAGCCGATGATGGAGAGTGCCTGCCCCTTCTCCAGGGAGAAGGAAATATCGGTCAATACCTGGGTCGCGCCAAAGCGCTTTTCGATATGCTGAACTTCCAACAATGCCATGGCGAATCTCCTTATACCCGAAAATAATCCAGCTTTTTCTCAGTGCGGCTTAGCGCCACGGTGACAATGCCGTTGAACACCAGAAAAAAGACACCGGCATAGAACAGGGGCCAGATCATGGCCTTGTTGCCAAATTCCTTGGCCATGGCAATGATTTCCTTCACCATGATGAAGTTGGCCAGAGAGGTATCCTTAATGAGTGTGATGACCTCGTTGCCCATAGGCGGCACAATGCGCTTGATCACCTGCAGGAGTGTAACCTTGAAAAAGATCTGAGACTTCGTCATGCCAAGCACTTGACCTGCTTCCCGCTGTCCTAGGGGAACCCCCTGGATGCCACCCCGGAAAATCTCGGAAAAGTATGCCGCGTAATTTAAAACGAAGGCCAGACAGGCCGCTGTCATCCGGGAGAGCATGTGGCCGGGATTCAGAAAACCGGGCAGATAGTAGACGATGGCCAGTTGTAACATCAGGGGCGTGGAGCGCATGAGGTATACATACAGCTTGGAAAGGGCGCTGACAGGCCGAATCCGGCTCATGGTGCCAAAGGACAGCAGCAGCCCCAGCGGCAGCGCCAGCAGCAGCGTGACGATAAAAATTTGGCAGTTGAGCAGAAAGCTCTTCCCCAGCATCAGATTGACGGTTTGGAAATCCATATCTCTTCTCCATACAGACAAAGGCAGGGCAGAAAGGAGATGCCTCCTCTCTGCGCCTGCGTATTGTGAATGCGATGATTACTGGTTGGCCAGCAGCAGCTCGGCAAGGCCGTATTTCTCAGCCAAAGTGTTCAGGGTACCGTCGTCGATTAGAGCTTGGATGGCAGCGTTCACTTTCTCGGCGGCGGTAGAATCCTTCCGGAAACCGATACCGTACTCCTCCACGGACAGCTGCAGATCGGGGATCACCGTCAGATCGGCGTAGTCGCCCTGACCCACCATGGCGTTGGCCAGTACAAAGTCCATGACCGCTGCATCAGCGGCACCGGTCTTGACCTCCAGCAGAGCGTCGGTCTGCTTGGTAACGGAGACATAGGTGGCCTGGGAGAGATTCTCATCCTCGGAGATGGCGGTCTCACCGGCGGAGCCGGCCTCAGCCTCTACGGTCTTGCCAACCAGATCTGCGGTGGTTGTATAGGTGTCGGCGTTGTCGGCCCGGATGACCACGACCTGGTAATTTTTAATGTAGGGGTCAGAAATGGTCAGGGCTTCCTCCAGCTCCGGCGTAATGGTCATGCCATTCCAGATGCAGTCGATGTTCTTGGACTCCAGCTCCATAACCTTACTGTCCCAGTTGATCTCCACGAACTCTGGTTCCACTCCCAGTTTTTCGCACACAGCGGTGGCAAACTCAGTTTCAAACCCCACAAACTCGCCATTGTCGTCCATATAGTTCATGGGTTCAAAATAGGTAAAGCCGATCTTCATGCTCCCATTGCCTTGAATATAAGCAAAGTCGTCATCGGCGGAAGGTTCCGCGGTGTCTTGACCGGCAGTGTCGCCAGAATCCTCATCCGTACTGCCGGTATCGCTGCCACAAGCGGCCAGGGATAATGTCATCATAGCTGCCAGCAGCAGTGCAAGTATTTTTTTCATATTCCATCCTCCAAAATCCGGGCGTCTTGCCCTTATTTAATACATTAGTAGTTTATCATGCTAAACCAAAAATGTAAATGCGGGAAAGGAATGAAGAGTGTAGAAAGAGAGATGCTGTTTTTGTGTGGTTTTTACAAAGAAAGACGGGCCGTCATACTTTGAAGGACTCGGACATAGAGTTGGAACAAGATCGGAAAAAGGACGGGATGAGTATGAACACCACGATCTATCAGAATATTGCAACCCGCACTGCGGGCGATATCTACATCGGCGTTGTGGGTCCGGTGCGCACCGGAAAATCCACATTCATCAAGCGGTTTATGGAGACTCAGGTGATCCCCAACATTGAAAATGTCTACCGCAAGGAACGAGCCCGGGATGAACTGCCGCAAAGCGGGTCTGGAAGGACCATCATGACAGCGGAGCCCAAATTTGTTCCCGAGGAGGCGGCGCAGATTCAGCTGGAGGGCGGCGCAGCCTTTTCCGTACGGCTGATTGACTGTGTGGGCTATATGGTGCGGGGTGCCATCGGACAGTATGAGGACGACGTGCCCAGAATGGTCACAACGCCCTGGTTTGACCATGAGATCCCCATGACGGAGGCGGCGGAGGTGGGGACCCGCAAGGTGATCGCTGAACACTCTACCATCGGCATCGTCATCACCACCGATGGAACCATTGCGGATATCCCGCGCGAGGACTATCTGGAAGCAGAGGAGCGGGTGATCCGGGAGCTCCAGGAGCTTGGAAAGCCTTTCATTGTCCTATTGAACTCAGCGGACCCGAAAGGAGATCGCGCCCAAGCCATTACCCGGGACATCATCTCCCGCTATGAGGTCAACTGCGTATCGGTCAACTGTCTGGAACTGGATGAAAGCGACGTGGCGGAAATCTTAAAGGCAGTTTTGTACGAGTTTCCCATGCAGGAACTGGATTTGTTCCTCCCGCCTTGGGTGGATGCCCTGCCGTCGGAGCATCCCCTCAAAGCTGGTCTCTATGATGCGATCCGGCAGGCCACTGTTCAGCTGCACCACATCCGGGAGGTGGAAGGCGTCATCTCCACCCTGGGGACCTGTGAAAACATCAGCGAGGCAAAGATCACGGCGATTGACCTTGGAACGGGCATTGCCTCAGCGGATCTGAGGCTTCCAAGAGAGCTCTTCTATCACACACTCTCTGAACAGTCCGGCTTCCAGATCAGTGATGACGGTGATCTGATGAGTCTGCTGACCCGTCTGGCGGCGGTCAAGGCGGAGTACGACAAGGTGGCCGGGGCACTGCAGGATGTGCGGGAAAAGGGATATGGTATTGTGGTGCCCGGTATTGACGAGCTCAAGCTGGAAGAGCCGGAGATCATGAAACAGGGCGGACGCTACGGCGTGCGGCTCAAGGCCAGCGCACCCAGCATCCACATGATCCGCGCGGATATTGAGAGCGCCGTCTCTCCCATCGTGGGCAATGAGAAGCAGTCCGAGGACATGGTGAACTATCTGCTGCAGGAATTTGAGGGTGACACCAGTAAAATTTGGCAGTCCAATATTTTTGGACGCAGCTTCCATGAGTTGGTCAGCGACGACCTGCAAACCAAGCTTAAGCGCATGCCGGAGGATGCACAGAAAAAGCTCCAGGAAACACTTA
The DNA here is from genome assembly GCF_018408705.1 of Pusillibacter faecalis. Taxonomy (GTDB): domain Bacteria; phylum Bacillota; class Clostridia; order Oscillospirales; family Oscillospiraceae; genus Oscillibacter; species Oscillibacter faecalis. Next base: position 183,006 of record NZ_AP023421.1, read on the forward strand.
CCCGCATCATCAATGAGGGAAGCGGCGGGTTAATCTGCATTATTTTGTAATTTCTGAACCCCGGAGGCTGTAGTACGCGCTGCGTACTACAGCCCTTTTTTTGAGAAATTCATTCTCTCCGGCATATCCTGGGACGAGCCATCATAGATTGGAGTAACAAAAGAAAGGGGGAGCGTACCCTTGCAAAAGGATTTGAATTTCACACGCTATGAGGAGGCAGCGGCTATTTTGCCACTGCGCCTGCGAAAGCTGGCTCTGGCCTTGCCGGAGCAGCAAAAGGAGGAGGCGGAAGAATTCCGCCTCCGGGCCGGACAGCCCATGACTGTGCTGCTTCCAAGCGGAGAGGTGTCTTTGGAGGCAGAAGTGGAGCCGGAGGAGTTGGAAACACTCTGCGACCTAGCTACAGAGTTCTCTCGCTATGCGGCCGCAGAGACGCTGAAGGAGGGATACCTCTCGGTTCGGGGAGGGTTCCGCATAGGACTGTGCGGCACGGCGGTGATGAAAGAGGGCTCCAACACAAATCTGAAGCAATTTTCCTCCGCGGCAGTCCGTATTGCCCGAGAGCGGCGGGGAATTGCGGACGAGCTGCTTGCGCAACTCTTTCGCAGCGGAGAAATGGAGAGTACCCTGATTCTCTCTCCGCCGGGAGGCGGGAAGACGACCCTGCTGCGGGATTTAGTGCGGGGAGTGTCGGAGGGAGTTTCCCCCCATGGCCCTCGGAGGGTCGCACTCATTGACGAGCGGGGAGAGGTGGCTGTGATGTACCTCGGAAAGCCACAGATGGACGTGGGGCCGCACACGGATGTACTGGACGCATGCCCCAAGGCCCTGGGCATCCCTATTGTTCTGCGGGCAATGAATCCGCAGGTGATTGCCATGGATGAGATCACTGTAAAAGAGGATTTAAAAGCCGTGTCCCTGGCGGCGGGGTGCGGGGTGCGGATGCTGGCTACCATTCATGCCGGCAGCGTGGAGGAACTGCAGGAAAAGCCCCTGTACCGATCGCTGCTGGAGGATCAGATTTTCCGTTTGGCGATATGTATCAGCCGGGCGGGAGGTGAGCGGGTCTACCGCGTGGAGGAACTGCCATGCTGAGTCTCTTCGGTAGCCTTTTGATTTTGAGCGGCGGCCTTCTTGCCTGGCAGTGCCACCATGCGGATCGCCAACGGCGGAGAGATACGCTGAACGATTGTGTGACTGCCCTGGAGCATATGAGCGAGGAAATCCGCATGGCCAGGACGCCGCTTCCTCAGCTGATGGAAAAACTGGCACGGGACTGCCGTCCGGATGCTGCTGCACTTTTTCAGAAGGCGGCAAAAGCTGCCCGCCAGGGAGAGGCTCTGTCGGTGGTCTGGAAGCGTGGAGTAGAGACGTTGCCGCTGGATTCCAAGGATCAGGAGACGCTGATGGGGCTGGACCTCACCGGAGATGAGGAGAATTTGCGTAAAGGAATTTCCCTTGCTGTACATCGGCTGCAAAGCACAGCGGAGGAATGGGAGCGGCGGCGTCCGGATGAGGAAAAGCGGGCAGCGGCACTTTATTTTTCCGCGGCGGCACTGCTGGTCATTTTACTGATATGAGGGACAAGGCATGGATGTGGATCTGATTTTTAAGATCGCCGCCATTGGCATTCTGGTGGCGGTATTGAACCAGCTGCTGGTGCGTTCCGGCCGGGAGGAACAGGCTATGATGACTACTTTGGCAGGGTTGGTTGTGGTGTTGATGATGATGGTACAGGAGATCAGCGACCTCTTCAACCTCATCAAGACGCTGTTTCAGTTTTAAGTATGGAGCAGGTCTTCCAGGTGACGGCTCTTTGCCTGGTCGGTGCACTGCTGGCCGTGGTAGTGCGGCGGGGAAGTCCGGAAATGGCCCTGCTGTTGGCGCTGGGAGCTGTGGTAGTGGTTCTGTTGTCCCTGGCTGGAACTGTGGAGGAACTACTATCATTTTTCAATGAGCTGGGAGAGCGGAGCGGCATCTCTCAGCAGCTGCTGATCCCACTCTATAAAACAGTGGGAATCGCCCTGGTTGTAAAGGTGGGGGGAGAGCTGTGCAGGGACGCAGGGGAATCCGCCTTGGCGGCGGTGGTAGAGACTGCAGGGGCCGCCTGTGCATTGCTGGCGGCGCTGCCACTGCTGCGAGCCGTTCTGTCGCTGCTGTTGGAGTTCATCGAATGAAAAGACTCATTTTGTTAGTGGGACTGCTGATGCTTTTGACCTTGGATGTATATGCAACTGAGCTGCCGGATGATTTGAAGGATGCACTGCCGGAGAGTGCAGAAGAACTGATGAAGGATGAGAAAAATTTGGATTTTTCCGATGCGGATGGACTCACAGAGGGCATTGCCCTGATTCTGAAGCATCTCCAGAATCAATTTGGAGATATTCTGCGCCAGCGGCTTCAGGGTGCAGTGTCAGTCTTGCTGGTGGTGGTACTCTGTGCTGCGCTGGAGAACACTGGCGGAAAACAACCGTTATTTTTGTCCATGGCAGGTGCACTGTCGATCACGGTACTGACAGCGGGAAGCCTGGATATGTTGATTGGTCTGGGTGCAGAGACGATCCAAGAGCTGAACCTGTTTTCCAAAGCATTGCTTCCCACCCTGGCGGCAGCCACGGCGGCTTCTGGGGCTATCACGACAGCCACCTTCCAGCAGGTGAGTACAGTGTTTTTCGCAGACCTGCTGATGAACCTGATCAACGGTCTTTTAATGCCGATGGTCTATCTTTACATCGGAGCGATGACAGCAGGCGCATGTATGTCGGAAAGCCGTCTGTGGACCATCGCGGAGGGGTTGAAAAAAGCGATTACATGGATTTTGACCAGCTCTCTGTTACTTTTTACAGTGTATCTCTCTGTGGTACGGGTCATTTCCGGCGCTGTGGACGGAACGACCGTGAAGGTAGCAAAAACGGCTATTTCAGGCGTGGTGCCTGTGGTGGGCGGTATTATCGCTGAGGCATCGGAAACAGTGCTCTTGGGTGCCGGCATGCTGCGAAATACCATCGGTATTTTTGGGATGTTAGCCATTCTAGCGGCCTGCGCATATCCCTTTTTGCAGCTTGGCATTCAATACCTGTTGTACAAGCTGACAGCATTTCTGGCAGGTACCCTGGGTACCCCAGGGCTTTGCAAGCTGGTGGATGGACTGGGAGGCGCCTTTGGTCTGGTGCTGGGAATGACCGGTGGCTGCGCGTTGCTTTTGCTGATCTCGGTCTATTCCTCTGTAGCGGCGGTGATGCCATGATGCACGCGATTCAGGAGTGGCTTGCCGCGGTTGTGGTAGTCGCCATGCTGCTCTCCGTGGTCCAGGTGCTCATTCCAGAGGGGCCCATCCGGAAAATCGCCTCTTTCACCGGAGGGTTGATTCTGATGGTAACTCTGCTGTGCCCAGTACTGGGCATGGATTTGAGCCGTTTGGAGCTGCGGCTGCATACCTATGAAGCGGCTATCCAGGACCGGCAGCAAGAACTAGAGGAAAACGGAAAAACAGAGTTGGCAAAACTCATAGAGGAGCGGACAGCCGCATATATATCGGACAAAGCGAACACGCTGGGGCTTGTTGTGACGGCGAAGGTGCGTGCTGAGTCCGGAGATGGCGGCGTGCCGGTGCCTTGGTCGGCGGAACTTGTCGGACCAAGGAGCGAGGCTCTGGCCGTGTACATAGAGGATGAGCTGGGAATTCCGCGGGGGAGGCAGACTTGGAATGAAGTGGAAAACTGAAGGAGTGCAAAAGCTATGGGACAGGTACAAATACGCGGTTTTCGTAGTGCTGATCGGCGCAGGGCTGCTGCTATGGCCGAGTGGGAAGACGCAGACCCTCGAGCCCGAAAGGACGGAGGAGACTCGGGATATTCAAACGGAGATGGAGAGTATTCTCGGCGCCATCAGTGGTGTCGGTCAGGTGCGGGTGATGCTGACGCTGGACACCGATGGAGAGCGTCAACTGGCTCAGGACACCGAGTTGACGTACAGCGGAGATACACTGGCCCCCTCGGACTATTCCAGGCAATCCGAGACGGTTTTGGTGGACGCCGGGTCCAGAGACGAAGTGGTTGTGACCCAGCTCCTCTATCCAACATATCGCGGGGCATTGGTGGTGTGTCAGGGAGGGGACCAGGCACAGGTGAAGCTGGCGGTGACGGAGGCAGTATCGGCGCTGACCGGACTTTCCGCAGACCGCATCACAGTGGCAAAATGGCAGTAATTATCTGGAGGAGGAAGAGACCCATGAGCACAAGATGGAAGCGAAACACGGTGGTGGCTACAATGGCGGTTTTGGTGTGTGCAGCGGTGGCGTTAAACTGGCGATATTCTGGAGAAACAGCCGTACAGGGCGGCCAGGACTCTGACACAAAAATTTTGGGAGAGGCAACCCTGGTCTCCGGACAGGACGGCGAACAGGAAGGCAGCGAGGAAAACAGCAGTCTGCCGGATGAAACAGGGGTCTACACCGGATCAGATTACTTTGCCTCCGCACGGCTGACCCGGCAGCAGGCGAGGGACAATGCCATCTCTCTTCTTCAGGAGGCCGCAGCCCAGGAGGGCGCGGATACGGCTACGGCCAATGAGGCCAGCGAGGGCATCCAGGTGCTGGCTTCTTATACCCTGAAAGAGGCACAGATTGAGAATCTAGTCACCGCCAAGGGATATACAGACTGTGTGGCCTTTATGGGAGACGAGAGCATCAGTGTGGTGGTAGCCACGCAGACAGGGGAATTGACAGCGGAGGATGTGGCGAAAATCACGGATATCGCCATGGCGGAAACTGGGCTTGCTGCCAGCGGGATCAAGATCATGGCAGCAAATTAGCTGTTGTATTTTCCTGGATGACATGGTATAATAACACTCTAAAAACCTGGACGTTTACTAAGGATGAACAAATTAAGGAGAATCAAGATCATGGCCGAAAGCAAGGAATATATGACTCAGCCAGAGGAAAACGGAAGCATCAACATCTCAGAGGAAGTTATTGCCGCCATCGCTGTGGGAGCTGTCCGCGAGGTGGAGGGCGTGTCCGGCATGATGACCAATTTGGGTGGCAGCGTCACAGACCTGATGAGCAATAAAAAAAATGCGCAAAAGGGTGTCCGCGGCGTAAAGATTGATATGACAGGCACGGCTCTGGTGCTGGACCTGTACCTGACCGTGCGGTACGGAACCGCGATCCATGAGGTGGCGGAAAACGCACAAAAAGCAGTCAGCTCCGCAGTAGAGGCTATGACAGGCTGTCCGGTAGGGGCCGTCAACATCCATGTGGGCGGCGTGACGTTAGACTAAGATAGAGAAAAGGACGTAACAAGTATATGCTGCGGAATACTGCACGAGAAATTGCAATCCACCTCTCGTACGAATTGAGTTTCAACAATACTCCGATTGACACGCTACTGGACCAACGGTTGACGGCAGAGACTTTTTCTGCCTTGGCCGAGGAGGATCCCATCTATGCGGAGGCTCCCAACGCCAAACAGGCGGCGTATATCCGCCGCTTGGTCAAGGGGGTGGACGATCATGCCGCGGAGCTGGACAGCTATATTTCCAAATATGCTAAGGGCTGGAACTTTGACCGAATTCCTTTAGTGGCATCTGCGATCATGCGGGTCGCTATGTACGAGGTCTTGTACATGCCGGATATTCCAAACAGCGCCGCGATCAACGAGGCGGTGGAGATTGCCAAAAAATATGAGACACCGGAGACGGTGAAGTTTATCAACGGTATTCTGGGCAGCTTTGCACGGCAAGAGGTCTCTGAGTCTTAAATGAAAAAGCGGAGCAGGGCGGTATAGTTGCCGCTTGTCAGCTCTGCTTTTTTCTTTAACTGCGCCAAACAGGGAGGGGCCATGGAACAACATATATTCGGTGTTACTGAGGTGAACCATTTGGTGAAACTGCTGCTGGACAGTGAGCCCATGCTGCAGAACATCTCAGTGCGGGGGGAACTGTCCAACTATAAAATCTATCCCTCAGGGCATCACTACTTTTCACTCAAGGACCCGGAGGGGGCCCTTCGATGCGTCATGTTCAAAAGCGCGGCGATGCGGCTCCGTTTTCGCCCGGAAAACGGCATGCGGGTGGTTGTGACAGGGCGGGTGAGCGTATTTCCCCGGGATGGGGCCTATCAGCTCTATTGCAATACACTCACGCCGGAGGGCGTAGGCGATCTGGCAGTGGCCTTTGAACAGTTAAAGGCCGAGCTCTATAGTGAAGGACTCTTTGATCCGGCCCATAAAAAACCGCTGCCCCTCTTTCCTGAGCGAATTGCCGTTGTCACCTCAGCGGCGGGAGCCGCCATTCACGATATGCTCCGGATTTTGCGGCGGCGCTATCCGATGGCTAAAGTGATTCTCCTTCCAGTCCGGGTGCAGGGAGCAGAGGCTCCGCCGGAGATTGCGGGAGCCATCCGATATGCAGACCGCTGGAAAATCGGGGATGTGATTATCACCGGCCGGGGCGGTGGCTCCATGGAGGACCTATGGGCGTTCAACGACGAGCGGGTTGCCAGGGCCATTTATCATTGTGAGACACCGGTTATTTCCGCTGTGGGGCATGAGCCGGACGTTACAATCTCGGATTTCGTGGCGGACGCCAGAGCCTCTACGCCGTCCAATGCGGCGGAGATCGCCGTCCCGGATCAGATGGATCTTCGCCGCCGCCTTCAAGATGTTGGCGAGCGGCTGGCCCAGAGTGAGACAGCCCGGCTGGATGCTCTGCGTCAAAGGCTGGATTCTCTGGCGAAAAAACGGGTACTGACGGATCATCTTGCCTATGTGGAGGACAGGCGGATGGAACTGCTCCATGTCCAGCAGAGGCTTGGCGACCTCTCCGGCGCATGGGTTGGGCGCAGGCGGGAACAGTTTTCCGCGCTGGCGGCAGCATTGGACGCCATGAGTCCCTTGAAGGTCCTGAGCCGTGGCTATGCTATAGTCCAAGATAAGGCCGGCCGGCTGGTGAAAACTTACCAGGATGCGGCTGTTGGTGACCAGATCAACATTACTTTGGGAGAGGGCGGCTTTACCTGTACGGTGGACAAGCCCTGGAAGGAGGTATAGCCATGAGCGGAAAAAAGATGACCTTTGAACAACAACTAGGCCGGCTGGAAGAAATTGTGGCGGCGCTGGAGAAAGGGGATGTCCCACTAGCGGACTCCCTGGCTCTGTTTGAGGAGGGAACAAAGCTGATTGCCGGTTGCACCAGGCAGCTGGACCAGGCGGAGCAGCAGGTGGTCAAACTGATGAAAGGTGCAGAGGGAAAGCCGGAGGAACTGCCCTTTGAAGAAGCGGAGGTGTGAGACGTGGGTTTTGTACAAGAGATGGAGCAGGCCCGCAGGATGGTTGAGGCGAGGCTGCTGGAATTTTTTATAGATGAGGGGTTGCAAACGGCCATGCGGTACAGTCTTCTGGCCGGAGGGAAGCGTATCCGGCCTGTCCTTGCCATGAAATTCTGCGAGGCGGCGGGAGGGACCATGGAGGAGGCGCTGGATTTTGGCTGCGGCGTGGAGATGCTGCACACCTATTCCCTGATCCATGATGACCTGCCCTGCATGGATAATGATGACCTCCGCCGGGGCAAGCCCACCTGCCACAAGGTATATGGAGAGTGTGTGGCGACTCTGGCGGGAGATGCGCTCCAAGCAGCTGCCTTCCAGACGGTGCTGACAGCCGGAGGAAACTGGCACCACGACGGCGCCGCGAGAGCCGCCTGCATCCTGGCAGAAGCTGCTGGTGTACAGGGCATGTGTGGCGGACAGTATTGGGACACATTGGGAGATGGGCAGCCTCATACCGAGGCAGAGTTGACAGCGATCAATGACAAAAAGACCGGGGCACTGTTGCGGGCAGCCTGCATGATGGGCGTGATCGCCGCATCCAGTCATCGGGTGGTGGAAGACAACTGCATCGTTGCCGCCAGAGATTACGCCACCAATCTGGGATTGGCCTTTCAAATCCGGGATGACATGCTGGACGTGATTGGCAATGCAGCGGAGTTTGGTAAGCCCATCGGCTCTGACGTTTCTAATGAGAAGTCCACCTATGTGACACTTCTGGGGCTTGAAACATGTGAACACCGGGTGTTGGATTATACGCAAAAAGCCAAAGATGCGCTGGAAAGCGGGGCTTGGAGGGGCAGTACGGAGTTTCTCCAGAAGCTGGCAGATAGCTTGGCGCAACGGATGAACTGAATCTCCTTAAAGCTTGTCGGTTGTGTCGTAAAAAAGAAGGCAGACGAATTTTCGTCTGCCTTCTTTTTTGCTGAAAGCGCCGCCCCTCACGGCAGTGTTTGGAGCAGGATATCACCGCGCCACAATCAGCGTAATCCCCTGCTGCTGAAATTGAGTGATCTGATCCTCTGTCACGCCATTGTCTGTCACAACCACATCAATTTTAGAAGTTGGCAGAAACATTCTGCCCGCATGCTTTCCAATCTTGGAGCTGTCCACCATCACGACACATCGATCCGTATGATTCAAAAAAGCCACCTTGGAATCGACAGACTCAAAGTCCAGATTACTCAGTCCATGCTCAAAATCAAATGCGTTTGCAGATATAAACACGATATCGTAATGAAAGCAGGAGATAGAACGGCAGGTATCGGCTCCCTCTGTAGAGTTTTGGGCCAAATATACAGAGCCGCCAGCCAAAAACAGCTTTAGACTTGGGTGCTGGCAGAGGTATGCTGGAATGAACAGATTGTTTGTAACCACGGTTAAATGTTCCTTCTGTGACAAGAGCTTGCCAAGCTCCAGAACCGTCGTGCTGGAATCCAGGCCAATAACGCTTCCGGACGGAATAAGATCCAAGGCTGCACGGGCAATGGCCGTCTTTTCAAGATGGTGGGCGGAATAGCGCTGGAATAAGGCAACATCAAAGGAAGGGTCCTCATTGAGCGCATAATGCCCTGCACTGGTCCGCAAAACCATTTTTTCGTTCAGCAGATAGTTGAGGTCCCGCCGCACTGTAACGGTGGACACTTGGAGATATTGAGCCAGCTCTTCCACGGTGACACTGGAATGATTGTGCATGTACTCCAGCGTGCGGTTATTGCGCTGCTCAATCTCCGACAAAGAAGTTCGGGCCATGTAAAAACACCTCTCCATAGTGATAAAATACTGTCAGATTTTAATTTATAATCATTAACTATAAACTTCTTTTCAAAAAAAGTCTAGTCTTTTTGAAAAAAATATAAAAAAACATGTTGACAAACGACTGTATTTGTAATATATATGAGAAAAAGAACGTATAAAAGAGAAAATAATCATTTATTAACAAGAAGTGGTTTCTTTTACGGGGGACGATATGCGTATTTATGATGTGATCGAAAAAAAGGCCGCCCACCACGAGCTGACAAAGGAAGAACTGCAGTTCTTCGTAGAGGGGCTTTGCAGCGGAAAGGTGCCGGATTATCAGGCCGCGGCACTGATTATGGCGATGTTTCTGAACGGAATGTCGGACCAGGAAACTGCGGATCTGACCGCTGTGATGGCAGACTCCGGGGAACATATTGATCTATCTGGAATTGATGGAGTCAAGGTAGACAAGCACAGCACTGGTGGCATCGGAGACAAGACAACCTTGATTATCGGTCCCATCATTGCTGCCTGCGGTGGGAAGATGGCAAAAATGTCCGGCCGCGGCTTGGGTTGTACAGGAGGCACCATTGATAAGCTGGAGTCGATTCCAGGCTTTCAAACTTCATTAACCCAGGAGCAGTTCATTCACAATGTCAATGCGATTGGAATGGCGGTCACCGGGCAGACAGCCAATGTTGCCCCTGCTGACAAGAAAATTTACGCCCTGCGGGATGTTACCGCCACCGTGGCCAGCATTCCTCTGATTGCCAGCAGCATTATGAGCAAAAAGTTGGCTTCCGGAGCGGACAAACTGGTTCTTGATGTCAAAATGGGCAGCGGTGCGTTTGTTAAGGATTTGGATGGGGCCAAAAAGCTTGCGGAGATGATGGTTCGGATCGGGGAGATGAATGGCCGGGAAACGGTTGCGGTCATTACCAATATGAACCGTCCGCTTGGAAAGCGGGTCGGAAATCTTTTGGAGGTCCAGGAGGCGGAACAGACGTTGCAGGGAAGGGGACCTGAGGATTTGACCGAGGTCTGCCTCTGTCTTGCGGCGCAGATGCTTTCACTAGCAGGAAAAGGTTCTTACCAGGCATGCTATGAAATGGCCGAGGCTACCTTGAAAAATGGCGCAGCACAGGCGGCATTTCAGTCCTTCATCCAGGCACAGGGGGGCGCGTATGACGTAATCGCCCATCCAGAGCGCTATTATGAAAAGCCTGCGGAGCGAACCATTCATGCCAAGCAGTCAGGGTATCTGCAAATCTTATCCGCAGAAGAGATTGGCCGGGCATCTATGATGCTGGGGGCTGGTCGTGAGACAAAGGACTCCCGGTTGGATTATACGGCCGGAATTGTGTTCCACAAGAATATCGGAGACGCCGTCGATCATGGCGAAGCGCTGTGCACGTTGTACGCACAGGATTCCAGCAGATTCCAAGAGGCGGCCGCAGTGCTGGCGGGAACGGTCACAGTTACTGGACGCCAGCTGAAGCCAGAGCCGTTAATTTTTATCAAAATGGAAGGGCATCCATCTTGTGTCGGAATGCGGTAAGGCTCAAAATCAGCTCCGCTTTCTAAAATATGGTTTTGGTCCGGCCATTACCGAAACCTTGTAATACCAGCAGAAGAGTGGCCAATTTTAAAGTGGGCTTCGGAGGAAGTTATGGAAGAAAATATTGTTTGCAAAGCGATTGATTACACCGGGAAAAATGTGGTAGTCACAGGGGCTGCACAAGGCGCAGGCGCGGGCATTGCTACAAGATTTGCCCAGGCAGGCGCTAACGTGGCAATTACCTATCATCGAAATCAAGACGCTGCGGCGGCAAAAGTGGCGGAGCTGACCTCAATGGGTGTAAAGGCTGAAGCCTTTTGCATGGACCAGCGGGAAGTCGATACCATTGGAGGCGTTATGGACAGTATTGTGCGCTCCTTTGGCGGAATTGATGTGATTGTCAACAATGCGGGTATCTATCCGCACCAAAACAACCTGGATATGACCTGTGAGGAATGGGACGATATGCAAAGCAGCAACACTCGCGGCGTGTTCTTTGTGTGTCAGGCCGCCGCGAAGGTGATGAAGGAGCAGCAAAACGGAGGGGCCATCATCAATGTCTCCTCCATCAATGCAACCTGTCCCAGTGATACTCTGGTGCATTACGGCACGTCCAAGGCAGCTGTGGAATTTCTGACAAAAGGTCTAGCACATGATTGGGGCAAGTATGGAATCCGTGTGAACTGTATTGCACCAGGGCTGATCGACGCACCCATGCTGGATCAGTGGGTTCCCGGTTGGCGAGAGAGCTATTGTGAGCGTGCGCCGCTGGGCCGCCTGGTATCGCCGGAGGACCTTGGAAATGCGGCGATCTTCCTGGGATCACCGCTGGCAAGCTTCATTACAGGGCAGATTCTGACAGTTGACGGCGGCGTTCTAATGGCACCCGCCTTTAACTGGAATTAAATTTGAAACAGGAGGAGGCATAAGTAATGTCCATATCCATGAAAGACCGTGTTGTATACATCTCCGGCGGCTCCTGCATGATGGCCAGAGGAACCGCGACGGCATTTTTAGAGGAGGGGGCCAGCGTGGTACTGGGAGACCTGAGGCAGGATTTGCTGGATGAGGCAAAAGCAGACCTGGTTCAAAAAGGCTTTTTATCGGAAAAAATTTCCACCACGCAAATGAACCTAACGGACCTGGCAACCGTGAAGACAACCTTTGACGATGCAGAAAAGGCATTTGGAAAGGTAGATATTTTAGTCAATATTGCTGGCGTCATTATTGGTTATTATAAGCTTGACGATATGCGGGAAGAGGATTGGGATTTGACGTTCAACGTCAACGTGAAGGGACTTATGGAAATGAGCCGAGAATTTGTCAAGCGGCTCAAAGCCCGCAATGCTGGAGGCAGCATTGTGAATGTCGCCTCCAATGCCGCGAAAGTTTGTTTTGCGGATATGGCCGATTACAACGCCTCCAAAGCCGCCGTTATGAACCTGACACAGAGCATGGCCCTGGAGTGGGCTCCTTATGGAATCAATGTCAACGCAGTTTGTCCGGGTGCTGTCGACACAGCCATGCTCCGCAAGTGCATGGAGGAGTCCATCCGGCTCTACGGAGGCGATATGGAGGAAATGCGCAAGACCTGGGGACCGCCTCAGCTGGGCCGTTTGATCCAGCCCTATGAGGTTGGCCGTGTGATCCGTTTTCTTGCAAGCGAGGATGCTGTCATTATTCGCGGACAGGCCATCAGCGTTGATGCTGGAAATACCCGCTTTTAAACGGGGAAATATATGTTTATGGGAGGTACAAGTATGAAGAAGTGGATGTCTATGCTATTAGCTGCTGGGATGGCGCTTTCGCTGCTCACTGCATGCGGCGGGAATACCGGAGACAGTAGCACCGCGGACGGAACATCAGATGCTTCTGGGGAGGAAGCGCCTAAAATTGTTCTGATTTCCAATCAGAAGTCTGGCGATCTCGGCCCCGTGGACGCGATGTTTGAGGGGGCAGCCAGAGCGGAGGCTGATTTTGGCGTCACAGTCAAGACCATGGAGGTCACTGACGCAGCCTCCTATGAGGAGGAAATCCGCGCCATGGGCAAAGAGGGCTATGACCTGATTCTAACCACGTTCTCGCCCATGACAGAGGCGACCAAGGCTGTAGCGGCAGATTATCCCGACGTCAAGTTCGCGGCGATTTTCCAGAACATCAATGTAGACGGCGAAACCTATGCAAATGTGTGGGATACAGAATACCGCGGTGAGGAGTGCACGTACGTTACTGGCGCGATTGCCGCAACGCTGAGCGAATCCGGCGTTCTGGGCTATATCAGCGGCGATGAGGCCAGCGGCGTCTGTGAGGCCGCCAGCGGCTTTATGCAGGGAGCTCTCTCCGTAAATCCGGATGTCGATGTAAAATTCATGTCCGTTAACAGCTACGAGGACCCCGCTAAGGCGAAGGAGATCGCCAACGCCATGATTGCTGAAGGGGTAGACGCTATCCAGACGGATGCTGGCAACAGTCAGATCGGCGTCATTGAGGCGGCAAATAAGGCTGGCATTTATGTATCCGGCGATGTCAGTGACAACTCCGCCCTTTGCCCCAATGGCTTCTACGCCTATATGGGCATTGACTTTGGCGAGAATGTCTATCAGGCTATCAAGTATTTTGTGGAAGATAGCTTCCCCGGCGGAGAGCATGGCTACATGAACATTGCCAGCGGCACCTATTATGTGGATCTGACGCTTCTGGACGCCTTGGCTGAGGCTCTTCCTGAAAAGGCGGAGACCATTGCCGCCGCTCGGGAAGTGGGCGAAAAAGCCATTGAGGCCATCCAGAACGGTGAGATTGAGGTTGTCCACGACATTGAGCCGCCCTCCATGGATCGCGTGAGAAATTATTGATCTACCATTTATAGAGAGATGTAGTGCTGTGGGTGTCGGACGCAGGCGGGGCTGTCTGCCTGCATCCGACACCATTTTATAGAAAAGCGGAGTTATGCGATGAATGCTGTTGAAATGATTGATATCGTCAAGGAATATCCGGGAGTACTCGCCAACGATCATGTCACACTGGTGGTTCGGGAAGGCGAAATCCACGGATTGGTTGGCGAAAACGGCGCGGGCAAATCCACGATTATGAACCAGCTGTATGGCATGCAAAGGCCAACCTCCGGTACGATCAAGGTATTTGGAAACGAGGTTCAGATTCATTCGCCAAAGGACGCCATTGCATTGGGAATCGGAATGGTTCATCAGCATTTTATGCTGGCACCGTCCCTCTCGGTGATTCAGAATATGATTATGGGAAAGGCCCCGATGAGCGGCCCCTTCATTGATTTAAAAACTGCAAAAGCCAAGGTCCGTGAAATCCTGGAGCGATACTCCTTCCAGCTGGACTTGGATGCCAAGGTCTATCAGCTCTCTATCGGACAGATGCAGCGCGTGGAAATCGTAAAGGCACTGTACCGTGGGGCAAAGATTCTGATTCTTGACGAACCTACGGCCGTTCTAACCCCGCAGGAGGTGGAGGAGCTGATTCAGATGATGAAGCGGCTCAAGGCGCAGGGCTGTTCCATCATCATCATTACCCACAAGCTCAAGGAGGTAATGGCGGCGACTGATACGGTCACAATCATGCGAAAAGGCGTGGTGACAGGTGTTGTAGAGACAGCGAAAACCAATGAGAGAGCACTTGCCAATTTGATGGTCGGCCGCGAAGTGAATCTGCGGATTCCCAAGGCCGATACATCTGCCTATACAGAAAAAGTCCTCCGGGTCCGCCGCCTGAATGTCTACAATGAACGAGGGCAAAAGGCTGTCAACCAAGTTTCCTTTTCAGTTAGAAAGGGCGAAATTTTAGGTGTCTGCGGGGTAGAGGGAAACGGTCAGTCCGAGCTTGTAAACGCATTGACAGGTCTTGTCCCCGTAGCTAGTGGGTCCATCCAGATTTACGACCAGGAGTTGAGCCGCGCACCTGTCCGTATGCGCCGGAAGAGCAAAATGTCCCACATTCCGGAGGACCGCATTGCTGTGGGTGGAGCCAAGAGCTGCAGTATCATGGAAAACATCATGCTGGATCGTTACTATGAAAAGCAGTACTGCAGAGGAGGTATTTTGAAGCAGGACGAGATGCGCAGACATGCCGAGCAGTTGATCTCAGAGTTTGCCATTAAAGTCCCTAATTCAGAGTATGCCCTTGGAACCCTCTCTGGAGGCAACATGCAAAAGGTGATCTTGGCGCGGGAGATGGACGCTGATCCAGAACTTTTAATCGCGGCCCAGCCGACACGAGGCGTTGACATTGGAGCGATTGAATATATCCGCAAACAACTGGTCGCTCTGCGGGACAGCGGAAAGGCCATCCTCCTGATCTCAGCAGAACTAGAAGAGATCATGACGCTCTCTGACCGCATTGTGGTGATGTATGAGGGTGAGATCGTTGGCTCCTTCCGTCCGGAGGAGACTACGGAGGAGGAGCTGGGACTTTATATGGCTGGCTCCAGAAACATGACATTAGATGAGGATGCGCTATGAACGTCAGTCAAGTTTTCAGCAAATTGGTCAGCAGCCAAAAAGCATCTTCAGCGGGCAGGACCTTATTGAGACAGATTGTGCTTATCATGGTCGCTCTGCTGCTGACAAGCCTGTTTCTGCTGGTCACAGGCTATGACCCCTGGATTGTATTCAAGGCAATTTATAAAAGCATCAGCACAGATATCGGCGGGACGGTCCGATGGATGATACCCTATGGCATGATGGGGCTGGCAGTTGCGCTGACATTTCGGATGAATCTCTTTAATATGGGCGTTGACGGCCAGCTCTATTTGGGTGCTATCGGTGCCACTTACATCTCCATGCAGCTGGGTGATGCGCCACGGCCAGTGGCGATTCTGGCAACTATTGCGTTTGCCGTTATTGCGGGAGCCTTGTTCGCCATTCTTCCGGCATTGTTGAAAATTAAGCTCAAGTGTGATGAGGTAGTCGTCACCATTCTCCTGAACTATATTGCCTATTATTTTACAGACTATCTGGTATTGGGACCTATGCTGGGTGACGGCACACTGGCCAATGCACGTTCCACCAATTATATCCCGGAAAATACCTGGCTGACAAACCTCTCCTGGTTAGGAGATTCCAATGCAAATACAGGCCTTTATATCATGCTGGCACTGCTGATCGGCATGGCTTTTATCTTCTACAAAACACGCTTTGGATATGAGCTGAAACTCTGTGGCGCCAACCCCAATTTTGCACAATATGGCGGAATCCGTTCTGGAAGAGTGATTCTTGCCGCGATGATTCTCAGCGGCGCCATTGCTGGAGCTGCGGGAGCGATTGAGGTCATGGGGGTGCACCACCGCTTTCCGATCCGATTTAGCAATTCCATGGGAAATGATGGGGTTGTTATTGCGCTGCTTGCCAGCAATAATCCGTTTGGAATTCTCCTGACATCCTTTTTCTTTGCAGCACTAAAAAACGGTTCCAATATTATGCAGAGAATTGCCGATATTCCCAGTTCCCTGATTGATGTGGTGCGTGGAATCATCATCTTTACCATCAGTGCCCATTTTAGCTTTGGATGGCTGAGAGAGGTATACAGGAAGAGACAGGGCACGCGAAAGGAGGGGGGCTGAGTGGATATTGCCTCTATAAACGACATGGTAGCTGCGTCCGTCCGTATCGCAACTCCTGTAACCCTGGCGGCTCTGGGTGGTGTTTTCTGTCAAAAGGCAGGAATTTTCAACATCGGACTGGAGGGGATGATGCTGATGGGCTCCTTTGCGGTGATTTGCGGAGAAATCGCCTTTGGCGGGAGTATTGTGGCCGGATTAGCTTTTGCCGCTCTGGCGGGTATGCTGATGTCTTTGCTGTTTGCACTGGCTGTATTGAAGCTGGAGGCCAATAAAATCATTACAGGCATTGGCATCAATCTTTTAAGCGTTGGCTTAACCTCCTTTTTACTCAGAGCGATTTATCATACACAAGGAACCCTGCGCGCTGACGTCATGGGAAAGCTCCCAAACATTGAAATTCCTATCATTCAGAATATTCCCATTCTTGGCGGAATTTTTGGCGAGCAAAACCTTTTGACCTATTTTGCGTTTGTCATGGTTATTCTGACAGCACTGCTTCTCTATAAAACGCCGTTTGGCGTGGCTGCCTGCGCAATTGGGGAATTGCCAGAATGTGTGGAGAGTGGAGGAATCAAGCCCAATAAAGTTGCCTTGTTTGCGATTCTCTGGTCAGGGATGCTCTGTGGGATTGCCGGCACCTATCTCTCCACAGTTTCTGTCTCTGGCTTTACGGAAGATATGGTGCAGGGCCGCGGCTTCACTGCATTTTCTGCTCTGATTTTTGGGAACGGAAATCCGTTTATTACCTGGGCAGTCAGTATCCTCTTTGGATTTGCCGATGCGCTGGGAATTCGTGTAGAGCTTAACAGCAGTGCATTCCCATCATCCATTATTAAAATGTTCCCCTACATTCTCTCCATCATTGCGCTGGCCAGCAGCTGCTATGTGCGAGAGGTGTCCAGAAAAAAACGGCATGGAGAATCACACAATGAATCTAACACCAGAACAAATTAAAGAGAGATTCCACATGGTGCCCCTGGACCGCGAAGGCGGCGTATTCTGCCAAACGTATATCAGCGACGAGGTGCTGCCGGAAGCAGTGATTCCCGGTAGAAAAGGGGATCACACACTCTGTTCTGCGATTTTGTACCTTATCAGTGGCGCATGTTTTTCCAGAATGCACCGCTTACCTACGGAGGAGATTTTTCACTTTTATCTGGGAGACCCGGTGGAAATGCTGCAGCTCTATCCAGATGGAACCGGAAAAGTGGTCCGAATGGGGCAGGATATTCTGCATGGTGAGGAGCTCCAGCTGACGGTGCCGAGAGGCACCTGGCAGGGAACTCGGCTGGTCCCTGGCGGCCAATGGGCGCTGTTGGGCACTTCCATGGCTCCTGGAATGGAATTTCACGACTATGAGGATGGAGATCAGGAGCTTTTGATCAAACAGTATCCTCAGTTCCGGGACCTTTTGGAGCATCTTGCAGGAGGCCCTATCTACGAATCATAGCACGCTATTGGAGCAGTTGCCCCCGTCTGAATGAAGCAGACGGGGGTATTTTTTGCCGCAGGGCCGGTAATGGATCATGATTTTGGGAAAAAGAATAATATACATATGTGAAAAAAATTTGCAGTTTGTATATGCAGAATATATTGTATATTGATTCGATTCGTGGTATACTGAATAACGCTGATCGGCGGCGCAGTATTCTAGTCAGATCTGCCGTTTCCTAGGGAGGGCCTAAAAATCCTCTGAAGGGCATATCGATGAAACCTCTGGTGCTTGCTTGATACGCCCAGTTTTGGGTGGGTGCTGGGGGGAAGCGCTTTCTGCGCTTGCGAACTCAGGGCGATTTCCAATGGCATGGATAACCCGACCCTGTTTTCGTGGAGACCTGTTCTTGTGCATAGACGTACTCCCACTGTGGTATTTTCGGCCTGTGTACGAAACAGATTGTGAACCTGCAATGCGGTGCATCGGTCCGTTGGGGCCGTAACGCTGTGTGTAGATGTAGCCTGCCTTGCGTGGGGTGGGTGAATGGAGGAACTACGCGGCGGCGCTCTGGCCAGAGCCTTTCCGCGATCGCCTCCTGAAACCCGGTCTGCAAAAGAGGCTAAAGAAACGGACGGACTGCGGTGGAAATCACCTAGGCTGTCTTCGTGGGGCAAAAAAGGGATTGCAGTGCGGACTAAGTGGCAGTCGGGCAGCGTGTTCGGCAACGGCGTGCCGCGGCACCGAAGGGGAAACCGCCTCCATCGGCAACGAGAGGTGTGTCGTGGGGAAAACCAGCCCGTACCTAAGCCGTAAGATTTACCTTTTTTGCTGCCGCCGACTCAGCAAGTGTATCTCTTCATAACCGTATTTTACGGAGGTTGCATTCTTGAAAAAGACGAAAAAGGAAGATAGCCAATATAAATGGGTTCTTACCGTTTTTGTGACAGCGGTGGTTCTGTCCGCTGTGCTGAGCTTGGTGTCAGAGTCAATTCTGGACAGCACGGACATAGCTGTCGCGGTTTTGACTTTGACTCTTTTTATTGGACTTGGCATCGTGTTTGATGTCATTGGTGTTGCTGCCACAGCCGCTGATCCAAAGCCCTTTCACTCCATGGCGGCCCATCGGGAAAGGGGCGCAAAGGAGGCACTCTTCTTACTGCGAAATGCAAGCAGGGTGTCCAGCGTCTGTAACGATGTGGTGGGGGACATCTGCGGCATTGTATCCGGCGCCACCGGCGCAGTGATTGTCGTACAGCTCCAGCAGGTCCTTCATCTGCAGAGTGTTTTAGTCTCTGTAGTTGTAACTGCGTTGATTTCTGGACTCACCATTGGTGGCAAAGCGCTCTCCAAAACATTTGCTATGCGGCAAAGTACCCGCGTTGTTTATTGGACAGGGCGTTTTTTACACCTGTTTCACCGCTGAGGAGGCGGCACTTACATGATTTTGGAACACATCCAATCTCCTGCTGATGTGAAATCTCTGGAACGAGAACAGCTTCCTCAGCTCTGCCAGGAGCTGCGGAAATTTTTGGTTCAGCACGTATCAGAGACGGGAGGACACCTGGCCTCCAATCTGGGGGCCGTAGAGCTAACTGTGGCCATCCATCGCGTCTTCGATACAGCGGTAGACCGTCTCGTTTTTGACGTAGGTCATCAATGCTATATCCATAAGGCGTTGACGGGCCGGCAGGAGCTATTTTCCACCCTGCGCCAGTTTCAGGGGCTCTCGGGCTTCCCGAAACCTCATGAGAGCGAACATGACGCATTTATCGCCGGCCACGCGTCCAACTCTGTTTCTGTAGCGCTTGGTATGGCAAGGGCAAGAACTTTACAAAACGAAGATTACAGTGTGCTGGCCTTAATCGGAGATGGCGCCATGACGGGGGGACTCGCCTACGAAGGGCTGAACAATGCCGGTGCCTCTGGCGAGCCGTTGATTGTGATTTTAAATGATAACGGCATGTCCATTGCTCCCAATGTGGGCGCGATGCCGTCCCACTTAAGCCGGCTGCGGAGCAAACCGGCCTATTATCACTTTAAGAAGTGGTATCGGAGCCTTTTTGGAAAGCATCCCATGGAGAATGGGCTCTATCGCTTCAACCACCGGGTGAAAACAGCTTTGAAGAAAACCCTCTGGCCTGGGAGCACGCTGTTTGAGGACATGGGGTTTACCTATTTGGGACCCATTGACGGCCACGATCTGCCGCGGCTTTGCGACGTACTGCAGTGGGCCCAGGAGCTGCATGGTCCTGTTGTGGTCCATGTCTATACGGTGAAGGGAAAGGGGTATTCCTTTGCGGAGCAGAATCCCGGAAAGTTTCACGGGATTGCTCCGTTTGATCCTGAGACTGGACTTTTGAAAAAGGAGGCCGCCGAGAGCTTTTCCGACCAGTTTGGAAAGGCTATGATCTCCTGTGCTACTCAGGATGAGCGTGTATGCGCCATCACCGCAGCTATGGCCGAGGGGACAGGCCTGAGCGAATTTGCAAAGGAGTTTCCGCAACGTTTTTTTGATGTAGCCATTGCGGAAGGGCACGGAGTGTCTATGGCCGCTGGTCTGGCGGCACAGGGCATGATCCCCGTGTTCGCTGTATACTCCACGTTTCTTCAGCGCGGGTACGACCAGCTGATTCACGATGTAGCCCTGGAGCGGCTGCATGTTGTGCTGGCGGTAGACCGGGCAGGCCTTGTGGGGGCCGATGGCGAGACCCATCACGGCTGCTTTGACGCACTGTATTTATCAGAAATTCCAGGCTTTACCGTCTTATGCCCCGCCAGTTTTGCAGAACTGCGCACGATGCTGCGGCGGGCACTGTTTGAAATAGATGGCCCGGTGGCCGTTCGATATCCCCGGGGCGGGGAGGAGGCTTTTCGGAAAGATTGCTCGGCAGAGCCGCTGGTCCGCCTGCGGGAGGGCGGCGATATCACGCTGCTGGGATATGGAATTCTAATCAATCAGCTGCTGGAAGCGGCAGAGCTTCTGGAAGCTGAAGGGATTCACGCGGAGGTGTTGAAGCTCAATCAGATTTCCCCATTGAGCGGAGACCTTCTGTACACGTTTTTTGGTGAACGGAAGCCTCTTCTGGTGTTGGAGGATGCCTTGGGTGCTGGGTGCGTTGGGCAGCGAGTGGCAGCAATTTTGACAGAGGGAGGCCTCTCTCCGTCCCGCCTCATTTTAAAAAACATGGAAAAACACTTTGCGCCGGAGGGAAGCGTAGCAGAGCTGAATCACAGATTCGGGCTGGATGCCGCTGGTGTAGCGGCAGCTGTTCAGGAGGCAATCGGACATGGGCAATAAATCGCGATTGGATATCTTGCTGGTGGAGCGGGGATTACAGGAGAGCCGCCAGCGGGCACAAGCCGCCATCATGAGCGGTCTGGTATTTGTGAACGGGCAGAGAGTCGACAAGCCGGGAACTTCCATTTCCAATGAGGCAGCGATTGAGATTCGGGGAAATCCCATGAAATATGTCAGCCGCGGCGGATTAAAGCTGGAAAAAGCCATGGCCTCCTTTCCGATTGCTTTGGAGGGGTGCACCTGTGCCGATATTGGCGCCTCCACAGGCGGATTTACTGACTGCATGCTGCAAAACGGCGCAGCCAAGGTTTACGCGGTGGATGTGGGCTATGGCCAGTTGGCATGGAGTCTGCGAAACGACCCGCGAGTGGTTTGTCTGGAGCGGACTAACGCCCGCTATCTGACGGACGAGCAGGTTCCGGAGCCTCTTGATTTTGTCTCGATTGATGTGAGCTTTATTTCTCTGAGGCTAATCCTTCCGGCTGTGCATGAACTTCTGAAAGCAAGGGGACATATCGTTTGCCTTGTCAAGCCTCAGTTTGAGGCCGGCCGTGAAAAAGTTGGTAAAAAAGGGGTTGTTCGGGAGCCTGCAGTTCATTTAGAAGTGTTGGAGCAATTTCTTGTACATGCCAAGGAGTCTAACTTTACAGTTCTTGGTTTGACATATTCCCCCATCCGTGGTCCGGAGGGGAATCTGGAGTATCTGGGCTATCTGGAAAAGGGGCTATGGGGAGTGCCGGAATTTGACTTGAAAGCCTTGGTGGAGGAATCCCATCAGGTCCTCAATGAGGGAGGAACGGGGGTATGAACCCAAAGAAAATTATTCTCTGCCCAAATCCCAACCGGGATCATGGGATGAAAACAACGAAGGCTGCTGAAAAGATTTTGCATGATCTGGGATTCCAAACGGTGGTCTGTTCTCCTTTTAAGGATCAGAAAGACGAGCTTTTTGCCGGGTACCAGGTCCGTTCCTTACCCCAGGAGCTGAAAAGTGCGGACCTCTTGATTACCTTGGGCGGAGACGGCACAATCCTCCACCTTGCAAAGCTGGCCGCGCTCAACCGGATGCCAATGCTGGGCATCAACATGGGCGGCCTTGGGTTTGTAGCAGAACTGGAGGCCGGTGAGCTGGAGAGCCTGCGGAAGCTGAAAAATTGGGACTTTGAAACCGAGCACCGGATGATGCTGGATGTCTGTGTTCTGCGGGACGGCAAGCAGATTTATACCAACCTGGGTCTCAATGATGCCGTTATCCGGGAAGGGCCCATTTCCCATGTGATCCATCTGAAAATTTCTTCAGATGGAAGACATTTAGCCGATATTGCAGGGGATGGGGTGATTATCTCAACGCCCACCGGCTCAACAGCCTATTCTCTCTCCGCTGGTGGTCCGGTGGTAGAGCCAGTAGCGCAGACCATGGTGGTCTGTCCGATCTGCACCCACAACATGCGCTTTTCTGCCTATGTGCTCTCTCCAGAGCATGTATTGACCGTAGAACTAGAGCGCAATGGACGAAAGCCAGTATACCTGTTTGTGGATGAGAGTCGGGCATTTTCCCTGCGTGCGGATGACAAAATTCTGGTGCGGAAGAGCAAGCATGTCACAAAGCTGGTTCGGCTATCAGAGAAGAGCTTTTGTGAAATTTTTTCTCAAAAAATGCTGCCCGGAGGGTTAAACGATGAAAAATGACCGGCAATCCATGATTTTAGAGATCATTTCCCAGGAAAATATTGAGACGCAAGAGCAGCTGCTTACCCGTCTGCAGGAACGGGGAATCAATAGCACACAGGCCACGATTTCTCGGGATATTAAGCAGATGCATCTGATCAAGGAACCTGCAGGCCATGGTGTCTACAAATATGCCGTTTCGGGCAACCGGACCCGGTTGAACTTTGCGGAAAAGCTACAGACTATTTTCCGGGAGAGTATCACCAGCATCGCCTACGCGCAGAATATTGTGGTTCTAAAGACCATGCCAGGACTGGCTTCCGCAGCTGCCGCGGCGCTGGACAGCATGGATATCGCCTATATGGTCGGGTCCCTGGCCGGCGATGACACTGCCTTTTTGCTGATGCGGGATACAGATTCCGCCGCAGCGTTCTGTGATGAAATTAAAGAGATGCTGTAATCGGTAGCGCCTAGAAAGGGTGGAGGAACGCGCCATGCTGGAATTACTGCACATTGAAAATATCGCGGTGATTGAAGAAGCGGATATCCAGTTTCACGCCGGGTTCAATGCCCTGACTGGCGAGACGGGTGCTGGTAAGTCTATTGTCATTGACGCCATGGGTACGGTCTTGGGGGGCCGGACCTCTCGGGAGCTGGTCCGCACTGGGGCAGAAAAGGCCTTTGTCAGTGCAGCCTTTTCCGCTGTCTCAGCCAATTTGCCTGGCCTTGCAGAGAACGGTGTGTACCCGGATGAGGATGGAAGTCTGCTGATGCAGCGGGAGATTGCCAATGATGGAAAGAATGTCTGCAGAGTGAATGGTAGGCCCGTCACAGTCGCCCAACTTCGGAAAATTGGCGAAAGTCTTCTGAATATTCACGGCCAGCATGACGGGCAACAGCTTCTGGATGAGGAGCAGCATGGGGCCTATTTAGACCGTTTCGGCGGGACTGAAAAGGCGCTCTCCGCGTACCAAACAGAATATGGAGAGATGGTGTCTCTTCGGGAGCAGATCAGGGCTTTACAAATGGATGAGGCGGAAAAGGCCCGCCGGATGGATAGCCTGCGTTTCCAGATCGACGAGCTGGAGCGAGCGGAGCTGATTCCAGGGGAAGAAGATGAGCTGAACACCCGCCGCAATCTCCTGCGCAATGGAGAGAAATATCTCTCTGCTCTGGCAGGTGCGGACTACTGTTTCAGTGGGGACGAGGAGTCTGGCGGTGTGGTCAGCCGGTTGCGTGACGCGGAGATCGCTTTGTCTGGCATCCGCACATTGGGAGGCGAACTTTCAGAACTCTATCAGCGTTTGGAATCCCTACACAGTGAAGCGTATGACCTTGCTGAAATTATCCGAGAAAAGCGGCAGGAATTTGACTTTTCTCCTGGGGAGCTAGACGCAGTGGAGAGCCGATGTGACCAGCTCTACCGTTTGAAGAAAAAATATGGCCCCACAGTAGAAGAAATGTTGGCTTATCTGGAACGGTGTCGGAATGAACTGGACGCCATGGAAACCGCAGACGACACATTGGTTCGGCTGGGAGAAAAGCTGAAAAAGACTCTGCAGAGGGTTTGTGAGTTAGGAGCCGTGCTGACTGAGCGGCGTCAGGCAGCCGCAAAAGACCTGGAGCAGCGTATTCAACAAGAGCTGCGGGAACTGGATATGCACAAGGTCCGCTTTTCTATTGAGTTTGGGGAGAAGGAGCCTGCGGCAGACGGCTGTGATGTCATCCGCTTTTTAATGTCCGCCAATGTGGGAGAGGATCTACGGCCCATCGCCAAGATTGCCTCTGGCGGTGAATTGGCTCGGATTATGCTGGCACTGAAAAATGTACTGGCAGAGCAAGAGGCTGTTGGGACACTGGTCTTTGACGAGGTGGACACCGGCGTCAGCGGCCGAGCGGCCCAAAAGGTAGCGGAAAAGCTGGCCCAGGTGAGCCGCCGCAAACAGGTATTGTGCGTTACCCATCTGCCTCAGCTGGCAGCTATGGCGGACACTCACTTTTCTGTACAGAAAGGCGAGCGGGACGGTCGTACCTATACGAAGGTTCTGCTGTTGAACCGAGAGGAGCGCAAAGCAGAGTTGGCCCGACTCACTGGTGGCAACCGGGTGACAGACGCGCTGATGGAGAGTGCTGGGGAGCTGCTGGATGAAGCAGAGTCCTATCGAAAAATGCTGCAAAGGTAGAAAAGCGTATACCAGGTGGGGATCTCCTTTTAGTTTCAGACCGTCTACTGTATAAAAGCCAGGGCATGTCCTGGCTTTTATACAGTAGACGAAGCTGGATTTTACTTCTTTTCAGAATCCACAGGTTCCCAAAAACTATATGGATATCCTCCTGTACCGTGGTAATTCCGGCAATACCGAACTTTTCAATCAGCACTTTGGCGACATTGGAACTAAGGAAGCCGGGAAGAGTCGGTCCCAAATGGATGTTCTTGATGCCTAAAGATAGCTCTGTCGTTATAACAACGCATGAGGAAATGATGATGGATTATTATGACCTGTCGAAAACAATCCTCTTCCAGGGGACCACACCGGAGGAGGTGGAGACGATGCTGAATTGCTTAGGGGCGGAGCGGCGCCAGTATGCCAAGGGGCAGATGATCTGCCGGACTGGTGACATAGTCTCCTCCCTGGGAATTGTGCTCTCTGGTAGTGTTCTGGTTGAAAATGACGATCTTTGGGGGAATAGCACTGTTCTAGATCGCATAGGCCCAGGACAAATTTTTGCAGAGACCTATGCCTGCACCCCAGGGGAACCATTAATGGTAAACGTGGTGGTTCCTGAGTCTGCAGAGGTACTCTTCCTCCAGGTGGGCCGGATTTTGGAGATGTGCCCCAATGCCTGCGGCTATCATAACAGGCTGATTCGCAATCTTCTAACGCTCTCGGCACAAAAGAACCTGACTCTGTCCAGAAAAATTTTTCACACCTCCTCAAAATCTATCCGGGGACGGCTGCGGTCGTACCTGTCCTACCAAGCAATCCTGCATGGCAGCCGGAGTTTTGCCATTCCCTTTGACCGTCAGCAGCTGGCAGACTATTTGAATGTAGATCGAAGCGCTCTTTCCAATGAGCTGAGTAAAATGCAAAAGGAAGGACTATTAACGGTACGGAAAAATCACTTTACCCTCAATCAGGAGAATTTGGAAAGCCCATTTTTCTGAGATTAAAGGGGGCCGGAAAAGACGCATAAGGTTGTATGCGGAAATGCGAGGCTGCGGTCAGCCGTGATTGACCGCTTGACCTTTCCGGGAATCTAGGGATTTTGATTGACAAATCTGACGAAATCCGATATAATTTCTTACGTATACAGCAAGGAAGAGGACCAGTACCCGTTATGGCGCTGTGCAGAGAATCCCTGGTTGGTGAAAAGGGGAGAGGGCCAGACGGCGAATACACCTTGGAGCTGGCACCCCAACAGCGGCAGGTCCGCTCAGTAGGCGTGTTCCGGGAGCGCCCGTTACCGCGCCGCCGTGTGTTGGCACGGCCCGAGGCCGCTATCGTGAGAGAGCGGCGAAGCAGAGGTGGTACCGCGAACGCAAATTCGCCCTCTGTCCCCCACCGGGACAGAGGGTTTTGATTCTGTTCCGAAAACTTTTGAGCAGGAGAGATGGTAACATGCAGATTTACGAAGAACTCAAGGCCCGCGGGCTCATTGCCCAGGTGACAGACGAGGCGGAGATCCGGGAGCTGGTCAACAACGGAAAGGCAACCTTTTATATCGGCTTCGACCCCACTGCCGACTCACTCCATGTGGGCCACTTCATGGCCCTATGCCTCATGAAACGGCTACAGATGGCGGGCAACCGGCCCATCGCCCTGATCGGCGGCGGCACCGGCTATATCGGCGACCCCTCTGGCCGCAGTGACATGCGATCTATGATGACGCCGGAAACCATTCAGCACAACTGCGAGTGCTTCAAAAAACAGATGGAGCGGTTCATTGAGTTTGGCGAGGGCAAAGCCATGATGCTCAACAATGCTGACTGGCTTTTAAAGCTCAACTACGTGGACCTTCTTCGGGAAGTGGGTGCCTGTTTCTCTGTAAACAACATGCTGCGGGCTGAATGCTATAAGCAGCGGATGGAAAAGGGCTTGAGCTTCCTGGAATTTAACTATATGATCATGCAGTCCTATGACTTCTACCACATGTTTCAGGCCGTGGGGTGCAACATGCAGTTCGGCGGTGACGACCAGTGGAGCAATATGCTGGGCGGTACGGAGCTGATCCGCCGCAAGTTGGGCAAGGACGCCTATGCCATGACCATCACCCTGCTCATGAACTCTGAGGGCAAGAAAATGGGCAAGACCGCCTCCGGCGCGGTTTGGCTGGACCCCAACAAGACTTCTCCCTATGATTTCTACCAGTATTGGCGGAACGTAGGCGACGCGGACGTACTCAAGTGTATCCGAATGCTGACTTTCCTGCCGCTGGAGCAGATTGACGAAATGGATCAGTGGGAGGGCAGCCAGCTCAACCAGGCTAAGGAAATTCTGGCCTATGAGCTGACCAATCTGGTCCACGGCGAAGCCGAGGCGGAAAAAGCCCAGGAAACAGCCCGTAAGCTGTTCTCTGGAGGCGATGCAGCCGATATGCCCTGCACCAAACTGCGTCGGGAGGATTTCGATGGTGAGAGGATCGACATTCTGACCCTGTTGGTCAAGTGCGGCCTCTGTGCTTCCAAAGGCGAGGCCCGGCGGCTGGTGCAGCAGGGCGGCGTGACGGTAGACGGCCAGAAGGTAGGTGACATCGAGGCCGCCTGGAGCTGCAAAGACTGTTGCGGCGAGGGCAAGGTCATCAAGAAGGGCAAAAAGGTCTACCACAAGGCGTTGATGGAGGAGTAAGCCCTCTTCTCAGCGCCCCCTGCAAAACGAAACACAGACGCGGGGCGGTGGCTCCGCGCCTGTTCGCATTTCATATGAAAAGGAATGAAAGCCATGATTACTGTCAATGACGTCAGCATGAACTTCAGCGGTCAGACGCTTTTCAAGCATGTGGATCTGAAATTTATCCCTGGCAACTGCTATGGCATCATCGGTGCCAACGGCGCTGGTAAGTCCACGTTTCTGCGCATCCTCTCCGGCGACTTGGAGCCCACTACCGGCGAGGTCATCATCCCGAAAGAGGAGCGCATGTCCATCCTGAAACAGGACCACTTTCAATATGATGCCTACACTGTGCTGGATACGGTGATCCTTGGTAATCAGCACCTCTATGACATCATGAAAGAGAAGGACGCCCTCTATGAGAAAGAGGACTTCACCGACGAGGACGGCGTCCGGGCCAGCGAACTGGAGGCGGAATTCGCCGAGATGGGCGGCTGGGAGGCCGAATCGGACGCCAGCCGGCTCCTACAGGGTTTGGGGCTGCCTGGGGACATCCTGTACAGCGAAATGAGTAGCCTCACTGCTAAGGAAAAAGTCAAAGTCCTGCTGGCCCAGGCCTTGTTCGGCAAGCCGGACATCATTCTCCTGGACGAGCCCACCAACCATCTGGACATCCAAGCCATCGAGTGGCTGGAGGACTTTTTGCTGGACTGCGAGGCGCTGACCCTGGTGGTCAGCCACGACCGCCATTTCCTCAACACTGTGTGCACCAATATTGTGGACGTGGACTATGGCCAGATCAAGATGTATGTTGGCAACTATGAGTTCTGGTACGAGTCCAGCCAGCTGGTCCAGCGGATGATCAAGGATCAGAACCGGAAGAACGAGGAGAAGATCAAGGAGCTGCAAAGCTTCATCCAGCGCTTCTCCGCTAATAAGTCCAAATCCAAGCAGGCCACCGCCCGGAGAAAGCTTTTGGACAAGCTGACGGTGGAGGAGATGCCCGCGTCCTCTCGGCGCTATCCCTTTGTAGGCTTCAAGATGGACCGGGAGTGTGGCAAGGAGATTCTAGCAGTGGAAAACCTCTCCAAGACTGTGGATGGCCGGAAAGTCCTGGACAACGTCTCTTTCCGGGTCAACCGGGGGGAGAAGATCGCCTTTGTGGGCGAGGACGAGATCGCCAAGACCACACTCTTTAAGATCATCATGGGAGAGATGGAACCGGACGAGGGCACCTATAAGTGGGGTACTACCATTACCACCAGCTATTTCCCTCTGGATAACTCCGCCTTCTTTAATGACTGCGATCTGAACCTGGTGGACTGGCTGGGGCAGTATACAGCCGACAACGCGGAGGAAAACACGGAGTCCTTCAAACGCTCTTTCCTGGGGCGGATGCTGTTCTCTGGTGACGACGTCTTCAAGCCGGTCAAGGTCCTCTCCGGCGGCGAGAAGGTACGGTGTATGCTCTCGCGGATGATGCTTTTTGGCTCCAATGTGCTGGTGATGGATCAGCCTACAAACCACCTGGACCTGGAGTCTATTACTGCCGTCAACAACGGCCTCATTGATTTCAAGGGCGTGGTGTTGTTTTCCAGCCACGACCACGAGTTTGTCCAGACCATTGCCAATCGGATCATGGAGTTCCATGACGGCAAGCTCACTGACAAGCTGGGCACTTATGAGGAGTATCTAGAGAGCCAGCGCGCATCCGGCGCAGTCTGACAGAGATCTGTTACCAGATTGTAGTTGACATAAAAAACACCACTCCGTATACTGAGAATGATTCAGTAACGGGGTGGTTTTTTATGCATCAATGGGGAATTTTGGCGTTGACACTCGCTTTGCTCACAGGGTGTGGCACAGCAAACTTGCCGGAAAATCTTGCGGCAGATCAGACCACCGCGCCACTGGCAGTATTAGAGGGGGAGGAACTCTCTCCGGACGGTCAGTTTGAGGTCCAGATCGTAGGGGCAAGCAATATTGTCAACGGTATCCAGATACCGGAAAAGATCCAGGTAGTGGACCAAGAAACCGGGGAAGTAATGTGGGAGGACCGGGGATGGGGTACTCAGTCCGTTCTATGGTCCCCGGACAGTCATTACCTGGCTCTGGCATACGGTGCCTGTACTTGGCAAGCAGTACATATCATCGAGACTGACACCTGGACTGTCTGGGATTTCACCCTGCCCGACGGTTCACCGATTCCAGAGCACGTTGCGTTGCCACACGACCAGCCTTGGGGGGTCTGGGAGAAAAATTTCGGCATGCCGGAAGAAGATTATGCTTTGATTCTGACGGTTGGCCGGGGCGGAGATAGGGAGCATACCTATCACTGTTCCTTTCTGTTGGACGGCGGACAGCTGATTGGCAATCCCTTGGAACAGACCTCCGAGGTCCTGTCTGATCGCTATGACTTTGACCATGATGGCACGGCTGAACGCACAGCGCTGGTGACTCTCTGGGAACCAGAAAGGGAGCAGGCTGCCTGGTATAAGCTGCAAGTGACCACGGCGGACGGCGGCCTTCTTTGGAGTCAGACCGCCGCAGAGTACCATGTGGGCTGGACCTCCGTGTTTGCTTATCGGGAAGACGGAACAGACTATCTGCTGCGGTACAATCCCTGGATGGGGCAGGGAAATGCCAGATACCATTATCAGATATTTTCTCTGGATCGTGCGGGACAAGAGTCGATTCTTCGGGAACATGGCGTGGAATTTGACATCAACTTTGGAAGCCCTGTCCATGAGAGCTTTGATGCCATAGAGATCGCCGCCTTTTTGGAAGAGACTCATGGGTACCTGAACGATAGCACTCTGCTCGTGACGACCGAGGGGGGAACCCTCCGCACTGGCGGCAGCGGGGCAGAGTTTCAGGAGGACATGGAATTCTGGAACGAAAGTTGTCCCTATGAGGAAACGAAATCCCTGGAGGACAACCTGCGCAACTACGAGGCATGGGCAACAAAAAATCAGAAATAATAGCCGCCCGGAACTCGTTCCGGGCGGCTCATTTCAGCTCTCCTGCAACAGTCGATATTGGACCAAGGTTTTTCGGATACGCTCCATCTGGATACCGTTTGCTTCGTACAGCGGAAGCCGTAAGGCACCCGCTTCCATCCCCAGCAGATTCATCGCCGCTTTGACGGGAATGGGGTTTACCTCACAGAACATTGTGTCACAGAAATCCTTTAAGTACAGCTGCAGCTCTCTTGCGGCAGAGAAGTCTCCGTCCAGACAAAGAGATGCCAAGGCATGCATCTCCGCTGGCAGGATATTCGCCGCCACAGAGATGACACCCACGCCTCCCAATGCGCAGATGGGGAGAGTCTCATCGTCATTGCCGGACCAGATATAAAAATCCTCTGGGCAGAGGTTCAGGGTTCTCTGGAGATTGCCGAAATTACTGCTGGCCTCTTTGGTACCCATGATGTTCGGGTGTTTAGACAATTCCGCATAGCTCTCCGGTGCAATATTGACTCCGGTACGGGAGGGCACGTTATAAAGAATGATGGGCACATTCACCGCATCAGCAATGCAGGTATAGTGCCGAATGAGTCCCGGCTGGCTGGCTTTGTTGTAATATGGTGTCACCAGCAGCAAGCCATCAGCTCCGGCCCGCTCTGCATCCTTGGACAAAGCCAGAGCAGATTCTGTATTATTGGAGCCGGCTCCAGCAATTACCGGAATCCGGCCATCAATATGCTCCACACAGAATTCAATGGTCCGCATCCGCTCACGATAGGTCATGGTGCTGGCCTCTCCTGTTGTGCCGCAGACGATGACAGCGTCTGTTCCGCCCTCCAACTGGAAGTCCAGAAGGCGGCCCATCGCGGCCAAATCTACGCTTTCATGAATGAATGGCGTCACAATCGCCACACCGGAACCTTTAAAAATTGGCTGTTTCATACCTCTTCAACCCCTTCATAGAATGAAATCATAAAAGGCGAAAGACACCTTATGATGACGCATGCACTACTGGAAAATAAAAACGGATGCTCTCTTTGAGCATCCGTTTTCTTTCGTAGACAGGATTTACTTGGCCTCTATATAGCCCTTGGCACACAGCAGCTCCGCCAGTAATACCGCACCGCCGGCGGCGCCGCGCAGCGTGTTGTGACTCAGGCCCACAAATTTATAATCGTATTGGGAGTCCTCCCGCAGGCGTCCCAGAGAGATGGCCATGCCGTGTTCCAGATTCCGGTCCAACTTGGTTTGGGGCCGATTGTCCTCCTCAAAGTAGTGTAGGAACTGCTTGGGCGCGGAGGGGAGCTCCAGTTCCTGTGCCGGCCCTCGAAAGGCCGCCCAATCCGCCTTGATTTGCTCAATGGAGGGCTTACTACCGTCCTGGAACTTCATGAAAACCGCCGCCATGTGTCCGTCCAGGCAAGCTACCCGGAAGCACTGAGCTGTGATCACTGGAGATTCTGCCTTGATAATTTTACCGTTTTCCAGATGTCCCCAAACCTTCAGCGGCTCCTGCTCAGATTTCTCCTCCTCGCCACCGATGTAGGGGATACAGTTGTCCACCATCTCCGGCCAACGCTCAAAGGTTTTGCCTGCACCAGAGATTGCTTGATAAGTACAAACCAGCGCCCGCTCCAACCCGTATTTCATCAGTGGGTGCAGGGCAGGGACATAGCTCTGGATGGAGCAGTTGGACTTGACAGCAATGAATCCACGCTTCGTTCCCAGCCGCTTGCGCTGGGCCTCAATGACATCAATATGATCGGCGTTGATCTCGGGGATTACCATGGGGACGTCATCGGTCCAGCGGTTGGCGGAGTTATTGGAGATGATGGGGCACTCCAGTTTCGCATATCTCTCCTCCAGAGCACGAATTTCCTCTTTTTTCATATCCACGGCGCAAAAGCAGAAATCCACCATGCCAGCCAGCTTCTCTGCATCCGCGTCGGCATCCAGCACCGCCAGCTTCTTCGCCTCCTCAGGAATGGGAGTGGTCATAGCCCAGCGGCCCTGCACGGCCTCCTCATACGGCTTTCCGGCGCTGCGGCCGCTGGCGGCGATGGCAGTCAGCTGGAACCAGGGATGGTTTTCCATCAGGGTAATAAAGCGCTGGCCCACCATTCCCGTTCCGCCAATAATCCCAACCTTGTACTGATTCATTCTAAATTCCTCCTAATCTCAGGCGGAATGGCAAAACTTGCACAATCCCGTCGATTTTTGGTTGATTGCTGTGCCGCTATATACTATAATATGATGTACGCAGAATTGTGCGCACATTGTCGCTGTTTTTGATAAGCGGACACTTGTCTTTCTTGTGTATCATACCATGTTTTTAACACAGGGTCAAGAGTTCTGGTGTTGGGAGGTTCTATGAAAAAACGATTCCTTGCGATGTTTGCTGTTGTGACATTTTTTATCCTAAGCGCGGTTCCCGCCTCAGCTGTTGTGAACGACACCATCAAGGTCGGTCTTCGTTATGGCTCCTCGGCCATGACCTCAGCCAATCTGGAAAATGACGTGGGGGAGGGGTATGAGTTCGGCTATTTTGACAGTGACCGGAATTTTGTCTCTCTGGAATGGACGGATGAGACCACGATTACCATGTCCCCTTCGGGCCATGGAACCATTCAAGTAACGGTCACGGGAACAGATGAGGTCCTGTATGAGTCTGATGGAGATACGCTGGGCGTTCTGCCATCGGGGCGAAGCACTGCCACCTGGTTCCGGGGTTACAGGTATCCTGGCGGATTTGAGTATGTTCTCTCTGGCGGACTTCTGAATGTGATCAATGTGGTGGATTTGGAGGAGTATGTAAAAGGCGTTATCCCGTATGAGATGAGCGGAAGCTGGCCGCTGGCTGCCTTGGAGGCGCAGGCCGTCTGCGCCCGTACCTACGCCTGCCGGGACAGCAAGCATTTCAGCACTTACGGCTTTGACGTTTGCAACGGAACGGACTGCCAGGTTTACAACGGACTTGGCAGCGGTTCTTCCGCCGCCACGGACCGGAGCAACCAGGCGGTAGACAATACCGCCGGCCTCATGCTCTACTATGATGGTTATCTGGTTCAGGACGCCGTGTACCATGCCTCCAACGGCGGCGCCACGGAGGACTCCAAAAACGTATGGGGAACCGACAAAGGCTATTTGAAGGGGAAGTCGGACCCTTATGAAGCCCAGACCAGCATCCCGAATTACCAGTGGAGCGTTACATATACCGTAGACGAGCTAAGCTGGATTCTGGATCAAAAGGGGTATGATGTGGGCACGGTACAGGATGTTTATGTCTCAGAATACACACCGTCAGGCAATGTGCGGGCCGTCACCTTTGTTGGTACCAAAGGAACCAAAACTGTTACAGGTGAGACCTGCCGGACCATCTTTTACAGCAGCACCTATGGAAAGTCTGTCAGCAGCATGCGCTTTTCCATCCAGGGCGGCAGCGGTGGTGCCGGCGGCGTTTATGTGAATGGTTCTGGTACCTGCTTGCCCTCGTTAGAGGGTATCTCTGTGATCTCCTCTGGTGGTACCAGTACCTTGCAGGGAAGCTCTGTATCTGTGATCTCCTCCGCAGGTACTTCCACAGTGAACGGAGGAACCAGCACAGCGGCTGTGCCAAACGCCGGAACCTTTACCATTACCGGAAGCGGAAACGGCCATAATGTAGGGCTCAGCCAGTACGGCGCAAAGGCCATGGCAGAACTTGGGTATACTTATGAGGAAATCCTCCAATTTTATTATACGGATATTACCATCTGGTAAATGGATAGGAACGATATGAAAACCAGTGACTTTTACTACGAGCTCCCTCCGGAGCTGATCGCCCAAACCCCGATTGAAAAGCGGGATAATTCCCGTTTGATGACACTGAGCAGAGAAAACGGGGCAATAGGGCATCACCATTTTTACGAGCTGCCAGAGTTTCTGAACCCCGGCGACTGCTTGATTTTGAATGACTCCCGTGTTCTCCCGGCACGTCTGTTGGGCCAGCGTCTTCCGGGGGGAGGCGCCTGCGAAGTATTGTTACTCATTGACCGGGGCGACAAAACATGGGAATGTCTCGTGCGCCCGGGCCGGAAGATGCATCCTGGCGCCAGACTTTCCTTTGGAAACGGGGAGCTGACAGCAGAGATCGCCGGTGAGGTAGAGGGAGGAAATCGCTTGGTCCGCTTCCAATATGACGGCATTTTTTTGGAGGTTTTAGAGCGCCTCGGTAAAATGCCCCTGCCGCCCTACATCAAGGAGGAACTGGCAGACCGGGAGCGGTATCAGACCGTCTATTCCAAAGTCGTTGGCAGTGCAGCAGCTCCCACTGCGGGACTGCACTTTACAAAACCGCTGCTGGAGGCGATTGCAGCCAAGGGCGTCGATATTGGTTCTATCACACTCCATGTTGGCCTTGGAACCTTTCGACCTGTTAAGGAAAAAAACATTACAGATCATGAAATGCATAGCGAATACTGCGTGATCTCCCAGGAGACGGCAGACCTCATCAACCGTACCAAGGCGCGGGGCGGAAGATGTGTCTGTGTCGGTACCACCTCCTGCCGGACTCTGGAATCCTGGGCCAGAGAGGACGGTACCATGGAGGCCAAGGCCGGATGGACCGATATCTATATCTATCCAGGGTACAAGTTTAAGGTGATGGATGCTCTGATAACTAACTTCCATCTGCCGGAGAGTACACTGATCATGTTGGTGTCCGCTTTTGCGGGGCGGGAGCATGTGTTGGCGGCTTATGAGGAAGCCGTCAGAGAGCGTTACCGGTTCTTCAGCTTTGGCGATGCGATGCTTCTCTATTGAGGCCGCTGCTCGGACATCCCATAAAGCAGGATAGTCAAGAGCGATATCTAAGGAAATTGATAGACTTACTCAATCTCGGTCCCGTGCTGGCGGGAAACTTGCAGCGCGCCGGAATCCAGACACTGGAGGCGCTGTGGAAGCTTGGTGTGCAGAGGGGCCTCCGCATCCGGCAGGATGTGGACCTGACTGCCTGCTTTCACCAGTTCAATGCGCTGACTACGGGCTGCGATCAAATCAAATAGGAGAGACTCTATATGTTTCAAGTTCTCAAAACCGAAGGCCGCGCGCGGCGCGGTGAGTTTTCCTGTACCCACGGCGGCGTGGTGCAGACGCCTGTTTTTATGAATGTAGGGACTCAGGCCGCCATCAAAGGCGGCGTCTCTGCGGATGACCTGCGGGAGGTTGGCTGCCAGATTGAACTGAGCAATACCTATCATCTGCATCTGAGGCCCGGCGATCAAATTGTTCGGAAATTGGGCGGACTCCACAAATTCATGCGCTGGGACGGTCCGATTCTGACGGATTCCGGTGGCTTTCAGGTATTTTCTTTGGCGTCTCTCCGAAAAATCAAGGAGGAAGGTGTCTATTTTGCCTCCCACATTGACGGTCACAAGATCTTTATGGGACCCGAGGAGTCCATGCGCATCCAGTCCAACCTGGGCAGCGACATTGCTATGGCCTTTGACGAGTGTGTGGAGAACCCCGCCACTTATGAGTACGCCAGGGCTAGCTGCGAGCGGACACTCCGCTGGTTAGAACGGTGTAAGGTAGAGCACGACCGGCTGAACACGCTGCCAGACACGGTGAATCCCAACCAAATGCTCTTTGGAATTAACCAGGGCGCCACCTTTGCAGACTTGCGGGCCTGGCACATGCAGCAGATTGCCAGAATTGACTGTGACGGCTTTGCCATCGGCGGCCTGGCAGTGGGAGAGCCGGCAGAGGTCATGTATGAGATGATTGACGTAGTGGAGCCTTTCATGCCCAAGGAAAAGCCACGCTATCTAATGGGAGTTGGGACTCCCAGCAACATCATTGAGGCGGTCAGCCGGGGCGTTGATTTTTTTGACTGCGTCATGCCATCCCGCAACGGCCGCCACGGCAAGCTCTTCACTTGGGAGGGGACCGTGAACATCATGAATGAGAAATACCAGGCTGACGAGCGCCCCATCAGCGAGCACTGCAGCTGTCCGGTGTGCTGCCGGTATTCCAGGGCGTATCTTCGCCATCTATTCAAGGCGGACGAGGTCTTGGCATTGCGGCTGGCCGTACTGCACAACTTATATTTCTATAATGAGCTGATGGCTTGTATCCGCAAGGCGTTAGATGAGGGGAACTTCGCAGCTTTTCGGGCGCAGTACAGTGGCCAGCTGGAAAAGCGGGTATAGGCGTAATATGTAAAAAAGAGCTTGCAAAAACGGATGATTCTGGTATAATGGATATCATTCTGAGTTCGCTCTGAATTTGCTGATGAAAAGGAGATTTTACCATGGAATCCATAATTATGATCGTCTTAATGTTCGCTCTGCTGTACTTCATGCTGATCCGACCTGAAAAAAAGCGGAAACAGCAGGCCCAGCAGATGCGAGATGGTTTGAAGAAGGGCGATACCATCACCACCATTGGCGGTATTATTGGCAAGGTGGTGTCTATTGATAAAGATACCTTTGTGATTGAGACCAGCGAGGATCGTGTGCGGGTACAGTTTGCCAAGTGGGCATTGTCTACTGTGGGTGTCCAGACCGGCGAGCAGCCCGAGGCCAAAAAGAAGGAAGAGTCTGCCGCTACAGAGGGCGCTGATTCTTCAACTCCTGCCGAGGTTCCTGCGGAGACCACTTCTGAGACAGATGAAGAAAAATAAGCTGATTTGATCATAAAAGCATCCTCCCTTGGAATATGCTCCATTGACGAGCTATTGCAAGGGAGGAGTTTTTATGGGCAAAAAAAAGACTACGGCTGCGATATGGACCGTATTCCTCAGGGGAAGCATGCTGTCACTAGGCATATACTTTGCAGGAATTCTACTGCTGGCATTATTGCTGGTAAAAGGGGCGATACCCGAAAGCGGTGCCTTTCCTGTGACGGCAGTGCTGTGCTTTTTGTCTGCTATGAGTGGGGGACTGCTTACGGCACGACAATCTCCATGGGGAACCCTGCCGTCCGCTTTACTCAACACCCTCGTCTTTGCTGGAATTTTGATCGCGGCGGGAGCCATCTGCTGGCAGGGAATCACCTGGTATGGTCATGGAAGTATTCTGCTTCTGTGTGCCTTGGCAGGAGGCGTAGTGGCGGGTATCTTGGGCGGACGCAGGAGCCACCGCCGCAAACGTAAATAGAAGCTTTGTGAAAATTCACAAAAATCAAGGAGGACTCTGCTTGCGGGTGACAGAAACCACATCGTGAAGTTGTATCACTGGTTGTTGGCGGAAAAGGGCAGATATGGGGGAGATGTGAAAAAGATGCCCACCATATCTTGTCCTTTTTCTTCTTAAATTTTACTTTGTTTCTTTAGTTTACATAATTTAATTTACATAATATTTTGGCATAACCAACAAAAAGGAGTTTTTTTCTCCAAATTCCTTGATAAAACTGGAAATTTGAATTATAGTAAGATCATAAATAGTTTACGTCAACCAATCATAAGCTGGTGCTCCTGCGCATAGGATGCAGTGAGGTGAGCCAGATTGGATTGGAAGAAACAAAGCCACACAGGGCAGACATCTTTGTTGCTTCGTTTGGTGTTGTTAGCCCTCTTTTTTTTGGGCGGCATTTTTTTGGGACAGGTCCTGGCAGGAAAAGTTCCGGATGCTACCGGTCAGGAGCTAACAGAGTATCTGCGTGGATATGTGGCTCTGGAGGCCGGTGTGACACCCCAGGCAATGCTGTCAGCGCTGGTGCTCTATTACCGCTATCCGCTTTTTGCGGTTCTTCTTGGGTTTGCATCCATTGGGGTGGCGCTGCTGCCGTGCTTAACGGCAGCATTTGGTTTTTCGTTATCGTTTTCTGTCTGCTGTTTTACTGCTTCGTTTGGTGGAAATGGTGTTTTGCTTGCACTGGCGGTTTTTGGAGTGCGGTGTGCGGTGACATTGCCGGTATTTTTTCTTCTGGCCGTTCCTGCGTGGGGAAATTCCGCGGCACTGGCGTTAGCGTCCCTTGGGAGGGGACGGCGCACAGCGCCTATCGTTTACGGTCGTACCTGGTGGCTTCGGGTCGCAGTATGTGCTGGGATTTTGCTGGCTGGCATGTGTATGGATTTGTTTTTTTCACAGTGGCTACTTCAGGCGGTCCTGGGCCGTATTTTGGTGTGAGTTATTTGAGGAGGAGGGCTTCACATGGATGATATTGCCCGTTATGGTGCATATCTGGCAAATGAGAAGAATGCCTCTCAAAATACGATCAGCTCCTACTTGCGGGATGTCACCCAGTTTGCAGAGTACTTGCAGAACACACAGAGCTGCGGACTTCGCTTGGCAACCGGAGATATGATCCGCAGCTATATGTACTGGATGCAGGGACACGGAAAATCCGCCTCTTCTGTGACAAGGTTTTTGGCCTCCGTCAAATCCTTTTATAATTTTCTGGTTGGAAACCGTGATATGAAATCAAACCCTGCTAAGGGCATTACTGCTGCGAAGGCAGAGCGAAAATATCCTGAGATTCTCACCAGCAAAGAAGTAGAGCTATTTTTGGAACAGCCCCAGTGCGTGGATGCAAAGGGTTTTCGGGATCACGCCATGCTGGAACTGCTATATGCCACTGGTATCCGGGTTAGTGAGCTGATCTCTTTGAATTTGGGTGATTTTAATGCAGCCGGCGGTTTTATCCGCTGTGAAAGCCGTGGCAAGGAGCGAATGATCCCGCTGTACCACACCGCTATCAAAGCCATTCAGGATTATGTGAAAAATGTACGTCCTCAACTGATCTCTGATAGCAGTGAGGAAGCCCTGTTCGTGAATATGAACGGTGAACGCATGAGCCGGCAGGGCTTCTGGAAGATTATCAAATTCTATCAGGAAAAGGCCGGCATCCAAAAGGACATCACCCCACACACTCTTCGTCACTCCTTTGCGGTACATCTGTTAGAAAATGGTGCGGATCTACGGTCTATTCAAGAAATGCTGGGGCATGCGGATATCTCCTCCACGCAAATCTACACCCATGTGATCAAACGGCAGCTGAAAGATGTCTATCAAAAAGCACATCCGCGGGCATGAAGAGCACAGGGTGCGATTAGCATCTCGCTAATAAGCGCATTGATTGCGGCAGGCGGTGTCTTCGCCGCAACTGATGTTCCGCTGATGACAAAATTTTTCAAGATCAAGAAACAAAACGCAGTGGAAACAGCAGCATGGCATTTGCCGCGCTGCTGTTTCCTTATATTAAACATATTAAAAGTTCGGAAAATAAAATCCGCTTCCGAAAACTCTAATATGCAGATAGAGAGGGGGGAGCGCATGGACCAGGAAACATTTGCCGTCCGGGTGGAGGCCATAAAAGCACGGTTGTATCGAACCGCATATCTGTATCTAGGCAGTGAAAGTGCTGCGTTGGACGCCGTGGATGAGGCAGTCTATCAGGCGCTGCGGGCGCTGAAAAAACTGCGGGAACCTGAATTTTTTGAAACCTGGATCACCCGCATCCTGATCAATGAGTGTCACCGGGAACTGAGGCGGCGAAAGCGGTTTTCAGATGAGGTTCTGCCGGAAACTGCCGGCCCCTGCGAATACGATACGCTGCCTTTGAAAGAAGCTGTTCGCTGTCTTCCAGAAGCGCTGCGGCTGGTCGTGGTCCTGCGTTTTTTCACGGGATATACGCAGGCAGAAACCGCAGCTGCGCTGAATATTCCACAAGGGACTGTGGCCACTCGGCAGCGCCGGGCTCTGGAATTGCTGCGGCTGGAACTGGGGGAGGAGGAACACACATGAATCGAAAAGAAGAATACCGCGCCCTGTTGAGCGAGCTGGAACAACTTCCGCCGGAGTTGGAGCAAACAGTGGAAAGGGCTGTCAGGCGTAAAAGGAAGCTGCGGAATAAACGGCGCTTTTGGGGAATTCCGGTCGGAAGCCTCGCCGCTTGTTTTTTAGGTTTTGTCCTGCTGGTCAACCTGTTCCCGCCCTTTGCCAGAGCTTGCGGAAACGTACCGGTATTGCGGGAGCTTGCCGAGGCGGTTGCATGGTCCCCATCTCTCTCCGCCGCCGTGCAACACGATTATGTCCAGCCCATTGGGCAGACCAAAACAGAAATGGGCTTCACCGCATCGGTAGAGTACGTTATTGTGGACCGCAAACAGGTAAGCATGTTCTATACTCTAGAGTATGACGCGGCTCTGTGGGAGCAGGTCCATGTGGATTATGAATACGGCGATCTCCACGGCTGGGCTGGAGACGCGGGGACTCTCTGGCAAAAGCCAGGGGAGTTACGGGAGAT
Organism: Pusillibacter faecalis; assembly: GCF_018408705.1. Taxonomy (GTDB): domain Bacteria; phylum Bacillota; class Clostridia; order Oscillospirales; family Oscillospiraceae; genus Oscillibacter; species Oscillibacter faecalis. Next base: position 223,635 of record NZ_AP023421.1, read on the forward strand.
TAGCATGAATTTTGTGGACCAGGATGTGCCGGCTACTCTGGACCTAGCGCTGAAAATCAGTGCCGAACCGAGGACGGACCAATCAGCGGGGCCGACGGAATATGTCGGGAACAGTCTTTTTGAGGAGCCTCACTACGAGGAGCCGGACTATCTTGCGGAGCTGACCTTCACCCTGGAATTTGACCCCAGCTATACGGCCCAGGGGACGGTGATTCCCGTGAATGCCGATTTCACACTAGACGGGCAGCGATTTACACTGACAGAGGTAGAACTTTATCCCACCCACTTGAGGGTGAATCTGGAGGATGATCCCACGAATACGGCGTGGCTGCGGGGCGTAGATTTATACCTGGAAAATGAACACGGAGAGCGTTTTGGGAGCAGCATCAACGGAATTACTGCCTCCGGTGATCCGGATGGGGAGGGATATGCCACCTTTTGGCTGGACAGTCCCTTTTTCAGCCAAGGAGAACACTTGACCCTCTATATCTCCGGCGCTGACTGGAAGGATAAGGACGCTCCCAGGGTCCGGGTAGACCTGGGAACAGGCACTGCAGAACATTTGCCGGATGGTATCCAATTTCTGAGGGCGGAACAGCAGGCCGAGGGGTGGATTGTGTACTTCACCATGCCCCGGGAAACAAACGGCAGCCTATACAACAACTTTTCAGGCGGCTTCTGGGATGAGGCCGGAAACCATTACGAGATCTGGCAGTTCGGACACACCTATGGCTATCGGGACCCAGTTACAGGGGAAACCGTTGAAGAGGATACCATGTTTACAGAGAACTTCCCTCTGGCCGGGTTTGAGGGAGATGTGGTCTACCTAGAGCCAAATAGGAACCGAACCACAGACTTTTCCATCCCGGTATCCATTCCCATTTCCTAACTGAAGAAGACCCGAGCAGCCATTTTTACCACGGCTGTTCGGGTCTTCTGATTGGATGGTGTTCACATACATGCGTTCACAAATTTCATCGGTACATCCATGCGCGCTGCGGTTTGCTCTGGTGTCAGGCCGCTTGCCAGAAAGCGTCTGCACACGGCTTTCATGTTCTCGCCCACCTCAATGATGTGTCTGTCTGGGTCATAGAAGCGTACAACCCGCTGGCCCCAGGCGTGCTCCTTGACAGGATGGACATACTCCACACCGCACTGGGAGAGCTTTGCTGCAAATCGGTCAAAATCGTCCTCTTCAAAGTATACCTCAAAGTCATTTCCACCAAAGAAAACCTGGTCTGTTCCAAGAAACTCCCGGTATGTCTCCAGCGTCTGAAGGGCCAACCCGCCGGTTAAGGTCTTGTTTGCCCCAAAATCCAGCACTACATGCAGGCCCAGCACAGCCTGATAAAACGCCACCGATCGATCCATATTGGTCACGACCAGCATGGGATTTTTCAGCTTCATATGAGTTCCTCCTGAAGGTTTGGTTGTTTTATTTTACCATGCCGCCGCTCCAGCCGGCAAGAGGGACTTCTCCACTTGCGTGAGGGCAAAAAATTTGCTATACTGTTTAGTAAATTCTAAAGAGAACTCAAAAAGAGGGGTGCTCCATGCGTATTTTAGGCATCGACCCTGGGTATGCCACCATTGGCTTTGGGCTGATCGAAGCCGATCGAGGACAAGTACATATGGGGACCTATGGTGCAATCACAACTCCTGCTGGATTACCCCTTTCGCGCCGACTATATCAGATCAGCTGTGACATGGAGTCGTTGATCGGGCAGCTCAAGCCAGATGCAATTGCGGTAGAAGAGCTGTTTTTTAATACCAATCTTACCACCGGCATTGCCGTAGCTCACGGCAGAGGCGTGATCCTCTGCACAGCGGAGCACTGCGGAATTCCACTCTATGAGTACACGCCCTCCCAGGTCAAGCTGGCCGTAACCGGTTACGGAAAGGCGGAAAAACGCCAGGTGATGGATATGGCGAAACGGTTGTTGAAATTGAAGGCCATTCCTCGTCCGGATGATGCAGCCGACGCTCTGGCCTTGGCGATCTGCCATGCAAGGAGTTTTACTTCACGGCTTCCACAAGCAAGCGCCGTGAAGGAGACAGTCTGACGCGACAGGGGGAGAGAAGAGAATGTTCTATTACCTGGATGGCACAGTGGCGGAAATTTTACCGTATCTGGCGGTCATTGACTGCGGCGGCGTGGGCTATGCCTGCAAGACCACCAATTATACCTTGGCCAGCTTGAAGAAGGGGCAGCGCGGGAAAATCTATACCTATTTGAACGTGGGGGAGGAAGTGTTTGATCTTTATGGCTTCTCCACGCAAAGCGAATTGAACAGCTTCAAGCTGTTGCTGGGCGTGTCTGGCGTCGGCCCTAAAGCGGCGCTTGCCATTTTGTCCTCCGGCACGCCGGAGAGTCTAGCGATGGCCATTGTGACCGGTGATGAGAAGCGACTGACCGCGGCACCGGGAATTGGAAAGAAGATCGCCCAAAGGATTATTCTGGAGCTGAAGGATAAAATGGCGAAGGAGAGCGCCGGGGGGCTGGACTTTTCAGGAGGCGGAGCGCCCCCTGCAGTGTCAGCGGCCTATCCCACAAAAGCTGCCGAAGCGGCACAAGCCCTCTCCACGCTTGGCTATTCCAGCCAGGAAATCAGCGTGGCGCTCAAGGGCGTGGACGTGGAAAGCCTGCCGCTGGAGGAAATCATCCGTCAGAGCCTGAAAAAGATGGTGAAGTGAGATGGAGACGTTTCCCCGGCGTGTACGTAAGGAAAGGGAAGTGGCACTTTGAGCATTGATTTTGGAAGCGACATCTATGAGGAGCCGATTGTGACCAAGACCTTCCTGCAGGAAGACGCCCAGGAGGGATCTCTGCGGCCCAAGACGCTGCGGGAATATATCGGCCAGGAGAAGGCCAAGGACAATTTGTCCATTTTTATTCAGGCCGCCCAAAAACGTGGAGAGGCCCTGGACCATGTGTTGCTCCACGGCCCCCCAGGCTTAGGGAAGACGACGCTGGCTGGCATCATCGCACAGGAAATGGGCGTGAATATCCGTATTACCTCCGGCCCCGCTATTGAAAAGCCCGGAGATTTGGCGGCTCTTCTGACCAATTTAAATGAAGGTGATATTCTCTTTGTAGACGAGATTCATCGCCTCAACCGCTCCGTTGAGGAAATTCTGTATCCCGCCATGGAGGATTATGTCTTAGACATTATTGTGGGAAAGGGGCCATCTGCAAACTCAATCCGGTTGGACTTACCCAAGTTTACCCTCATTGGTGCTACCACCCGTGCAGGTCAACTATCAGCTCCTTTGCGGGATCGTTTCGGTGTGACGCTACGTTTGGAGCTTTACACACCGGAGGAACTGGCCAGGATCGTCACACGTTCCGCCGGGATTCTGGATGTGGATATCGTGCCAGAGGGCGCCTATGAGGTTGCTCGCCGGAGCCGTGGTACCCCACGCATCGCCAACCGGATGCTACGCCGGGTGCGGGATTTTGCCCAGGTGAAAGCCGATGGAATTATTACCAAGAGCGTGGCGGATGAGGCTCTGTGCGCCCTGGAAATAGACTACCTGGGACTGGACCCTATTGACCGGCGCATGCTGGAAGCGATCATTGAAAACTATGGAGGCGGTCCTGTCGGTTTGGAAACTCTGGCGGCTACCATTGGCGAGGAGTCGGTGACATTGGAGGATGTCTATGAGCCGTACCTCATGCAGCTTGGCTTTCTGACCCGGACGCCTAGAGGACGCTGTGTCACGCAAAAAGCATATCAGCACTTGCACATGCCGGTTCCAGGCGGTATGGCGGCAGAAAACCCAATGGAACAGCTTTCTCTTTGATTCGATGTGATCGTCAGCCGTTTGAGTGCCGTATTTTTGAAATTTACAGGAAATAATTGGTTAAAGCGCTGAGGAAATTGCGGCGAATTTGTGAATTTCTATAAATTCACTAAATTTTTTTATAAATCATCCACTTTTTTTGATAATCTGCTTGACATTTTTATAAAATGATAGGTATAATACATGATATATAAATCTTATGAGAATTTTACCAAAGATCCTCAGCTTTTATCAGATGAAGAGCTCTGTACTCTGGCCTCTGCTGGAGACCGTATAGCAGAAGAAACTCTGGTTACACGGTATAATCGTCTGGTTCGTACTTGTGCACGCCCGTTTTTTTTAGCAGGCGGAGACAGTGAGGATTTAACCCAGGAGGGGATGGTAGGTCTCATTAAAGCAGTTCGAGAATTTGATGCTGAAAAAGAGGCAACTTTTCGAACCTTTGCAGAAATCTGCATTCGCAATCGGCTGTATTCGGTTCTCCGTGCTGCGGCGCGGGAAAAACATAAGGCCTTAAATCAGTCGATTTCTCTGGATACTCCCTACTTTGACAGCAATTCCTACACCTCTGGAACCAATCATCTGGAGCAGCGCAATCCGGAAGATTTTATTATCGACCGGGAACATACGGCGGCCCTCTTATCTGGAGTCCGGAAACAGTTGTCCGAATTTGAAGCAAAGATTTTGGAGTACTATTTAGACGGTCTTTCATGCAGGGAAATTGCCGAACTGGTCGGCAAGCCTCCAAAGTCCGTGGACAACGCTGTGCAGCGTATCCGACGCAAGGTGGCACAGCAGCTTTTTTCCGGCGATGTCAGCAGAAGCTGAACGCAATATATTTTTCTTTTCAAAGAGAGGGTAAAAACATGTACGAAGACAAGACTTTAGTGTGCAAAGAGTGCGGCCAGGAATTTGTGTTCACCGCTGGTGAGCAGGAATTTTACGCAGAGCGCGGTTTCCAAAATGAGCCCCAGCGCTGCAAGGCTTGCCGCGATGCGCGCAAGAATGCCGCCCGCGGCCCTCGTGAGTATTTCACGGCTGTTTGTGCCGCTTGCGGTGGTGAGGCGAGAGTTCCCTTTGAGCCCAAGTCTGACCGCCCTGTCTACTGCAGCGAGTGCTTCGCGAAGATGCGTGAGCAGGGCTAAGAAACTGATTTTCTGTTTTGTTTCTTGCAAAAAAGTGGCGTCCGTCTTTCACGGATGCCACTTTTTATGTCTGAAATGGGTAGTTTCTATAATTTTCTTGGAATTTCTATTGAATTTATGCCTATGATACAGTATAATGAAATTGTTGAAATTTCAAATGGAGGACAACCTACTATGATCAACATCACAAAAGACACCATTATTGGTGACATTCTGGATATTGCACCTCAGACTGCACCGATTTTTCTGTCCATTGGTATGCATTGTCTGGGTTGCGGGGCTTCTCGCGGTGAAACCGTGGAGGAGGCCTGTGCTGTTCACGGTGTAGACGTAGAGAAGCTGTTGAAGCTGGTAAATGAAGAGGCGAACAAGGCCCAGTAAACGTAAATCTACAAGGACGCATGCGGAATGACTCCGCATGCGTCCTTACACAGAGCTTAGGAGGGATTCGATTTGGCCAGGGGATTGGAGTTGACGCCCCGGTTACGGAGGCTGGCTGATTGGGTGCCTCTAGGTACCAGACTTGCAGATATCGGTACTGACCATGCCTATCTGCCTGTGTGGTTGGTATTGGAGGGCCAGGTGGCATCTGCCATTGCGAGTGATCTGCGGCCCGGCCCGCTTCAGCGGGCAAAGGAGACTGCCAAAACATATGGTACTGAGATCGACTGCCGTTTATGTAATGGATTAACCTGTATCACACCAGACGAGGTAGATACCATTGTGATAGCCGGTATGGGCGGTGAAACTATTGCGGCGATTCTATCAGCGGCTCCTTGGACGGCGATGGGACATCATACGCTGTTATTACAGCCGATGACTCGCAGCGAAGCGCTCCGGCTTTTCTTAATGGACCATGGCTATGCGATCAAACGGGAAGCCCTTGTGCTGGACCGCGGCACCATATACCCATGTATGGAGGTTATCGCGGGGCAAATGCGGCTTTCCACAGGACAGCTATGGGGCGGTGCGTTTCTCCGGCAGGACCCTCTGGGTGATACTTACATAATTCAAAAAATTATTCGTCTACAGAGTGCTATTGCAGGATTGAGACATTCAGAGCGGCCGGATGACTATGAAAAAGCGGACAGATTGCGAGAGATTGTTACCGCATTATTGTCTATGAGAGAGGAGTGGCGCCATGCCAACGGTCCAGGAAATTGAACAGCGGCTTTTTCAGTTGGCTCCCCGTGAGAGCGCCATGGACTGGGACAATGTAGGTCACTTGTTGGGCTCTCCAGAGCAAGAGGTCACTCGTATTCTGGTGGCATTGGATATCACAGAGGCTGTGGCCGATGAGGCAATCGCTGAAGGGTGTCAGCTGATTGTAGCGCATCACCCTGTCATGAATTGTAAATGGTTGCCTGTGCAGACAATCCGAAGTGATACACCGCAGGGACACCTATTGATGAAGCTGCTAACACATGATATTTGCGTGATTTGTATGCACACCAATCTGGATGCAGCTGAGGGAGGTGTGAACGATTGTCTAGCATCTGTGCTGGAGCTGATCGACCCTGGACCCTTGAGAGGTGAGGCAGGGTTGTGCCGCATGGGTAACTTGTCTGCGCCGCTGATGCTGCCCGATTTTATTAGGCATGTTTCAAAGGCTTTGAACTGCAATGGCATCCGCTATGCAGATGCTGGTCGGCCGGTTTACCAGGTTGCGGTAGGCGGCGGGGCCTGCGGAGATTTTGAGAGCGCCGCTATTGCTGCCGGCTGTGACACTTTTATTACCTCAGACCTGAACTATCATCAGTTTCTGGATGCGGCGGGAAAGGGAATCAACCTCATTGATGCAGGGCACTTCCCAACAGAGGACCCAGTCTGTAGAAAGTTGGTAGCATACCTGAAAGCTCAGTTTTCCCAGATTACTGTTCATAAATCCGCTTCTCATCGAGAAGTGATTCAATATTACGTAGAAGGAGAATAAACCACCATGTCCGGACATTCCAAATGGCATAATATTCAAAAAACAAAGGGGGCCGCAGATGCCAAGCGCAGTGCCGCCTTTACCAAAATTGCAAAGGAGATCATTGTTGCCGTCAAGGAGGGGGGCTCCGGTGATCCCAACAATAACTCCCGTCTAGCAACAGTCATCGCCAAGGCGAAAGCAGTGAATATGCCTAATGACAATATTAAACGTACTATCGACAAGGCTTTAGGTGCCGGCAGTACGGAAAACTATGAGGCGGTCACATACGAAGGTTATGGTCCTGGTGGTGTAGCCGTCATCGTAGAAGCACTGACTGACAACCGCCAGCGTACCGCGCCGGAAGTGCGCCACGCCTTTGACAAGTGCAATGGTAACATGGGTGCCCAAGGGTGTGTCAGTTGGTCCTTTGACAAAAAGGGTGTCATTGTCATCGACAACGAAGATGGAGAGCTGGACGAGGATACTGTGATGATGGATGCGCTGGAGTCTGGAGCAGCAGATTTTGAAGCAGATGGTCCGGCTTTGGAAATCACTTGTGATCCAGATGCGTTCAACAATGTTGTGAAGGTGCTGGAGGAAAAGGGATATAGCTTTATCAGTGCCCAGGTTGAAATGGTTCCCCAGAACTATATCACTCTCTCTGGTGAGGGAGACCTGAAAAACATGCAAAAACTTGTTGACATGCTGGAGGACAATGATGACGTGCAGAATGTCTGGCATAACTGGGATAACGAATAAAATAATGGTGCAATGCTTAAAAGCATTGCACCATTATTTTTGCCACGCCGATGCGGTGTCCTCAGAGCCTATCTACACATAGACTGAGATAGGAAGGGAGGGGGGCGCAATGCGCTTTGCGGCAAACTATGATCGAAACGCTGTCGTGCTATACGCTCACCAATGGGCATACGGGCGCAACCCAGCATTTTATGACTATGAACATTTGGGTGGTGATTGCACCAATTTTGCATCACAGTGCGTTTTTGCCGGTAGCGGAGTGATGAACTTTACACCTACATTTGGCTGGTATTATATTGATTCCAATCAAAAGGCTCCTGCTTGGACCGGTGTTCCATATTTCTATAATTTCCTGACCAGACAGGGCCGTTCTGTAGGTCCTATGGGCAGAGACAGCACTATGGAAGAAATCCGGCCTGGTGATATTATCCAACTATCCTTTAGCGGAGAGGCATTTCAGCACTCGCCAGTGGTTGTGTCTGTTGGAGACCCTATTACACCGGAGAATATCTTAGTAGCAGCCCACAGCTATGACGCTGACAATCGTCCGCTAGCCACCTATGAATATCGAGATATTCGATTCATCCATATTGAAGGAACCATGCTGCCTTAATGGAGGCCGGGGCGAGTGCTAACTCGCTCCGGTCATTCATTTTCCTGTGGTTTCTTTTGTAACTTAACATTTGACAAGGGATTTGCCTTTGCAGCAATTCGCAGAGATTCATTATCAATATGCGTGTAAATTTCCGTGGTATTCAAGTGATCGTGTCCCAGAACCTCCTGAACCGCGCGGACATCCACTCCATTTTGGAGCATCAGTGTAGCGGCAGTGTGCCGTAGTTTGTGAGAGGAGTACTGACTGCTGTCGAGGCCAGCCACTTCCAGCTGTTTTTTAACCATGCTATGGACCATGGACCGGCTGATCCGCTCGTTACGTGAGGAGAGGAACATGGCATTCTGGTCACGCCCAGTAATTGGACGGCGAACTGCCAGATAGCGCTTGAGCGCGTCTTGACAGGCATCATTCAGGTAAATAATCCGAACCTTATTACCTTTTCCCAAAACACGTAGCGACTCCCCTTGGAGATCGCTGAGGTTCAGTCCAATCAGTTCTGAAATTCGCAGCCCACAGTTTAAAAACAATGTCAAAATACAGTAATCCCGCTCCTGGTTCTTGCCACCCACAGCTTGTAAAAGCTGTAAGCTCTCATCCAGGGTCAAGTACTTTGGCAGAGTCTTTTTTAACTTCGGAGAGTCCATATCCTTGACAGGATTTTCACGAAGTAGATGCATCTTATTCGTCAAATAATTGTAAAAAGAGCGAATTGTAGCAATTTTTCGCGCGCGGGATGCTGCGTTCAATCCATACTCTGATCTAGGGCTGTTCTGGTGCTGTATGCGGTCCCGGCTCAGATAAGTCATATAACCATAGACGTCGGTCAGCGTGACGGATGCGATAAAATCCAAATCGACATCTAATATATCAATTTCATCTAAGGATTTTTGAGCGAGCTGTGGGTTCCGGATTTGCTTCATATAACGAAAGAAATTACGCAAGTCCAGATAATATTCATCAACTGTACGCTTGGAGTGTGCCTTAATGGTTTCATGATAGGATAGAAAGTCCCGCAAAATCTGTGGTGCGTCGTACCGGTAATCTGTCATGGCTGTAGTGTGGAATGTGGGGATTTTCAATCAAAATATATTTTTCCCCTCCATCACATTGAACAAAATTTTTATTTTGTTTAATGTGATATTCTTATTCCACGGTGCTCCTTCCCAAAAAAATTATTGGAGGTTTTTGTATGTCATTTCGGAATTTGTTTGAACTCAACGAAGCATGGTCTAGTGATGATGAACTTCTCATTGTGAAGGGTGCTGATAGAAGTTTCCTTCGTGCTCGTACCGCAGTTTCTTTGTATGGAGATCATAAAGTTGCTTGGTTTTATGATGATGTGGTTGCAGTTCTGTGAGTTGTTACCATCCTATGAACGCTCTGTGTCTGGGTGTAGATGCTAATGGCAAGAAAATTATAAAATTTCTCGGTCATCCTGTCAATGACAATCAAAAGACAGTTTATTATCGTGGTAAAGATTATCCGATTGATATGCTGATAAAGATTCCCTGTGGTAAGTGTGTCGGCTGTCGGCTTGAATATTCCCGCCAATGGGCGAACCGCTGTATGTTGGAATTGCAGTATCATGATTCGGCCTATTTCTGTACCTTCACCTATGATGATGACCATGTACCACGTACTTATTATCCAGACCCGGAGACCGGAGAGGCCTTCCCTGCTATGACCCTTCAAAAACGTGATTTTCAGTTGTTGATGAAGCGAATCCGGAAGCATTTTCCTGACGATCAGATTAGGTTTTTCGCCTGTGGTGAATATGGTTCCCAGACGTTTCGCCCTCATTATCATGCCATAATTTTTGGCTTGCATCTTTCCGATTTAATCCCATATAAGAAAGTTCGTGAAGGTGGAGAGCTTTACACCTATTACAACTCCCCTTCCCTTCAAGAGTGCTGGCCTTATGGTTTTGTGGTCGTTGGTGAAGTTACTTGGGAATCCTGTGCGTATACTGCCCGCTATGTTATGAAAAAGTTGAAAGGAAAGGAAGCAGATTTTTATGGAAAACACAATATTCAGCCTGAGTTTACACTCATGTCCCGGAGGCCTGGAATTGCGCGCAATTATTATGACACGCACCCTACACTTTTTGATACAGATTACATAAACATTTCAACGCCAAAAGGTGGTAAGAAGTTTCGTCCTCCCCGCTATTTTGAAAAGCTTTTTGAGGTAGATCAGCCTTTAAGGAGTGCCGAGCTTAAAGAAATAAAAAAGCGAATGGCGATTGAATCCCAGAAAGCAAAGTTGACTCGTACTTCTTTGACAGGTGATGAACTTTTGGAAGTTGAGGAAGCTGCTCAGGTGAATAAGTTGAAGTCTTTGAGGAGGTCTTTACATGAGTAGAATGAAGAAAAAGAAGGACAAGAAGGTGTTTACTCGTACTGCTGCCAAGAGCAAGAAGATCAATATTGCTCCGAAGATTTTCCGTGGAGGTATTAGGTTATGAAACCTTCACAGCCGCATGAGGTTCGGTCTTTTCGTAAATTTATGATTCGTCTTGGTTTTGAAGGTGTTTCTATTAAGCGTATGGAGCAAGACCCGAATTTATTTGCTGTTTGTGCATTTGATCGGATGAATGAGAGTGTACCTTTTTCCCGTGTTTACTCTTTGGATGATATTCGCTGTATTACGCATGCCAGTGATATTTTTTGGAGGTATTTGAAATGACTTATGGAATTTATGTTATCAGGGACGCCAAGACCACCTTTATGCTCCCTACCGTTGATTTTAATAATGCTTCTGCTATGCGGAATTTTGAGCATGCTGTACGGCATCCGGATTCTTTGATGAAGTCCCATCCGAATGACTTCGGTCTTTATCGTGTTGGTTCTTTTGATAATGAGACCGGTGAAATTATGCCGGAGTTCCCTCCCCAGTTCATTTGTGACGCTACTGTGTGTCTGAGAAAGGAAGACGAATGATGTTTAGAACGCAGTATGATCGGCAGCGTGTGACCTGTGAGCCTGGTTCCCGGATTCATAAGACCTATGGCGGCCACTATGATGAAAAAGGTCGTGTGGTGCTTGAGGAGACCGGAGAGATCAATTTGTATGATGAAATTCAGTCCCATGCGGAAAGCGTTGATATCCATGTACTCATGAAGCGGTATGCGAATGGTGATGCGGAAGCTCTTTCCAAACAGCAAGGCTTTTTCGGTGATGTGTTGGACTTCCCCAAGACCTATGCCGAAGCCCTGAATCACATGAATGAAATGGAACGGCAGTTCATGGCCCTCCCTGTTGAGACCCGTGAAAAGTTCGGCCATTCTTTCAGTGAGTTTCTTGCCGCTTCTGGTGAACCAGATTTTCTTGATCGTCTCGGTATTAAGGCTGAGCCGGCTTCTGAGCCTGAACAGCCTGAGCCTGCTAAGGAGGTTACAGAATGAATCGCAATACAGAATCCCATTTTTCCCTTCTGCCTCGTGTAGATATCCAGCGTTCCCGCTTTGACCGCTCTGCCAGCCTGAAAACGTCTTTCAATGCCGGTAATATTGTCCCCTTCTTTTTGGAAGAGGTTCTTCCCGGAGATACGTTCAATGTGAAAACGTCCCGTGTGGTACGTATGCAGACCCTGCTCACTCCTATGATGGATAATGTTTATCTCGATACTTATTATTTCTTTGTGCCCAACCGTTTGGTATGGGATCACTGGAAGGAGTTTTGTGGTGAGAACACAGAAAGTGCATGGATTCCTGAGACGGAGTATTCGATTCCTCAAATTACTGCTCCGGCAGGTGGTTGGCAAGTCGGTACCCTTGCAGATTATTTTGGTGTTCCTACAGGCGTTTCTGGTTTGTCTGTTTCTGCTCTGCCCTTTAGGGCTTATGCTCTTATCATGAATGAGTGGTTCCGTGATGAAAACTTGCAAGACCCTTTGGTTGTTCCTACTGACGATTCTACCGTGGCTGGTGTTAATACGGGAACTTTTGTCACTGATGTAGCGAAAGGCGGTTTACCTTACATCGCCTGCAAATACCACGATTATTTTACATCTGCCCTTCCTGCTCCTCAGAAAGGACCGGATGTGACTATTCCTGTTGGTACTGCTGGTCCTTATCCTGTTGTTGCTCAGTCTAATACTGTCCCGAATCCCGGTAGTGTTGGTTTGACTTTTGTTCCCTATACTGCTACTTTTAATAATGCTGGCCAGCAATGGACTGGACAAGTAAATCAACTGCGTGGAAATACTGGCAATAGTGGTGCTATTGGTGACCCAACTGCTCAAAATTCGTCTTTTGGCGTTGTTACTACAAATAGTCAGTTTAATGGTTCTGCTAATAAGATCATCCCTAATAATCTTTGGGCTCTTGATTCTGGTGATGCGGCTGTTGCAACTATCAATCAGCTCCGCCTTGCTTTCCAGATTCAGAAATTCTACGAGAAGCAGGCTCGTGGTGGCTCCCGCTATACTGAGGTTGTGCGGAGCTTCTTTGGTGTGACTTCCCCGGATGCCCGTTTGCAGCGTCCTGAATATCTTGGCGGTAATCGCACTCCCATCAACGTGAATCAGGTTATCCAGCAGTCTGGTACTGGTGAATCTGTGAATACTCCGCAAGGTACTGTTGTCGGTATGTCTCTTACTACTGACAGCCATTCCGACTTTACCAAGTCTTTCACGGAGCATGGTTTTATTATCGGCGTCATGGTTGCCCGTTATGACCATACCTATCAGCAGGGCCTTAACCGCTTGTGGAGCCGCAAGGATAAGTTTGATTACTATTGGCCGGTGTTTGCAAATATCGGTGAGCAGGCTATCAAGAATAAGGAGATTTACGCTCAGGGTAACGACACTGACGATGAAGTTTTTGGTTATCAAGAAGCATGGGCTGAGTATCGGTACAAGCCTAATCAGGTTACCGGTGAAATGCGCTCCCAGTACGCTCAATCTCTCGATGTGTGGCATCTGGCTGACGATTACTCCAAGCTACCTTCTTTGTCTGCCGAATGGATTCAGGAAGATGGAAAGACCATTGATCGTGTACTTGCTGTTTCTTCCGATCTGGCTAATCAGTTCTTTGCTGATATCTATGTGAAGAATTATTGCACCCGGCCTATGCCGATGTATTCTATTCCCGGTCTTATTGATCATCACTAAAAAGAGGGGCTTCGGCCCCTCTTGACATAAATAAAGGAGTTGATATAGAATGGCATTACCGATTACTTATAGTGCCTCTAAAGCCGCTCGTATGGCCTCTGCACAGGAGTTTTTACCCCAGGGTCATACTTCTTCTACCGGTGGCTCTTCCGGCCGTTCTAGTGCCGTTTTTGCCGCCGCTAATCAAGCCGCTGATCAGATTGGACGGATTCAAGGTATTGCTCAGTCTAATTCTGCTTTTAATGCCGAGCAGGCTACGATTCAAAGAGAGTGGCAGGAAGCGCAAAATGCTAAGGCTATGCAGTTTAATTCTACGGAAGCCGCAAAAAATCGTGCTTGGCAAGAGTATATGTCTAATACTGCGCATCAACGTGAGGTAAAAGATTTGATGGCCGCTGGCCTGAATCCTGTGTTGTCTGCTATGAATGGCAACGGTGCATCTGTTGGAAGTGGTGCTACGGCCTCTGGCGTGACTTCTGCTGGTGCGAAAGGCGATGCCGATACCTCCGCATCGGGTGCCATTGTGAATCTCTTAGGAAGCATTCTAGCGGCTAATACGCAGCTTGAAGCCGCTAACGTCTCCGCTCGTACTCAAGAAGCTGTTGCGGAAAAATATACCGCTATGCAAAAGATTGTTGCTGAGGTAGCAGCTGCGGCTTCTCGTTATTCCGCAGATCAGCATTTGAAGGGCTCTTATGCTAGTGCTTCCGCTATGCGTTATGGAAGTGATATGCAAAAGTATATTGCTGCTAATTATCCCTCTAGTATGTATGGTTTAATTTCTGCTGTTACTTCTGCTTTAACTGGTGATGAAGGTGTTTCTGGCGCTGTCAGTTCTGGTCTTGATTGGGCTCGCTCTGTTGATAAGAGGACTAAAGAGTATAGTAAAGATTATAAGGGCACTTATCGTTCAAAAAATGCAAAGGAGATTTTATTTGGATGACTAATTCTGAAATTGTTTCTGTGATTTTATTGTTTGTTTATGGAATCCCTTATTTGCTGGTCATTCGTTTGTTATGGTATATTGGTTCCTGGTTCCGTGATCGTACTAAAAAGAAAGATTATTTCATTGTAAATAAAGATCAGTCTCCCGATAGGAGCTGAAAAACACTCGGCACCATTGACCTCTCTTGATGTCAATGGTGCCGAGTGACACCAAGCACCGCGCGGTTAGCTGATAAAGACTAAAAACTATACTCCCGTGAACTAAAATAGAAACAAAAAAATATATATAAATTAACTAAAAAAATAGTATAAAAATTGATAACTGAACAATTGTATTATTTTGCTCAATTGTAATAAGATATCCACAAACCCCCTTTCTACTGTAAATCATAAAATCGTGAATCCGGGTCAAGCTAATTGCAAGATCAACAGGAACGGATGGTGTTCGTATGAGCTTGATTCCATGTACCAGTGAATGTGTTTACCAGTCTGAAGGCTTATGTACACTAGACAGCGCTGCAGCTGCCGGCATGCCCGCGCTTGGCGGCGCCTGTGTCCATTTTATCCCGAGGGACGGAGCACGGCTCGGATCGCCTCACCGATATTCCGAACCGGGATTAGCTGCAGGCCTGGAAATTCCGGAAGCGTCCGATGGACCGGAACCAAACATCGTTTAAATCCTAGCCGACGTACCTCAGAAATCCGCTGTTCCAACTGGCTGACCATGCGGAGCTCTCCAGTCAGCCCCACCTCCCCAATCGCTACCAAATCATGTGGCACAGACCTGTCCAGATAGCTGGAGGCCAGCGCTACCACTGCAGCGAGATCGGCGGCTGGCTCGTCCAACCAGAGCCCGCCGATAATATTCAGGTATGCGTCACAGGCAGAAACTTTAAGCCCCCCGCGCTTTTCCAGTACTGCCAACAACATAGAAGCACGATTATAATCAAATCCATTGCTGGTGCGCCTGGGATTCCCAGCGCTGGCCGTTCCCACTAGAGCCTGAATCTCCGCCAGCACCGGGCGCACCCCTTCCATCACACAGGTGACGCAGGTACCTGGCGCATCCTCCGGGCGGCCGGAGAGGAGCATCTCCGATGGGTTCTCCACCTCCGCCAAGCCCACATCCCGCATCTCAAAGACACCAATCTCATTGGTAGCGCCAAAGCGGTTCTTTGCTGCCCGAAGAATTCGGTATGTGGTGTGCTGATCTCCCTCAAAATAGAGAACGCAGTCCACCATATGCTCCAAAACCTTGGGGCCAGCGATCGCCCCTTCTTTATTCACATGCCCAATGACAAATACGGTAACCCCCTGCCCCTTCGCCATCTGCATCAGGGACATGGTGCAATCCTTGACCTGGCTGACGCTTCCCGCCGGAGATTCTAGCGCATCATTGTAAAGGGTCTGGATAGAGTCTACAATTAGCACATCTGGTTTTTCCTCTGCAACAAGCTCCAGGATCTCTCCTAGATTTGTCTCAGAGAGGACATACAGACAGTCACTCTCCACTTTTAGCCGCTGTGCCCGCAGCTTGAGCTGATGCTCGGACTCCTCTCCAGATACATAGAGAACTTTCGATGTCTCACACAACTTGCTGCAGATCTGAAGCATCAGCGTGGACTTGCCGATGCCGGGTGCTCCGCCTACCAGCACCAAGGAACCTTGAACGGCTCCTCCGCCGAGAACACGGTCCAGTTCCCCCATCCCCGTTGGAAAGCGGAGTTCTTCACTCCCCTGCAGCTCTGTGACCGGGTGAGGTCTGCGTAACGGCTGTAGGGGATGCCCACTCTTTCTCTGTTCTTTCCCGCCGATGCGGGCGGGTTGCTCTACAATGGTATTCCACGCACCGCATGCGGGGCACTTCCCTGCCCATTTTGGCGTCTCGTTTCCGCATTCAGTGCAATAGAACATCGTCTTTTGTTTCATGCTGTTTCCTCTCCGGCCAAAGCGTTCAAATATCCGGCGGTAATCACTGTGGCCAATTTCAGTTGGTAGGACGGTTGCTGGAGCCTTTGCGCTTCCTCTGCGTTGGAGAGAAAACCGCATTCAATCAGAATGCCGGGCGCCGTGACATGCCCCATGAGATAAATGGTGCCTGGGACACGGTTTGCCCGCTTCTCATGCCCAATGTTGATGGTGCAGTTCAAAGTATCCTGCATCACTCCAGCAAGCTCCTCAGCCCCCGCCTCCTGGTTCCAGAACACAAAGGCTCCATGCGTGGCCGGTGAGGAAGGGAGGCTATTTTGGTGAATGCTGAGCAAAACTGCATTTTCTGCATGGTTCACAATTGACACACGATTGTGTGTGTCTGAGACCTTCCGCGCCCGGATCGTGTCACCCTCTGTATAGATTGCATCTTCCGTGGAGCGGGTCATGATAGTCCGCTGGCCTGTGAAGCGCAGCATATCATACAGCCGCGTTGCTACAGCCAGATTGATATGGCTTTCCAATGCGCCATCAGCAGAACTGGCTCCGCCATCCTCTCCGCCATGGCCTGGGTCCACGACAACCGTGATGGGTCCTTCCTTCTGCGTAGAAAAAGCTGCTACCGGAGTTTGGTGTCCACTCCATAAAACAGCGGCCAATCCTAGAAAAAAACAACAGAAAAGGCCGGCGCCCCAAAGCCATGGCTTTCGAATCACAAGAAACATCTGAAAACACCCCTATAGAGCGTATGCCCCACAGCCTATCCCATATGCTCTATTATATGTATTCTCCATTTTAAAATCAAGGGCAGCTTCCCTCCTTGCTGCATAAGATGGATTGAGCGCGCGGGTTGTGGCTGTGCGCTACGTTTTCCAAGGAGGACACATTGCAGATGGAAAAACCGAATCAGACGCCTGAGAACAACTGTGGTGTAGGTCAGGGCTCCCTCCCCGGCTGCTGCGCATCTCTGGTGTTTCCCTATATTCCCATGCAGGAACCAAACCCCGTCCGGTTCAGCCGCATGGAAGCCTTGCAGACAGGTACGTTATTCCCCGGCCTGGACCTGCCGTTTAAGGCAGCAATTCAGGCGAAAACCAAGATGGCAAATACGGCATTGGTGGAGCTGATGGCTCTGGACTTTGCGATTGACGAGCTGGGTTTGTATCTGGTAACACACTCTAACGACCAAGAGGTTTTGCAGCTTTACTGGTCCTATATCAAGCTGGCTAAAGAGGGTCGGGAAAAATACCAGAAAATGTATGGTCCCCTGCTTCAAACTGACTTGACGCCGGAGGACGGCTATGCCTGGCTGAAAGACCCCTGGCCGTGGGACGAAGGAGGGAACGACTGATGTTTATTTATGAGAAAAAGCTCCAATATCCGGTAAAAATTAAAAATACCAACCCGAAGCTGGCCTCCATCATCATCTCCCAGTATGGCGGTCCAGACGGTGAACTGGGGGCCTCCCTGCGGTATTTAAGTCAGCGGTACTCCATGCCTTATCCAGAGTTGAAGGGCCTGCTAACCGATATTGGTACCGCGGAAGCGCTTTGAACCGCCTTTTGCACTTCATACTCCGCAAGGCCGTCCAGTACAAAATACCACCGTGCAGGCAGTAAATTCAGGGAAACCTCCACTTTTCCGTCCCTGTGGAGGGTCATGTGGTGTAACAGACGGCCATAGAAATCGTTGCTGTCCCTCTCCCCTTTTACGATGCTTTTGATGGCCTCCCGAACGTCCTTTTTCACACCGGTAGTCTGGGTATCCAGCTTGCGCCGCTTTTCGATCACGGCGATCTGCTCCTGAATCTGGGCGATTTTTCGGTCGCAGCGCTCGTTCATGAACTGGAAGTCCGCTTTGGAGATGGTACGGTCAAAGAATTCCTCCAGCGCCCGCTGCTTCTTCTCCTTCTCCCCTTCCAGTTCACGGTTCAGCCGCTTCAGGTCGGCACTGCCGTCGTCCCTGCTGTCCTTCAGAACGCCCTCCACGATGCGGGAGAGGTTTCGGATGACCTCTTCCCTGTCCAGCTCTACGGCCGCCACAGCACGCTTTAGAATGTCCATAGCAACATCTTCCCGAATCTGCCGTCCCACGTCACAGCCCATGGGATTGCCCTGCGCGTCGGTGTGCAGCTTGCCCTCGGTGGTGGCCTTGCCGCAGCGCCAGATCTTATAGGGCACACCGCTGCGGTTCTTTTTTGTCCGGGACATGAAGCTGCTGCCACATTCGGCACATTTCAGCTTGCCGGAGAGCGGATAACGGTTGCCGTGTCCGCTTTTCTGGCTGTCTCCGATGTTACGTCGTGCCATCTCTCGTTGGACGGCCTCCCAAGTCTCCCGGTCGATAATGGGATCATGGTGATCGCGAAGTACCACAAAATCCAGTTGACCTTTGTTGTACTTCTTTTCGTGGCTTAAGTAATCCGGAGTGTAGGTCTTTTGCTGGATGAGATCACCGCAGTACTTCTCGTTTTTCAGAATTTTCAGTACCGTGGGTGCCGTCCACTTGAGATTGCCTCGGCTGGACGGGATGCCTTCTTCTCGCAGTTCTTTGGCGATCACGCCAGAGCCTTTTCGTTCGTTTAAGTACTTGTGGAAGATGGTGCGGACGGTTTTGGCACCCTCCGGATTGATCTTCATTTTACCACCCACGACATCGTAGCCCAAAAGCGAGCCGCCGAACACTACGCCTCGTTCCATACAGCGCTTCTGCCCCCATTTTACCCGGTCGGAGGTCATGCGGCTCTCGTTTTGGGCAATGGAGGACATGATGGTCAACCGCAGCTCTCCGTCCGCGTCCATGGTGTTGATGTTGTCATTGAGAAACAGCACCCCGATCCCGCGCTTTCGCAGTTCACGGGTGTACTCCAACGTATCCACGGTGTTTCGGGCAAAACGGCTGACCTCCTTGGTGATGATCAGGTCGATTTTGCCCTCCCGAGCTGCCCGGATCATGCGGTTGAACTGGGTTCGCTTTTTGGTGTTGGTACCGGAGATGCCCTCGTCGGCGTAGATCTCCTGCAGCATCCACTCCGGGTTCCGATCGATCCATTCCCGAAAATAGCGCTGCTGGGTTTCAAATGAGTTGGCCTGATCTTCCTTGTCGGTGGATACACGGCAATAGGCCGCAACCTGAATCATAAAAATCCCTCCTTTCCGGGTCAGAGTAGCGCAAAAAGCGGTATTTGTCGAATGTGCGAACCTCGTTATTTCTATTATGTAATTTTCCTTTACCGATATTGTAATTCCATTTTTTTGATGCATTCCTCCAACTGGAACTGGTCGATGATCCCCTCCTTTTGCAAGGTGAGCAGGACGGCCTTTTGATATTCCAGTAAAAAGGCTTTTTCCGCCTTTGGTGTGCCGGTGCAGTTCAGAAACTCCGCGTATTTTGGCATCCTGCTCCCTCCCTTCTCAATAGGTTTATGCGCTGACTGCGGTGAATTTGATTGCCGTTTTTCCCGGATGCGGTTCCTAGCCTCCCTGCCTTGGGACGCCGTAGTTCTGTCCTTGGTCTGCTGCGGCTTTCGCAGGTCACGGCAGACTTTCCCGAAACAGTATCTCATCCGGACGGTCATTCAGTTTTGAAAGGAAAATTCCCTTTCATTAACTATCCCGTTTTGAAAGGGCCGTTTGGGACAATTTTCAGAGCAATATAGCATTTGTTACAAAATGTTTACAAATGATATGCAAAAAAGCCACCCGAAACTCGGGCGGCCATGCCGTTCTCCTCTAACGAAACGGCACCACAGGATTTTTAGAGATCCTGTGGTGCCTCGTTTTATTTAGTCGTAAGTTTTATTTACCAGATCAATGCCATAATCCATTATTTTTCCATTGATCGCATCTGCCAGCCAGCCTGTCACAGATTGTTTCTGTTCTTCAAAAGGAAGCCATACTGCAGGGGTTGCTATGATCGTATGTGAGGTCAAATTCCGGGGATCATCGTACCAGGGAATGTCGTCCCAGATGAACACGCCTACGCCGATTTCCTGAAATTGCGGAATGGTTTCTTTTAGAATCTGCTGATAAAGGTCTGCGTCTTTCTCTGTGACCTCTGTGGCACCTATCCCCGCATGTGCTTTTGCTAAATCGCCGTCTCTGGTAGAGGAATCAAATAAGAGATGGATATCCTCTCCATATTTTTCGCGCAGAGATTTCAAACAGTCCAATGTCAGGTTATTACTGACCAATTTATCCGAGATCTCCTTTGGAGTTTCCCAAACATCGGTTGCAATGCTGTGCCAATCATCGTGCAGGAGAAGCGCGGCATCGACCAGAACATTTTTGCTTCGTGCGTTGGGGAAATAGTTTGTGAATACATCATCCGACAGCAGTGCAGCAGCGAAACCGCCTGCGCTGTATCCTGTAACAACGACCGTGTCCGGATCGTCGACTCCGGCCAGCGCAAGAACCTTTTTCATGGTTTCGGAGTAGTTGATATATCCGTTATGGTACAGGATCTTCTCGGTTCCGTCGGTATCCGTATAATGGAACTCCCCCGTTCCCGCGTGGAAATCCCCTGTTGCATAAGGGAGCAGAATGATGCACCAATCGGCAAAAGGACTTCCCTCTATATCAGATGCAAGACCTCCCATGTTCATCGTGACATTGGCAAGCATATCAATGCCGACTTCAGAGGTAAAATAGGTATCGCTTCTTGCCGCTTCTTCGTTTATGCTGACACCGCCGCCCGAAAAATAGACCATGACTTTATTTTCGGAGCCTTTCTTGAAAAAGGCTCGATAAGGATCGCCCTCGGATGTTTTCATTTCATCCGTGGTAATGCGATACCACTTATCAACTTTGGGGTTTTCTTTCAGATTGGGATATTGTAGCACAAAGAAATAGATGCCTGCAGCAATAAGTATGAGCACCAGAAAAATGACGGCAAGTATTTTAAAAATTGTTTTTATGATTCGTTTCATCCGTGATCCCCTTGATGCACTGCTTATTCGGGCAGTTGTCCTTGACTTTTTTGATTTGGTATTATATGCTGATACAAATGTATCAGCGATGTGATTGTATCAGCAGAAAAGAAGCTCGTCAATGGGGGGTCAGAAAATGAGACAAACAGATAAAACTGTATCAGCAATGAGCAACGAGGGGAGAAATCTTTATGTGGTCAGGCATATCACAGATGCCCTTTTGAAGCTGATGCAGACCAACCGTTTGAGTGATATATCGATCAGCCAGATTTGCGACGAAGCCGGTGTTGGAAGGGCCTCGTTCTACCGCAATTTCCAAAGTAAAGAAGATGTGATCACCAAACATCTGAAGGCTTTGTTGGACGATTGGTGGATCAATGCGATCCAAAAGCCTGATTTCAATCTGGTAGAAGCAATTTTTGAGCACTACTGGGACAACGGAGAACTATGTATCATGCTATATGAGCAAAATCTGTCCAATCTGACTCTGGAAAGCATTCGGTCTGCGTGCGGTCCCAAACCGGAACAGTCCAATATAGTAGCCTATACAACGGCGTATTTCTCCTATGGTCTGTATGGTTGGATCGATGAGTGGTTCAAGCGGGGGATGCAGGAAACGCCAAAAGAGATGTATGAACTGTGGCGTACACATAATCGAGCATAAAAGCCATGCCCCGCCGTGAATTTCGGCGGGGCACGTCCATTCATTTGTTTACCAAAGCTGTCTCGGCAGTTTCAGTTTTTCCTTGGGAGGAAAGCATTTATCAAATTCCTCCGCTTCCGCCTCGTCCACAAAGTATCCCGAGGGCGTTGCGTATTCGCCGGTAATTCCATCCAGATACCCCGGAATCAACTCCTTGCACAGGAAGAAGGATGCGTCCTCCCCTTCCGGCAGACCGTGATAACGGATGCCGTAGTTGGAAGCATCGGTAAAGCCGCTCTTGCCATAGAAGTCAATGTTGCCTTCAAGGCACACAGTGCCTGCACCTAATTTCGCAGCCTGCTCCAGAGCGTAGTCCAAAAGGATCTTTCCGTACCTGACGCTTCACCTCTGGGGCGATACAGATGGGGCCCATGGTCAGGATAGGGATGTTGCGGCCATCATCAGCGGCGATGGATGCGCGGACGAAGATGTTCTGTCCGATAATCACGCCGTCCCTCTCCATCACGAAATCCAGTTCCGGAACGAATGCCGGATCCTCTCGCAGACAGTGCAGGACATAATGCTCCAGACAGCCTGGCTGGTACACGTTCCAAAAGGACTCCCGTACCAGATGCTCCACTTGGGTATGGTCTTTGCTTGTTTCCAAACGAATGATGTAGTCATTTTTCATGGGTTTGCCCTCCTAAAATTGTTGACTTTCAATCCTGGGAGGCTTGCGGAAAATGTTTGGCAAACCTCCCGGTCAGCCCACACTCTCCAAAGTGTTGTTCTTTTTCAAACAGCAGTCTCCTTCAAAATAAATATCTATCATCAGGCCCGCAGGCCGAATGAACCCATTATTTCAGTGCAAGATACAGGTTTTTTGCAAAGGTCTGGTGTCCTTTTTCCGAATAGTGGACACCGTCAAAGGTTACTTCAATGTCCCAGTTGGTGGCATCTACGAATCGAACACCCAACTTTTCAGTCAATAGCTGGTAAGCGGTATTGAGCCGCACGCAGTCCTCCAGAAGCCGATTATCCGTGATCCATGCACCCGGTCGTATCCGTGGCGGCCCGATCAGAACGATCTGCGAATTTTCCAACGGAATCCTCGTCAAAAAGGCTTCCATCCGCTGCGCCACAGCCTCCACCGAGTTTCCCTGCAGCAGGTCATTACTGCACAGCATAACAAGGAGAAAATCTAATGGTTTCTGATTGGAGAGCATCAGATCGAAGCACTGCAGCTCCCCTTCCCGTCTGGGAATTTCCCGCCCGTTTTCCCCTGCATTGACAGCCTTGCAGTCCAGCTTCCGGGCCAACAGATCCACCCAGCGGTGTTTGGCGGGATACTGCTCGCCAAAGTAGGAACGCGGGTCATATCCGTAGGTATTGGAGTCTCCGAAACAAAGAATTTTCATCCTGTTCTCCTTCAAGCAAACTCTTTCTAATAATGGGGAAACACCCCTTGTGTGGTACAAGAGGTGCCCTTGCGGTTAAGCGCTCAGATCATAAAGGCATTGGCGAAACCAACGATCAGAGAGCCTGCAGCAACAAGACGCGCGATTTTGAACTTTTTCTCGTTGTTCTTGCAGGTTAAGGCCAGAACAATGGATGCGATGGCAGCGACTGCGACGAGCACGCCGAGGGCCGTCTGCACGGGGAAGAGACCTGAGCCGATGCGGAAGCCGACATAGCCCATGTAGATACCGAGAAGCGCCACAATGTAAAAGCAAACCTTTTTGATGCGGGGATTACGCACCAGGAACATCAGAGACAGTGCCAGCAGGCTCACGGAGGCCAGAACCATAAAGACGATGACCAACAGATCCAGAGAAGTTAACAACATATTCATTTCCTCACTTTCGATTTGTTTGATTTGTTTTTAGGTGTCTTGCTTTGTTGAGGATAGAATAGCACGAGGTTCTGAAGAAATTTCCAAGGCAATTCTAAAGATTTCTAAAGAAACCCTGTCAAATCTCTGAAAGTATGATGCTGATCATAAACATAGCATCGTCCTGCCGGACTTCGACGCGCCCACCATAGTTTTGAGCGATGCGCCGGATACTCTTAAGCCCGATCTGATACCCTTCTGACGATGCATCCAGCTTGCGGACGGCATTTTCCTGTCGAATGTTGAGCTGCCCGTTTTCCGCAGAAATGGCCAGCAGTACCGGCTTGTCCGGCGCTGCGTATTTCTGTACGTTGGAAATCAGATTGTCAAAGATACGCTGCAGCTCCTGCACATCAAAGGTGGCGGAGAACGCGGGACAAGCGAGGGTGGTCTTTACAGTGAAAACGTCCTCCAGCATGCCCCTCAAACTCATCAGCCAGCTGCTCCATCAACAGACAGGCATTTTCAAAATACTCAGGGCTGCGTTTGCTGCCATCCAGAAGAAGATCGGTCATCTCTTTGATTTACCCCGCCTTAGTGTGGATCAGGTGCAAATATTTCTCCTGTTCCTCCGGAGCAACCGCCTTTTCTCCGGCAAGCAGCTCGGAGTACGCCATGATGGATGTAAGCGGGGTGCGAATATCGTGTGACAGGCCGCGGATAAACTGCTCCTTTTCGGCGGAAAGTGCCTGCTCTCGCTGTTTGACCTCCCGCTGCGTCTGGGAGAGATAGTTTACCGATTTGGCGAGCTGGGTCAGTTCGTTGTTTCCCTCCACCGGAACCACATGATCTTCTCGGCCTTGCTGCAGAGCATCAATTCCTTCGAGAATGTCACGGATATAGGAAAGCCGCTCGCCCAGCAGGAACAGAAAGAAGATTACAAAAAAGCCAACGGAAACCAGAAGGTGCCCACCGTGGAGGAGGTCTGCTCCGGCGCGCGCCGCATTGCGATCCTCGAAAATGTGATGAACCCCACCAACATCGGCGCTATTTTCCGCTCTGCTGCGGCCCTGAATATGGATGCGGTTCTGCTGACCCCCGCCTGCAGTAATCCGCTCTATCGACGTGCCATTCGCGTCAGCATGGGTACGGTGTTCCAGATTCCTTGGACCTTCTTAGGCGGGGATGAGGCGTCCTGGCCGGGTGATGGGATGCGGACACTGAAAGAGCTGGGCTTCAAAACTGCCGCTATGGCGCTGAGTGATGACTCCGTTACCATTCGGGATTCCCGGCTGTTGGCGGAAGAAAAGCTGGCCATCATCCTTGGCACAGAAGGGGATGGGTTGGCCGCTGACACCATTGCCCAATGTGACTATACCGTGAGGATTCCCATGTCCCACGGCGTGGATTCTCTGAATGTGGCCGCTGCCAGCGCTGTGGCCTTCTATCAGCTGAGCCAGACGGAGTAAGAAAAAAGCGGCCCCGCACTTGGCGGAGCCGCAGATCAGATGTTATTCAGGCAGCTTTTTCAGGAGGTAGACGGCATAGGCGAGGGCGATCACCGCAATGGCGATGGCGCTGAAGATCTCCTGCGTCACGGTAATACTTCCTTCGTTGGCAAAGACGCTCATGGAGTTGACCGCGCTGTGGGTCACGATACAGGGGATCAGACTGCCGGTTTTCAGGAACAGAACGACAAACAGGAAGCCAATTGCTATAGTATAGCCCACCTGACAGAGGTTGGATGCCAGCTGCGCGCCGCTGCCGTTGAACAGATTGACAATGTGGCCGATGCCAAAGGTGAGGCTGGACACGATCACAGCGGATTTCAGACCGTCCTTGCACATGGCATTGAACAGAAGTCCCCGGAAGATCACTTCTTCCACGAAACCCACGTAGATCATGCTGCCGATGTAGAGCAGAGTTTCATGTACGGACAGATTCCACCGAAGGCCAAACCACAGATTGCTGGAGATCAACGCTGCCAGCGGGATGTACCAGAGCACTTTGGAAGAGGGAACACTCCCTTTACACAGGCCAAAGGTCGAAAAGAGGTTGTTACGATTCATCCAGATCAGCAGCACTGCGCACATAGCCAGCAGCAGAGGCAGTGTAACGAGCTTCTCAGTTCCGATGGTTCTGGACAGTTCGTCTGCAAAGCTGACGGCCCCCACATAAAAGATGATCCAGCTTAACGTAAACCAGAGTTCATGTTTTTTGTAAAACTTCTGCATCCAATTCACTCCAAGGAAAAATTCATTTTAGAGTATATCATGAGGCAGGATTATTTACAATCCGGACAAAAGAGGAGCGCTCCATTACCAATACTGATATTTCCCACGATTTTTTGCAATGAAGAAATCTGCAACTATGACAGCAAGGATCTCGGCGAGGGTAGCCGAAAGCCAGATGCCGTTATTGCCAATGACAGCGGGCAAAATGAGCAGGCAGCCAAGCTGAAATACCAGCGTTCTTGTCAAAGACAGAATGCTGGATACCAAACATTGTTCAATGCAGCGAAGAAAGACGCGGCGAAAATGCTGAAGCCGCAGATCAGGAAAGAAATATTGTAAAGTCGAATGGCACCTGTGGTCAGTTCCATCAGTCCTGCATCATAGCTGACGAAAATGGACGCCAGAACTCTGGCAAAAATCATGACGAAGCCTACCAGCACAACGGCAGAGGCAGCAATGGAGACAAGGCTCTTTTTGAATAGTCCCTTAATTTCTTCGGTGTTATCTGCACCAAGATTATAGCTGAACACCGGAGCAATACCAGTCGCGTATCCGGTAAATACACCGGATACAATGTATGTCACATACATAACAACGCCATATGCTACCACGCCGTCGGAACCCATCAACGCCATTAGCCGCAAATTGAACACGATGCTGACGACAGACAACGCGGCATTATTGATAAAGGCCGAAAACCCGTTGATACAGGTACGTTTGACGGTTTCAAAATCAAATGCTGTTTTGGTAAACCACAACAGATGGTTTTTCTTCATTGCAAAGTAGAGAAAAGGAACCAGACCACCGATGACCTGACCGAGCACAGTGGCCGCGGCGGCTCCGGTAACGCCCCACTTGAAAACTGCCACAAATAGGGCATCCAACACGATGTTGGTGACACCGGAGGAAATGGCGATCACCATACCCATTTGCGGCTTTTCTGCCACAACGAGGAAGTTCTGGAACAGGATTTGAAGCATAAAAGCAGGCAGTGCCGCGATCAGAATACGACCATAGATGACACAGTTATCGTAGATCGCGCCTTCAGCGCCCATCGTTTTAGCGATTTGCGGAACAAAGAGGAATACAGCAACACCAACCACCAGAGAAAAAGCAATGATCAGGTAGACGATCAGAGAGAATTGGTCTCTTGCTTTTTCGCTCTGCTGTTCGCCCATGGTCTTGGAAACCAACGCACTGCCACCGGCACCGGCCATAAACCCTACACAACTGATCATCATGGCAATGGGCATCATCAGATTCACCGCTGCAAAACCGTCACTGCCGGCAAAGTTGAAAACAAACAAACCGTCTACGATACTATAGACAGAAGAGATGACCATCATCAGCACCGACGGAATCGTGAAGCGGATCAGCGTCAGATAATCAAAATGGTCAGATAATTGAATTGGTGCTTTGTTTTTGGCCATGTCAGGTTTCCTCCGGGATCACATTTGAGATCTCCTCATTCAGACGGTCTACAAGAGTGCGGAAAATCTTCAGAAACAACTCCTTTTCCTCGTCAGAGAACAGTTCGCAGGCCCGTTCCTCCGCGCCCATAACAGGAACAATATATTTCTGTACAAAGGCCTGTCCCTGCTTCGTCAGATGAATGGACTTGCTGATTTTGCCCTCAATGCGCTGAAGGGTCAGATAACCGTCCTTTTCCAGCTTTTTCAGAGCCGAGTTTACGGTCTGCCTTGGCAGGGAGGAGTTATCGCAAATCTCACTCTGCGTATAGATGTGCTCCGTGTCCTGAACTGTATAGAGGATCCAGAATGCACAATCTGAAAGGCCGGAATTTACCGCCGCCGTATGATAGATCGTATCGCATTCCTTCAACAGCTGGTTATATGTCAAAATATAATTTCGAGTGTTGTTACTCATAGTAAACCGCTCCCTTCTTATCCGAAATCGGACAAGAAGCATTGTAATCCGATTTCGGACAGCTGTCAACGCCTAAAAGATGTCGAAAAATGGAATCTTTCTGTTTGAAGAGAGATCCATGCCGTAGATGATCTGTTTTAATGAACATTCTTGGTTCCGGAGGGAATACGCCATGAAAGACGGAAAAAAACTGATCGCAATCGCAGATGACGAAAAGGAGATCCACGATGTTTTGACCCTGCTTCTGAGTGGAGAAGGGTATGCCGTACAGGCGGCAGAGGACGGGCAGGAGCTCATGAACCAAATCTCGGCGGATATTGACCTCTATATTCTCGATGTGAATATGCCCCGGCTTTCCGGTATCATGGCGGCTGCTGAGATCCGGAAGCAATATGATACCCCCATCATTTTCCTGACTGCCTATTCCAGCGAGTCGGATAAGGTCATGGGCTTTTCCGTGGGCGCGGATGACTACATCGTAAAGCCCTTTTCCAATGTGGAGCTGTTGATGCGGGTGCGTGCCATCCTGCGCCGAAATGCCGCCCCTGCGGCATCGGTGCCCCAAATGAACCGAATCGCCATTCAGGATGTGATTCTGGATCTGGACAGTCAGGCTGTCATCAAAGGCGAAGAAACAACCATTGCGCTGACCTACACGGAGTTCAAGATTCTGGAGTTATTGGCCTCCAACAAAAAGAAGATCTACTCTTTGGAAAACATCTACAGCAGCATTTGGGATGATAATGCCGTAGGCGACAGCGCCATCATGGTACATATCAAAAACATCCGTAAAAAACTGGGTGACAATTCCCGAACCCCCACCTATATCAAGACTGCCTGGGGAAGGTGGTACTACATTGACTAAACCGAACATCCGGAAACGCCACAAGCTGTCCAGAGAGATTTTGGGCGTGCTGGCAATTACCTTTGTCATCGCCTTATTCCTGTTTCAGCTGCTCAGCATCGCCACCGGTGCCATCATTGACAGTGTTCTGTTCATGCAGGACATTGTTCTGACGCAGGCGCAGTACAAGCAGGTGGATGATTGGACCTTCAATCGGCAGCTTGGGGCGGCGCATGGCGCACAGCATACCACGGGTCAGCTTGAAGCCCGTCAGCTGGGTCAGAACATCAAATTCCGCTGTGTAAACCGGAATATCGGGGCAGCGGGCGATGATCTCTTTGGCCTCCCCTTCTATGTGCTTCTTTTCCACCAGAATGGAGACAGGGACACAGCCCGCATTCAACGCACGCTCGATGACCTTGGGGCTTTCCGCGATGAACAGACCCTTTTCCGGATATTCCCGGTTCAGCAGCTGTACCTCCGTCAGGCGGGCGTAAACATCCAGCTCCGGTGCCAGAAAGTCTGTGATTTCAATGATGTTGGCCATAATCGTACCTCTTAAATGATGATGCCGTTGCAGTGGTCGATCTCGTGCTGGATGATCTGGGCCGTCCAGCCGGTAAAGGTCTTAAATCGGGTCTGGAACTGCTCATTCTGGTACTGGACTTTAATGGACTTCCAGCGTTTGGTTTTCCGGATTCCGGTGAGGGACAGGCAGCCCTCCTCCGCTTCGTAGCGGTCGGAACTCTTCACGATCTCCGGATTGAACATCACCATGTAGGTCCCTTCGTTATCAAAGGCGATGATCCGCTTGGAAACGCCGATCATGTTAGCGGCCATGCCAACACAGCCCTCCTTGTGGGCCTCCAGCGTCTCCAGAAGGTCACGGGCAACCTGAAGATCCTCCTCACAGTTCACCGCGGGGACGGACTTCTGCGCAAGGAAAATGATATCTTTCATAATGGGCCAGATCATACTTCCTTCAGCCTCCTTAAAATCTCTTCATCAGCGGGACAGAATTCATATTCATCGATCTCCTCCACCGTGATCCAGCGAAGATCGTTGTGTTCGATTTTCTGGGGAGTTCCCTCCGCAATGAAGGTGTTGAACAGGGTCAGATGGACAGTCAGATCGGGGTAAACATGGGTTACGTCCATGAACACGTCCTGAACGGCTACCGTGACGGCCAGTTCCTCCTGACACTCCCGGATCAGGGCCTGCTCTTTCGTTTCTCCCGGCTCCACTTTGCCACCCACAAACTCCCACAGGAGTCCACGGGCTTTGTTCGCAGGGCGCTGGCAGGCCAGAAAACGGTTTTCATCCCAAATCAGGGCGGCGACTACTTCTGTCATGTTGTTCGCTCTCTTTCGTGAAAATATCGCCTCAAATGGGCGTGCGCCGTATCAATGCCATTCGCTCCGGCGCAGCGGCACAGACGGTCATTGACGGCGTGGTTCAGCAAGGGCTGGCGGTTGCTGCTTTGATCCACCAACAGGTCGGCGGACAGTACATCCTCCCATGCCCGGTTGAGAAAGGCTACCTCTCTCCTGCCGTGGGTGCGGGTCAGTTGGATGTCCCCTGCTTCCTCCATATAGGCTGACACCTGTTCCTCCGGAATCCCGGCATCCAGCAGACCTAAACGGATTTCCTCGTATACGATTTCCTCCAGACGCTTCCAGTCCATGGGAGACAGGTCATAGCGCACGCAGGTGTACCGGCTCTCACAGTGAACCAGCAGCAAGCTGCTGCGGCCGTGGAGGGTGATGCAGTGGGCATCCCAGCATAAGCCGCGGTGGATGGTGTCTCCGTAAGGAACGGCCACCTTCAGCAGCCGCTGGAGAGGCCATGTCAATCCAAGCTTCATCATGCGTTCAGATCTTTCCGCATGATGTAATCGGTCTGGGCATCGTCACCCATTACAAATGTATGGGTGCCAATTTCATAGAAGCCATTTTTTCTGTAGAAACCAAGAGCCTTTTCGTTCTTTTCCCAAACGCCCAGCCAAAGGTATTCCTTCTCCCGCTGCACCGCAAAACGGACAGCCTGATCCATCAGATACTGTCCCAGACCGGCTCCCTGAACGTTTTTAGAAATATAGATCCGCTCCAATTCCAAAGAGCGCTCGTCCTGCAGATCGGACTGGGCCGGGACTTCGTTGACCTTCAGATACCCGGCGAGGATATCGTCGGCATACAGGAAGTAAAAAAAGGAGGCCGGATTGGACAGTTCACCACGCAGTTTTTCCGTGTCAAAGGCTTCGTTCAAATAGGCCTCCATATTTTCTGGGGTATTCAGGTGGGCGAAGGTCTCGTAGAAGTTGGTGCGGGAAAAATCCCGGAGCGTCTCCAGATCGCTCATGGTACAAGGGCGAAAGGTCAAATTCATTGTGGGTTCTCCTCTGTTCACATCTTCTTGCTGCTCTTTACAAATACATAGGTTTCCTCGTCAGAGCGCTCGGAATTGAATGCATAGTCCAGACGGTCAAAAGTGCGGATATCCTCCGGATTTTCGATTTGATGCTCCGCCATATAGCGCACCATCTCGCCCCGGGCCATCTTGCACATGGTGCCTTTTTCGATGATTTTTCCGTCCTTTTCCTCTCCAAACACGCAGGTGATGAAGCGGATACCGGGGTGCAGATATTTGGAGACGCAGATGCTGTACTCCTTGGAGGCGAGATTGATCACACAGTCTGTTCCCGCAAAAATATGATCTGCAAGTTGATTGTTCCAATAGTTGTAAAGGTCTTTTGCTTCGTGGATTTTCAGCTTTGCCTGCATCTCCAGACGATAGGGCGTCACGCCGTCAAAGGGACGCAGAATGCCGTAAAAGCCGGAGAGGATGCGCAAGTGCTCCTGTATGTAATCATATTCTTGATTGGTAAAGACATTAGGTGCCATGTACTGGTACTGAATGCCCTCATAGGCCAGTACAGCTGGGGTCAGATTGCGGCGCAGATCCATCTGCCGCAGGCGCTCGATGTTCAGCGCGGCGATCTGGTCATTGCACTTCCAGAGCTTTTGCAGCTCCTCCGGGGACTTGCTCTGCAATTCCCGGCAAAGCTCCTCGGTCTGCTCCAAAAAGGCAGGCAGATCGCGGACAGGCAAGCTGTCCGTGTCTACGTTCATTTTCTTGGCTGGGGAAATGATAATTCTCATAGGATTTCATCCTTTGGGCACTGATAGCGGGGCTTTCCTTTGCTTCTCTTGCCGTATTCAATGGCCGCGGTGGGACAGCCGCAGATACAGGCCATGCAGTGGGTGCAGTGCTTGTTCCAGACAGGCTTGCCGTCGCTCAAGCGGATGT
Source organism: Pusillibacter faecalis (assembly GCF_018408705.1). GTDB lineage: Bacteria > Bacillota > Clostridia > Oscillospirales > Oscillospiraceae > Oscillibacter > Oscillibacter faecalis. The sequence continues at coordinate 255,532 of NZ_AP023421.1, forward strand.
TGTTCAGCGGACAGGCCTCCACACAGACACCGCAGCCGGTACAGGCGTCAGTTGCTAAGAAAGCATCTGCCTTCACGTAGAATTTATAGAAGCCCTCGTTGATGGGGCCGCTTTTCAGCTTGTCCAACAGGCCAACTTTATGAGCCGGGAGGTCTTTCCCCTTCCGGATGAGCTCGCCGCCCTGCTCCAGAACGGGCTTTGCCTTGGCAACGATGGCGCGGGACTCCTCCTCACCGGGAGCGTTGAACATGGTAATGTAGTTCTCCGGCATCACCACTTCCAGAACGCCTTTGTAGTTCAGTCCGATCTCCTTGCACAGCTGGGCGGCATACTGCCCGGCGTTGCCAATCTCACCGCCGCAGGTGAGGACGAAATAGGCGTCCTTGCTGCCGGTCAGTTCCGCAGAACGAATATAGTCCGCCAATACATTGGCCATCCGCCATGCGTAGATTGGAGCCACAAACACCCAGGGACGGTCAGAATGAAGGGTATCCTTCTCCCCTGCTTTCATGTGCCGGCCTGTATCCAGAAGCTCATCATTCAGTTGTTTGGACAGAAACTCCGCTGCAAAGCGGCTGTTGCCGGTTCCGGAAAAGTAAACGATCATAATTACTCCTCGATTTCGTAGGGCCAGCTATTGATACCGCCGAATTCATAGACATTGGTATAGCCAAGATCTGCAAGGGCCTGTGAGGCTGTTTTACTGCGGTTTCCGCTGCGACAGTACACCAGAACCACCGTGTCCAGATCGTCGATCACAGCGGCTGCGGTGTCCTCGGTGATGGTACCCACAGGCAGCAGAACAGCGCCGGGAATATGTCCGGCGTCAAACTCATCCTGTTCCCGGACATCCAGGATCACAACCTCCTGCGTGTCCATCATCTCCTTGGCTTCTTCCTGCGTAATCTGCTGATAGCTGCTCTCCACAGTCGTTCCTCCGCATCCGGTCAATACCAACAGCATGGCTAAAATCAGAAATACAATACGCTTCATAACTCAGCCTTCGCCATTCAGATAAGCCAGAGTTTCAGCGGCGTTGGTATCCGGCTTGACCTTGGGCATCACCTTTTCGATCATACCCTGCTCATCAATGAGGTAGGTAGAGCGTACCACACCCATGCTCACCTTGCCGTAGAGCTTCTTCTCCTGCCAGACACCGTAGGCTTGAATGGCCTGCAGCTCCGGGTCAGACAGCAGCACAAAGGGCAGCTCGTACTTCTCGGCAAATTTCAGATGGGAGGCCACGGAGTCTTTGCTGATGCCGATGACTACTACATTCTTGTCCTCAAAATTGCTGTGGTTCTGTGCAAAGGCGCAGGCCTGACGGGTGCAGCCGGGGGTATTATCCTTGGGATAGAAATACAGCACCACTTTCTTTCCCAGGAAATCAGACAGGCTGACGCTGTTGCCGCGCTTGTCCAAAAGTGTAAAATCAGGGGCTTTCATGCCAACTTCCAACATTTTAGTTTCCTCCAGTATCATTGGTTTTATTTTTTGTAATTCAGCCATAGGATGCCGTCATGGTTTTTGACTTCTGCCAGACGGTATTCTTCGACTACGCTGCTCATAAACAGCGGCTTGTCGGTTGAACCACCGACAACGGGGTCGACCACAAGGCTCAGCTCGTCCACAACACCGGCCCGCTGAAATGCGCCGTCCAGAATGCTGCCGCCCTCCAACAGAAGGGTCTGAATTCCAAAGTAGGATTTCAGCTTGAACAACGCTTCCTCTACATCCATCTCGGTATCTCCGGCGAAGATGTAGGGAATTCCCATGGACTGCAGATAGGTCAGATAACGCGGGTCCACATCGTGGGTGAAAACCTCGATGATCTGGGCCTTGTCATAGCCGGGATCCTCATCCACATCGATAATGCGGTTGGACTTCCAGCCCAGTCTGCCGTGCGGGTCAAAGGCCACCGCATAAAATCCGGTCAATTCGTCCACCAGATAGTCTATAGGGCTGTAAACAGGCTCAAATCCGCTCAGATCCGGATACCAACCGCCGGTAAAGCTCCCTTCCATGGTAACACGGCCGCAGGCGTAAGCATCCGCTTTGTAGTCACGGTTGATTTGGTAATAGAGTTCGCTTGCGCCTCCGTGATTGGGACGGCTCAAAAATTCGCCGGTGACCTTTCCGTCAATGGATGTGGTCATGTGGCAGATGACGTAGGGGCGGTTCATCGGTGTTCCTCCTGTTTTCATTTCTTCGTCAATTCATAACTCATGTCCAACAGAAACTTCAGTTTTTCGTCGCCGACACTACCATCTAATGCCACCGTGATCCAGTGGGCCTTATTCATGTGCCAAGCGGGGTAGATCCCAGGCTCCATACGGAATGAACCAATCAGCCGCGTATCACATTTCAGATTCACAACGCTGATCGTACCATCGTCTGCGATCTCAAGATTCTTTTTGGGGATATCCATGGTCAAAGCGAACCACTTTTTGTTCCCGGTGTGCTGGAATACCTGATGGCTTGGATATCTGTCCCAGGGATGCTCTCCGGTAACGCTAAAAGCTTCTGCAATATATGTCTCAAAATCCAGTCTGCTCGTGATTGAGTAATCGCCCACTGCGTAAAGCTCCTTTATTCACACAAGTTTCGTGATGATCCAGTAAAGAATCAATGCCCAAATCAGCACAATAGGAACCGCATAGTACCATTTTTTCGGCTTGCCGTTCTGCCACATTCCCTCAGCTTGTTTCTGATAAGCGGCAAAGATCTCCCGTGGAATCAGTTTGCAGGTCAAAAACACCAGCGCAGGCAGGATGATCAAGTCATCCAGATACCCAAGCACCGGCACAAAATCCGGGATCAGGTCAATGGGTGACAGCGCATACGCCACAGTCAAAAAGGCAAGGATTTTCGTCAATAAAGGTGTTTCTCTCGCTTTCAGCGCCAGAAAGACAGCCGGAATATCTCGCTTCAAGGAAGCTGCCCGTTCTTTGATGTTCATGCAGAAACTCCTTTTCAGGGTTTGATCGCAATCTTGATGACACCGTCCTGACGGTTTTCAAAGAGATTATAAGCCGCCTCAATGTCTTTCAGCGCATAGGTGTGGGTGATCAGCGGCGTGGTGTCGATCTTACCTGACGCGATCAGCTCCAGCATCTCGGCGCAGTTGCAGCCATCTACGCCTCCGGTCTTGAAAGTCAGATTCTTGCCGTACATTTCAGGCAGCGGCAGAGTCTGAGAGCCGTCATACAGGGCCACTACTGTAACAATAGCATTGGGGCGGGCGCACTCCCAAGCCATACGGAAGGTTTCCTCGCTGCCGGCAACTTCCAGTACCACATCCGCGCCACCGTGGTCGCTGTATGCCTGCACCAAATCAGCAACCTGCTCCGGACCAACCGTCAAAACCTCGGGATAGCGGTCACAGACGAACTTCAGTCGCTCTGCGTCCCGATCACATACAATAATGCGTCTAGGATTCTTTAGACGCAAACATTATAAAGCACAGATACCTGTCAGCCCCATACCGATAATCAGCACCGTGTCCTGCGGTTTGATCTCGGAGATCTGCGCCGCCCAATAGCCGGTAGCCAACACATTGCCCACTAACAGAGCCTGTTCATCAGTAACGGAATCCGGGATCTGATTCAATCCCTGATCGGCATAGGGTACGCGGACATACTCCGCCTGTCCCCCGTCGATCCGGCATCCTAGAGCCCAGCCGCCGTTGGGATCGGTGCAGTTGTTCACCCAGCCATTCTGGCAGAAGAAGCATTCGCCGCAGAAAGTTTCCACGTTTACCGTCACCCGGTCACCGGGTTTAACAGTGGTGACCGCCGCACCGACTTCTTCCACAATGCCAACCATTTCATGACCGACGGTGATACCGGGCACTGCTCTGGGCACAGAGCCATGCTTGATGTGGAGGTCGCTGGTGCAGATACTGCCCAGTGTAACTCGCACGATGGCATCCCGGTCATGGAGTAGGACAGGCTTTGGCTTGTCCTGTAATTCAAATTTTCCATGTTCTATGTAAGTGTAAGCGAGCATAGGTACTCCTTAATTCTTCAATTGCTGCATTAGTTCCTCGAAACTTCCTAAAGCATTCTGCAGATTTTCGATGATATCCTCCGCCAATACATCAGGATCGGGCAGACTGTCAAGATCAGCCAAGGACTTGTCCTTAACCCAAAAGATATCCAGGCTCTTTTTCTCACGCTTCAAGATATCTTCGGCGCTAAACTTTCTCCAACGGCCATCCGGATTATCCTCCGACCACGTTTCCTTGCGCTCGTGTCTGTTTTCTGGATGATAGCACGTAACAAAATCCTCGAGGTCGGCTTCGGTCATGGGGTGCTGCTTCAGAGTGAAATGGACATTCGTTCTGAAGTCATAAATCCAAATGTCTTTCGTTTGTGTTTCCGGACTGGCAGGCTTTTTATCAAAGAAGATTACATTTGCCTTGACGCCCGGTTTATAGAAGATACCGGTAGGTAGACGGAGAATGGTGTGCAAATCGGTAGTCTTCAACAGCTTCTCACGGATGATTTCGCCAGGGCCGCCTTCAAACAGTACGTTGTCCGGAACCACAACGGCAGCTCTTCCGGTCGCGGCCAGAATGGTGTTAATATGCTGAATGAAGTTAAGCTGTTTGTTGGAACTGGTTGTCCAGAAATCCTGACGATTATAGACCAGATCCTCTTCCTCTTCTTCGCCCTCTTCGTTGGTCATGGTGATAGAAGATTTCTTACCGAAGGGAGGATTGGTCAGGACATAGTCCACACGATAGCCAGGATCGGTCAACAGCGCATCACCCCTCGTAATGGGGACTTTACCATAAATATCGCCAATGTTATGGAGATACAGATTCATCAGCGCCATTTTGAATGTAGTACCTACCAGTTCGTTGCCGTAGAAAGTCTCGTTTTTCAGAAACTCCTTTTGCGGTCTGTCCAGTGTATAGTTAACCGGGTCAGTGATGAAATTCTGTGCTGCAAGGAAGAAACCACCGGAACCACAGCAGGGGTCAGCGATAGTCTTTCCAGGCTCAAGTCGCATACACTTGACCATGGTTTTGATGAGCGGACGCGGCGTAAAATATTGACCGGCGCCGCTTTTTACGTCTTCTGCGTTTTTCTGCAGCAGGCCTTCGTAAATCTCGCCTTTGACGTCAGAGGACATGGAGACCCATTTCTCTTTGTCGATCATCTGAACAATGCGATACAGAATAGCAGCATTGCTGATCTTGTTAATAGCTCCCTTGAAAATCATGCCCAGCAGACCGCTCTGTTCACCCAGCTTTTCAAGGGTCTTCTTATATTGCTCTTCCAGTTCAGCCCCTTTCAGGCTGTTCATGTCCTGCCATGTGTAACCGACCGGAATGCCGGTTTCTTTCTTGTAAGGCGGCTTGGAATACTCATCTGACATTTTCAGAAAGATGAGGTATGTAAGCTGTTCCAAATAATCTCCGTAAGAAACGCCGTCATCTCTGAGAGGATTGCACATACCCCAGACCTTGGAGATTATGGTTGATGCTTGTTCAGGCATTGGTAGAGTCACCTGCGCTTTCGTCTATCATTTTTGAACTTGATTTCATTATTTTATCAAGCTCAGTATTCAGTAAATATTTTTTCTCAACATAGCACTTTGCAAATTTCCAGAGCCACCCATGCCGAGAAAACAATTTGTAATGAGGGCGATTAAGCCGTTTTACCAGATGACGATCAAATTTATTTTCCCACTTTTGAACATCAACGATTATAATTAAGCCTAATACATCCAAATTTTCTTGAAGTCCATACTTTTTAGCATATAATGCCAAGTTCATTAGGTATCTCTCAAAAATGTAAAGGTATGCAGCAGACATTAAATCCAAATACGGCTCATGTTTTTCTCTTGCACTACTGACTCTTTCACACATTTGGGAGAAAGTTTCTTTATTGGCCATAAAAGCAGGGTAGTATACTGAATCTGCAAGTGCATTCGCATTATCGGCCGGGGAATTATCAATGCTATATTCATAGATTTCAAAGGTTTTTGTAGACAATGAAATCTCCCGAACAGCAGTTAGCGCGTCTGCTATGCTTTCTCCGATTTTGTCCTGATATTTTGTATGACGCTCTTTTTTTAATTTACGCACATCAAAAAAATGTGTAAGAATAGCAGTTGCACCTACCAGTAACACTTCTCTTGCAAATAGTAAATCCCACACAACTCTCAAGTTTCTAACAATTGCTTCCATTTGTTTAGCTTTATCCCTTCGGAGTTTTTCTATCTATTGATTGTAACGATTTTGCCATTTTCTTTAGTTCGACGTTGGCATCTACCATGGGAGAGTCGTAAATAAGGGACCAAAAATATTGCTTCAAATCAATCGTGGTCGTTTCCTTATGCCGACCTTGATTATCAGAATAGCTAATATCAATTGCGAGTGGAACCTGACTAAGCTGCTCTAATTCAAGATGGCTACCTAAACAAGCATACCACTTACGTCCAATGCCAAGGGTAAACGATGCCCGACATAATTCTTTTATAAGCTTTTTGTCAGTATCATCCCGTATATTGTTTATAAATTCAGGAACAATACGAATTTCTACATTATACGCTACTTGCTTTCCGTGGTTTTCAATACACAATGCAGCGATTCCGTTTCGGATGATTTCAAATGTAGCCGTAACAAGAGCTCGGTTTTCTTCGTCGAATTGTCGCTTAGTTTCCGCCAACTGTGCCTTCGTTGCATTGGCCGAACGAATATTCGCCCAACAAATTGCACAAGTGGCCATGACATATACTACAGTAATCCATACCATTGCCCAGTCAGGTGACATATTATAATCTCCCCTCAAAGGGCTGTTTTAGGATGCTTTGCCGCATGGCTTCTGCCTGCTGTAATGCGGTATCGACGGTTTTTTCGATAGAATCGCACATTGAAAGTCGAGACTCTATATCCAAGACAATTTTATCTTGATTGATACGATTTACAGTAGGCACCGGTACTTTAACGAGCGATTGTCCGGTCAAGTGCTTAATTCCCATCCCCGTAAAGTACTCGTTCAATTTTCCGGTTTGTGAAGCAAACCATAGGTAATACATATAAAACATGGGATTAGACCCATCTGTAAAGCGCACACGATGTAAAGCTTTCTGATAAAACATTGGCTCTTCAGCGGTCCAAACGGCACAGCGCCCAGGTTCACCACCTTCGCAAATCACTAAGTCTCCTTTGATTACAGAATACTTATCCACTTCTGTATCTTCGATTCGCATTTCAAGTAGGTCGGATAAATCAAATGAAAACCAACGAACATTTATATTCCGCAAATACTTTCGAGGTATACCAATGTTCTTTTCTTTATCTAACATCTTACCGAGGCGGGAATCTGTTATTTTTCCGAGGGAAACATATTGGCTTATCTGCGAAAAAGCCTCTTTTAGCACTGCCTGTCGGTACACGGCCAACTGCTGTTTTGTTTTCTGCAGGGTTTTCACGCCGTTGTCCAGTTCAGAGAACAGTTCTTCAATGCGGGAAACGATCTGTTCTTGAACCGGAATCGGGGGAATTGCAACCTTGATTTTGGAATACTGCTGAATCCAGTAACGCTTGTGTGTGCTATGGTCAAACTGGATGACCTGCATTCTGTAATAGATAAATTTCGGCAACACCAATTCGGTATTAGGTGTCAAAATCTTCATAGCAGAAGATTTCACCTTGAACTCAAAGTTTACATAGCGGCTGGCCGTTGTGAAATCATCGAAGATAATTACAGGTAGTGCAGTATAGATACCCTGCCTTTCGTTGGTGTACCCCAGAATGAAGGTCTTGCCCGCAGTTAGTACCGGGGTTGTATATTTATCGTTGTAATCAGTGGATTCTACAATGTATGGTGTCGGCTGCACATATGAAAGGAGCTCGCCGAGCTCATACTCTTTCCATTGCTGTTCCATAGAATTTCTCCGTTCTGAAACAGTAAGCGCTTTCTGAGTGCTTATTGTTTATTTTCCTCAAATTCTTTTCTAACTGATTTCATCTGGAGAGATAGTCCGAAATGGTTTGCAACATGGATAACCAAAAGATTGTCAATATTGCTTCTCAAAGAACTGCTTTCGTCAGCCAACAATTGAAATACATACTTTTTGTCAAATGTTCCTTTGCTATGAACCGTAGTTAACACCAATTCATAGATATCAGCCTTCCAGAAAAAGAAATCATTAAGTGCCAATTTTGCTGTGTTGTACTCAGGCAACGATTTTACAGCAGTATCTGCAGCCAAAACAGTGATGTTCGCTTGAGATAATATGGCTGTAGATGCCTTTACGACTGGGAACAGAATCCCGTCAGAGACTTCTGTCATGTTAGATGCGGTATTCGAAAACTCCACAAATGCAGGTGCCAAGGTATCGGCTTCCACTTTGAAAGGATGAGCCGTCTCAAACGTAGTTTCGTAGTTCCCAGCTACGGATCGAAAGACCGGTGACGGAAACACAGACCACAGCAACGAAAGCGTTGCGTTATCTGATTTACGAATAACTTTAGCGGAGATTTCCTTTACCGTTGTTGATTTGTTTTTTGCCTCATAAACACCGCCAAGCGTAATATAGGAGCCACTTCTGTTATGCAACAGAGTGATCATTCCTGAAGGAAGAAAGTCAATTTCCAAACGTTTAAGGAATTTGTCATACAGCCATTTTAGGGCTGGGATTACCAAGGCAAGGATAGACAGAATGATCGCAATTAGCTCATATGTAGTCATAGGCTGTTCGAAGTTTATCGGCATATTTCTCTCTCCTTTTTCCAACAAATCACCGGCAAAATTGTTGTATCCGACAATAAAGCGTTATCATAGCTTGTTTCGCAAAAGCAAGACCATTGTTAGTTATCAGCATTTTGCTCCGAAACCTGACCTTGAGCCTCTTCGCCATCATCGTTGCTTTTCCGAAGATCAACAATGCGGTTAATCTCATATGCTAATTGAACCATCATATCGATAGTCAAAATAGCCTTCAAAGAATGCTCTTTCGTACCAAAGTTCAATTGATCTCCGTGGCCAATTTTGTTCCGCAACGGCTGATTGTCAATGTGGGAATAATCCTTCCCCGAATACAATGTCACATTTTTGATGTAATCTCCCATTGCATCCCACAAAAGAAGTCCTGATTCTGTCAGCATAAGAGACTGTAAGAGCCGTCCCTTTTCATTGTTGATATATTTAATATCAATCTCAAAATGCTCGGCAGCAAACTCTTTTTCTTCCTGATCTAAAATCAGGTCATTTGACCTTGCCAACTCATCGATGTCCGCAGCAATGCCGTATACTTGACACATTAAGGTGGAAACAGAAGCGTAGTAGAACCCTTTTCGATGCATTTGAAGCGCTTCAGATAAAATTGGCTTTCGATCTGATTTCAGCGCCGGACAATCATACCAATCCACCGCCAAAGCGTCAAAGAAATCATCATCGCAATACTCGAAAACAAGCTCTCTTACAGTATTCGTGTCTTCATTAACGGCACAAGCAGATAATATCTGAGTACGCAGTTCCGCGTCATTAATAAGAAACAGAGGCCACCGCAATCTTTCCAGCAGATAAATATACTTAAGCGGAATTATGGCTTCACTGAATTTTTTTAACATAGGGGTAAAATCGAATGCTGCCATAGTTTTGGCAACCTCTTGACCCAGACGGAGTGCATTTTGCACTGCTTGGCTCTGAGCTGTTGCTACAATGGCCTGATTTGCGATTTGCACAGTCTCCCCCAATTTTTGAAGTGGTGCCTGGATTTTACTTACGGCTTCTCCAATTTTACGCAGAAGGTCTTCATGGTGTTCAAAGGCTTCGTTGTTAAAGTCCAGTTTCATAATTACGCCACCAATTCAATATTCATCTCGGTCAAAATCACCTCATAGCTATCCCCAAACACCTCATAGAACCGCCCCAGACCGCCGCGGCGGTCGAAGGGATTCAGATCCAGGTCATCGGGTTCAATGCTCAGAGATACTGCAATATGGTCTTTAATTAGGCGCAGCCATTCCATCTGTTCGTCAGTGAAATGAACGGCACCAGCGTTCCGCTTTAGCGTCCAGCGCATGAAATTGTAGTTCACCGTTTCCGCAAAGGGCTGCAGATTATCACCATAGCCCATCTCAAAGCGGATAATGGAAATTAGATCCGCCAGCTGGTGCATGGTAGACTTGCCGCGAACCTTGTCCGGCTTCTTGATGGCATAGCAATCCCACAGCCGGTCGATAGTGACACCCTGCGCTTTCAGCTTTTCATAGAGGGTCTTCAGGCCTTCGATCACCATAGGCCGGTCTTTATAGGTTTGGCTGTAGATAATACGCAGGGCAATGATCTCGTCCTTGTTGGCTTCGATAAACTTCCGGAAAGTTTGGATGACCCGGTCGGCGTTGGCCTCGCGCTGGTTATCAAACCTGGCAAAGGTCACCGTGTCCGGATTGGTGTTGTCAATAATTTGCTCATGACTGCGGCGAATATTTTCGATGAAATCACGAACTTCCGGATCATGGAACGGTTTGGCCGCCGCTTTGATAACCTCTTTTTGTACCTCTGCGTACTGCTCGGGAGCAGGTTCATCACAAGCGAACTTCGCCTGCGCTTTTGCGATGATGATATCTTCATCAAAAGCGTTCAGCAGATTTTCCGCAAGCATACCTGCGGGAATACCGACTTTTTCGTTAAAAGCTTTCCGTTCGGATGTGGTCATCTGGCTATTTAAACGGATGATGCGACTGGCCAGAGAAGTCAGCGTGTCCTCGTCCTTTGCCCCGAGCGCCACATTCATCATCAGTTCCTTCAGGCTGACGGTGGGCTTGCGCTCCAGAGTACGGGTGTCGGATTTCTTGGATTTTGTAACGCCGACAGCATCCACAATAACAAAATGATCCTTGTTTTCAGTGGCAGAGGGCGTGACTTTTTGCAGGTCATCTTTGCCCAAAGTCCGGGTCCCGCGCCCCTTCATCTGCTCGAAGTAATTCTTGCTGCGGACATCGCGCATGAAAATCAAACACTCGATGGGTTTCACATCAGTGCCAGTGGCGATCATATCAACGGTAACCGCGATTCTGGGATAGTAGTCGTTGCGGAAGGAACTGAGGACAGACTCCGGATTTTCTGCAGAATAAGTGACCTTTTTGCAGAACTCGTTTCCCTCGCCAAACTCCTCGCGGACGATTTGAATGATATCATCCGCATGACTGTCCGTCTTGGCAAAGATCAATGTTTTGGGAACCTCTTTGCGCCGCGGGAACAGGGAAGTATACAGATTATCCTTGAAGGAGCGAATGACTGTGCGGATCTGGCTTGGGTTGACAATGTCTTTATCAAGCTGAGAAGGCCGGTAGTTTACATCCTCGTCCAACTGCGCCCATCGCTTCTCACGGGACAAACGATTGCGGTACTCTACCATCTGTTTGAGGATAGTACCGCCCTGCTTGCCAACCTCCGTTTCGATCAGGAAAATATCCTCGCCAACATTGACGCCATCAATGATGGCCTGTTCTCTGGGGTATTCGCTGACGATGTTTTGGTCAAAGAAAGCGAAGGTGCGCTTGTCCGGTGTGGCGGTTAAACCGATCAGGAACGCATCGAAATACTCCAAGACCTGCTTCCAAACATTATAGATGGAACGGTGGCATTCATCGATAATGATGACATCGAAGAACTCCAGCGGGTACTTTTCGTTGTAAACCACCTCTTTGGGGGCCTGCTTGTCCACGGAGGGATTCTCATAGACGGATTCCTGCTCGGCAGACTCCTCAATCTCTTCTCCGCTGAGAATGGAATACATACGCTGGATCGTGCTGATGCAGACATGCGCAGAATCCGGAATGAACGAGGACTTCAAACGACGAACACCATAAATCTCAGAGAAAGAACGATTATCATCGTTGGGGCGATAGGCCAAGAACTCACGCTCCGCCTGCTCACCCAGTCCTCTCGTATCAACCAAGAAAAGAACACGATTGACATTGGCATGTTTCAGCAGGCGGTAGACGGCGGTAATTGCGGTAAAGGTTTTACCGGCACCCGTAGCCATTTGAATCAGAGCCTTGGGTTTGTTGGCGGCAAAAGACTGCTCCAGATTGTCGATGGCTGTGATCTGGCATTTGCGAAATCCAGTTGTATCAAAATCCGGAAACCGCTTCATGCGGTTGCGAACAGTATCAGATTGTTTCAGTAAACGCTGCAATTCCACCGGCTGATGAAAACTGAATACTGTACGGGAACGATATTTGATGTCATCGTAGTCGGTGAAACGAGTCAGTTTACTGGTTGCCTCGTAAGCAAAACGAATGCGATAGTCATTTTTGATCCATTTGAAGGTGCTGTCGGCATAACGGCTGGATTGGCCCTCTACGACCGTAATGTTTTCACCCGCATCGTCTTTCTTGGCTTCAACAACGCCAACAGGGGTGCCATCCACAAATAGGGTGTAGTCAACAGGGCCGGTGCTGGTCGGAAATTCTCGCACTGCAACACCCAATCCGGCAGACAGATTGAGTTTCTTCGTATCTTGTAAGACCCAGCCGGCCTGACCGAGTTTTTTATCGATGATTTCACGAGCTTTCTGTTCAGGTGTCATCTAGGCACTTCCTCCCCATAAAATACCAATATGCTAATTACACAGAGCAAAATTGGTATTAGGTTTGTTTCTGGTATCGTCCGCTTTTAACTCTCGCATCCTTCGGTTTCTCCGCATCTGCCGGGATGGCCCAGACATAGCCCATCCGGGACGCGCCGGGGATGCGCGCTTGGTTGCAGAGTACCTGGATACGGCGGGGCGAGATTCCCCACTTTTCTGCCGCCTGTGAGATAGACATATATTCCATACGGTTCCTCCCCTTCTGAAAAGCAAAAAAGCCCTACGTTTCCGTAGGGCTTTCAAAATGCGGATTCAGCCAGTTGAATTGGCCCTCGTTCCCACTTTAATTGATAGAATCATTATAGTCTGAGGAGCGAATAATGTCAATATTTCACCATTGTTTGACATGGTCAAAGATCGCTCTGATCTCTTTCAAAGCCTCATTGATTTTCTCAGTATTCATTTGCCCGGTATAGTGAGCATGACGGGCAAGTTGGTTCAGGTTATTTCCTATGCCGGACAGCAGACCAATCAATTTGATCCACTCCTGAGTGGGTGCTTCTCTCACGTCCCGTCCTTCAATCAACGCTCGAAGATAAGGCTCCCGGCGTAATCCACTCTTTTTTACATTAGCATTCAGATGATCAAATTCCTCTATAGTAAGCCATACATAGACGCGCTTTTTCTCTTGCTTCTGGATGTGCCGCTTTTGCTCTTTTTTCATGTGATCTCTCCTTTTGCAATCGGGGATTTTAAGGGGACGCCCTTAACAAGCGCATTTTGTCACCAAAATGCTATGCTTGCGAGTTCAGCGGTGTATAGCACCGCTATCACTCCACCTTACCGAAAAAGAAGTGGGTCCTCCCTCTCCTCTGCCCTCCACTTTTCCAGCAAAACCATCCGAAGATAGGCGGCACGCCCCAGACCGCGAAGGGCTGAACTCTTGGTGAGCCGTGCGTATTCCTCGTCTGAGAGCCGCAGATTGATCTGTCGAGCGCGGGGATCTGAAGTGTTTCTTGCTTTGCGTTCTTCCCTTGTTTTCATTTGAATTTCTCTTATTTTCTTTTTCGGCCAGGTATTATATCGTTACTACTATTTTTAAGCTAACTCCTATCAGTCTTATTGGCATCTGAATTTCGGATTTCCGGAGGTCTGATTTTCAGATGTCCGGGATTTTGATAAAAGAAAGCGGATACAGTCGATCCGGTTTGCATAGTCCTTGTCTGACTCTGTGCAGCAGATGATACCGCTCTAAGTCTGCCAACAGCTTACCGGCCTTTTCGTGGCCGCAGCCTAAATCCTCCATGATGTTTTCGATCGTGTAGTAGATATAAATCCTCCTCTGCTTATCCATCCATTCATTCTTTTTAGACAGGGACATTCTGTCGATCAAAAGTCCGTATAGTAATTTTGCTTCACAGGAAAGATTTTTGAAACGTTTGTCGGTAATTAATAGTTTTGGGATACGGTAGAATGAAAAGAACTCTGACTGATCGCCATAGAAAAAATCCATAGACCTTCCTCCTAACAAAAAAGTAGCGGAGAACAGGCTTTCTACCTGTTCTCCGCTGCTTGATAATGATGTGTTTTACTCTCGTTTGCATGCCCGTGCCTCCTCCGCTTCAGCAAAGGAATACGGGCTGCGGGTGGTTTCTCTGGCAATTCCTGCTGCCAGTTGAAAGCCTGCAATGAAGCTCTCCAGAGAAACCGTTTCATGGTGGGCATTTGTGCTGTCCATGAGCCGCAGAAGCTGCTTTCGCTGGTGCTTTGGAAGCGTGTCCCGGAGTTTCCGATATAGCTTTTCGGAGATTTCGTCCTCTGATCGCATTGGACAGAACTGTGACCAGAGGGCCATCATGTAGTCGTACTCCCCCATCACGTTTCCTCTCTGAAGAACTCCTGGGCGGCGCTTTTGATGTTGTTCATTGCTCCTACCCATGCCAGAGGATCTCGCTCCTTCAAATTCTCGTCAATCCCTTGCGCCTTTGTCATCTGCTGAATAATCAGTTCCAGAAGATCTTCCTCCGTGTTCTCCGGTTCTGGAGGCAGCAGACAGGGATAATACTGCTCGCCGCACAGCTTGTACCAAATGCCGTTTTGAAAAATCTCAGGTTCCAATGCTTCCATACACTTCGCCCCTTTCTGCTCTCAGTGTAAGGGGCACGTCTGTATAGCACCAGTGTACGAAACTACCGCTCCTGCCCATGGTGTTTGCTGCGGTAGCGGTCCTCCAACAGCTTCAGGATGGCCTTTTCCATCTGCTGCGTGCTGTAATGGCTGGGAAAATACTTTTTCAGCGACTCCGTTTTGATACGGACCTGCTCCTTTTGATTGGGCTTTTCCTCGGAAAGGATGGCGAAGATCGCCTCCGGTGTCAGCTTGGCCATGCGGGACAGCTGCTTCATACGGATGGCCTGAGACAGGGACGGCGTGGCATCCTCCTGTTCGATCAAGTCCCACAGTTCTGCCTGCTCCTCCTTTGTCAGATAGGACAGCTCCACAGCAGGAGAAAAGGCAATGCGGCCTTCGTCTACCAGTTTCAGAAGCGGAGGGACAAGGTTTGTAAGACGGATATAGCGTTGTACTTGCTTATAGCTTTCTCCGATTACTTCGCCCAAAACTTCTGTTGACCTTTTCCCGTGATAATCTGGGACAACTTGTCCCGACTTCGGTCTACCCTTTTGCCGATTGATAGCCTCCAGCTTCATCTTATAAGCAAAGGCCTTCTCACTGGGCAGCAGATGCTCCCTTTGCAGATTGCTATCCACCATCAGGATCACAGCTTCATCGTCGGACATTTCCCGCACTAACACCGGAACAGCCTCCAAACCCAGCTTAGAAGCCGCCAGACGCCGCCGGTGGACGCTGACCAACTCATACACCTCCCCTTTTGGGCGAGCCAGCAAGGGCGACAACACGCCGTAGCATCGGATGCTCTCCATCAGTTCCTCCAACGATTCGTCCTCCCGCACCTGAAAGGGATGTTTCGAAAAAGGCATCAGCTTGTCCGGCGAAAGCAGCTGCACAAACTCCTTCACAGCAACCCACCTCCTTCCGGAAGTGCCGCCAGCACGTCTACATGATAGTGCCTGTCCCATCCACGGCGGTGATCGTCCAACTCCAGCTCACACAGCCATCCCGGTTTTTGCACATTCGCCGTTTCGACGCTGTTCGACGCCGCAAAGCCTTGCGCTGCAAGGGATTCGGACGCGCCCCTCCATTGCCCATCCACGGCAGGTACTGAGGAATTAGGGCACCTGGAGATGATTGGTGCGATTGTACACCAGCTCACCCGAAATCTGACTGAGGAACAGATCCGCACTGCGGGCTTTGACACCTATTTTGTAGACCGGACTGCCGGTGTTTATCCCACTGCTGCGTCTGGCTTCCCCTGGAGCGCCGCCAGCATGGCGGTGAAGGGCGACCTGATCGCCGACCTTACAGAAGATCTGGCGGCAGAGCAAAAGGCTCGAGTCACCTATGATAATATCTTGCGCCTCTCCGATGATCCGGATGTAAACGATGTCATCAAATTTCTCAGGGCCAGAGAGATCGTCCACTTCCAGCGGTTTGGCGAAGGCCTGCGACTGGCCAAGGATAAAATGGACGAGAAAAACGTCTATTTTGTCAACCCCTCTTTCGACAAATAACAAAAGTGCCGTGGCTGTTGCCACGGCACTTTATTTTATTCCAGCATCCGGGCAAACTCTTCTTCTGTCAGCACCGGAATTCCAAGCTCCTCCGCCTTTTGCAGTTTGCTGCCCGCAGCCTCACCCGCCACTACATAGGTGGTCTTTTTACTGACAGAGCCAGCGGCTTTTCCCCCCCGCTTCTCAATCAAATCCTCTGCCATTTTGCGGTCAAACTGCGTAAGAGTCCCCGTGAGTACAAACGTCATGCCAGAAAAACGCTGGTCTACCAGCTCTGTTGTGCTCTTCATATTGACGCCCGCCTCTCTCAGTCGGCGAATCAGATCCTGTGCCTGGGGCTGCGCCAAATACTCCACAATACACTGTGCCGTCACTGCACCCACGTCGTTGATCTCTGTCAGCTCTTCCACGGTAGCGGCGGAAAGCGCGTCAAAGGTTTTGAAATGCAAAGCCAAAACCTTGGCAGCCTTCTCTCCCACCTGCCGAATGCCAAGACCATAGATCAGTCGGCTGAGATCGTTGGAGCGGGAATTTGCTATCGCACGGATCAGATTTTCAGCAGACTTCTTTCCCATCCGGTCCAGCTTAGCGATCTCCGGAGCTTGGAGGCCATACAGATCCGCCGCAGTATGCACCAGATCGTTTTCTACCAGCTGCTGCACCACTGCGGGGCCAAGCCCCTCAATATCCATCGCATCCCGACTGGCAAAATGCGTAAGATTTCTCAGAAGCTGGGCCGGGCACTCTGCGCCGGTACACCGTAGAGCCACTCCATCCTCATCCTGGACCACCTGTGCTCCGCAGACAGGGCAAACCCTGGGGAGCGTGTAAGGGACTGTACCGCTAGGCCGTCTTTCAAAGAGCACTTCGACGATTTCCGGAATGATCTCCCCAGCCTTCTGCACCATGACAGTATCGCCGATACGGATATCCTTCTCCGCAATATAGTTCTGATTGTGAAGCGTCGCACTTGTGACCGTGGTTCCCGCTAAACGTACCGGTGTCAGCTGTGCCTTTGGTGTTAGGACTCCGGTGCGGCCCACCTGGACGGCAATATCTAAAACCTGAGCGTTTTTTTTCTCCGGCGGATATTTAAAGGCCACCGCCCACTTGGGGCACTTCGCAGTAGAGCCAAGTATTCCACGTTCTATCAAGGAATTAACCTTAATAACCGCTCCGTCAATGTCAAAGGGGTACTCCAGCCGTTGGTCGTTGATGCGGTCAATCTCTGCCTGGACCTCCGCTGTCTTTGAGAGAACCTTGTAGGGAATGACTTTGAATCTCTGAGTAGTAAGATATTCCAGTGTTTCCGCGTGGGTGGAGAACTCTCTCCCCTCTGCCAGCTGAAGATTAAAAATCTGAATATCTAACCGTCGCTCCGCGCAGACCTTGGGATTCAACTGACGCAGGGAACCGGCCGCCGCATTTCTGGGATTGGCCATCAGTGCTTTCCCCTCCAACTCGCGGCGGGTGTTAATCTGCTCAAATACCGAACGAGACATGAAAACTTCACCCCGGACAATGAGTCGCGGCAGCCGCTCCGGCAAAACCATGGGGATAGAGCGAATGGTCTTAAGGTTTTCCGTTACATCCTCACCGACACGTCCATCGCCCCGGGTTGCGCCCTGATAAAAGACCCCATCCCTATACTCTAGTGCAACAGAGAGTCCATCCACTTTCGGCTCCACGGAATAGATCGCGCGATCACCCAGGGCCTCTTCCATGCGCTGGCAGAAATCAGTGACTTCACCGGCATCAAAGACATCTTGCAGGCTCTCCAGAGGTACCTCGTGGGTATAGGTGGAAAAGCCTTTCAGCAGCTTTCCGCCAATGCGCTGGGTCGGAGAATCCGGAGTGACCTCCTCTGGGTGCTGAGATTCCAGCTCCTCCAATTCCCGGTTGAGCAGGTCGTACTCCCGATCGCTCATAGTGGGTGCATCCAATACATAATATCGATACCCGTTTTCATTCAAAATATCTCGCAGTTGCTTGATTCTCTCGCGGTAGTCCATGATATCTGCCTTTCGTATCAGTTCTTGTTTAAAATATAGTCTTTTGTATCCTCCAAATAGGTGTCAGACTCTGTTGTGAACGAGGTATAGGTATCCGGTACCGCACCAACGATGACAGTCTCAGCTACAATGAAGGAGTTGGATACCTCTGTTGCAGTGGTGAAACCAGGCAGCAAAATACTCACAGATACATCAACTGTTAATATGATCTGGTGCTTAGTCTGGTTGATGCCGGCAGAGGTGAACGCATTGTGAAAGTTGGCCTCTGATGATCCAACGGACTCCATTCTGACTGTAATACGGGGACCGCGTCCAGCTAAAAGCGCGGAACCAGTCAGACTTCCGATGGGTATGGATAAATCTCTTGTGGATACATGATCAATCCGGTTCAAAACTGTATGAAGAATTTCTGCCTGCAGGTGGTTGAACGCTGCCATATTACTGTGGACAGCGGTAATTTTCCCCTCATTATCCTTTTCAAATGTCACAAGCCCGTCATACTGCAATTCTCCGTTCTCAATAGCCTCATAAACTGCCTCCGACACAATGCTCGTCACGGCATTAGAGACCTTTGTGGTTGCTAAGCTGCTCAAAAGAGGCCGCATCTGAACAGCGGCAACCAGTAGTAACGCTACAATTCCAGATATAGCAAAAAGCAGAAGAACTCTCAGCAGATTCCTCCGATCCGTATGGCGGCGGTAATAAAAAAAGCCGGGACGCATGGGTTCCACCTCCCTCCCGCATCTTATGCGGCGGAGGGTTGGCCTTATGGCAGTTGGTTGACAATGTTCTTAAAAGTCTTGCCTCGGTCCATGAAGTTGGCAAAGCGATCAAAGGAGGTACTGGCTGGAGAGAGGATCACCACATCCCCCTCCCTGGAATGGCTGTCTGCCAAGGAGACTGCCTCTTGATAGTCCTCTACATCCAAAATTTCCAGCCCATTATAGTTGGCGGCCTGTTCCACGGATTGGCGGATGACTCCTGCAGTGGCACCGCACAGCAGCAACAGCTTTACTCTCTCGTTGATCACAGGCCCCAGGCTCTCATAAGAGATGCCTTTGTCCTTACCGCCAGCAATCAGAATCACCTTTTGATGGAAAGAGTTCAGTCCGGCAATGGTACGGCTGGGGCTGGAGGCAATGGAGTCATTATACCAGCGGACACCCTTGCGTGTACGAATCAGTTCAATCCGGTGCTCAACGCCCTGAAACGTTCCAGCAAAATCCTGAATAATCTCATCGGGCACCATGCCGTCTACAACGGAAATAGCAGCCAGATAGTTCTCCACGTTGTGAACACCTGGGAGCTTAATGTGGTTGGTTGTCATGATCTGACGCTCCTGGCCACGGGAGCGGGCAATGATGGCCTCTCCACGAAGAAACACACCATCCTTCACTTCATGTTTTCTGGAAAACAGGCGCGTCCGCCCCAAAGCCCTACATGCTTCCTCCGCAGTTATTGTATTATCTGCGTTAAAAACAGCAATATCCTTTGTCATTTGGTGTGTAAAGATATTTTCCTTTGCAGCAATATACTCCGCGAAATTCCGGTGAACATCCAGATGATTCGGCGCTAGATTCGTAATAACGGCAATGTGGGGGCTGCGCGTCATGGTCATCAACTGGAAGGAACTCAGTTCCAAAACAGCGATATCCTCCGGATGTATGTCTCCCGCTTCTGCCAGGAGTGGGTGGCCAATATTGCCCCCAAGATGGACGGTCTTTCCAGCGCGGCGAAGCAACTCTGCAATCATGGTCGTGGTGGTGGTTTTCCCGTCGCTGCCTGTTACCGCAATGATAGGACAAGGACAGATTTCAAAAAAAATCTCCATCTCGCTGGTCAAACGGCTTCCATTCGCAATGGCTGCTTGCAGTTCTGGAAGATCCGGTCGCATTCCAGGAGTGCGAAAGATAATATCCTCCCTCAGATTCTGTAAATAATCTGCCCCCAGGCGCAGTTTGGCACCTTTGGATGTCAGTGTATCTCCGAGAACGCCCAGCTCTTCCCTGCTTTTCCTGTCACAAGCAGTAACTTCAATCCCATGGGACAGCAGTACATCAATCAGCGGCTGGTTAGACACGCCAATTCCAATCACTGCCACAGTCTTTCCTCTCAGAGAATCCAGATACTCCTTCAATTTCATAGAAGTGCTCCTTATGTCCCGTCCGCCTGAAGGCGGAAAATATCATACTGATCATTATACCGCAGATGCCTAAAAAATACAACACGGGAAAGTGGTACTTCCTTTTGCCTTTTGGAATAACTCAGGATATCAATAACTCCTAATGGAAGGAGGTCGTAGATAGCAACCACTCGATAAATTGGAATTTTATGATTTTAGATCTGTAAAATATCGTTTTTTATCTATGATAATTTTATATCCATCAGATAATACTCGATAAGTCCCATTATCTAAAGGCATTGAAATCCATGGCGGTTCTACAATTCCAAATTCAACTTCTCTTCCATCCTCGTACCACACACGAATAGAAGTACAAGCACCGTAATATTCAGTTTGTTGCTCTGGCATAAGAGCCTACAATAATTATGCTCTCAATATGAGAAGTATTTCTTGCATATTCTTGAAGTTCTTGGAAAAAATCTTCGCACAAAATATGATCATTCCTCTAAATCGTGATTTGTCTATAACAGCAAAAGATAAAATTGTACGATCTTTTGAAATCCTCCTGAAAGAATGTTGACAACTTTTTCTCCTTCCTGTACAATAAACCGGCGAGGAAAACAGACAGTCGCGTGGTTTGGCCGAAAGGCCTCTTCATGAGGAAAGTCCGGGCTCCATAGGGCAAGGATAACGGGTAACGCCCGCCGAAGGCGACTTCAGGAAAAGTGCAACAGAGATATACCGCTGGTAAATGGCTGGCTGAGGCCGGTGTCTGCCAGTAAGGGTGGAAAGGTGCGGTAAGAGCGCACCCGACGGCTGGGAACTGTCCGTCGCTGTAAACTCTATCCGGAGCAACACCGGTATGGGAGCATAGAGGCTGGCCCGGCTGCTCCCGGGGTGGCTTGAGCGTACCGGCAACGATACGCCTAGATAGATGACTGTCAAATACAGAACCCGGCTTACAGTTTTGCTCGCAGTGATATGGCCCCGCTTGCGGAATCCCGCAGGCGGGGCCTTCTTTCTGATATAGAAAAGAAAAGGCGCAAAAACGCCTTTTCTTTTGAGAGTTATCTTTAGAATGCCTTGTGGTCACAGCCCAGAACATCCACAATCTTGTGGGCAACCATCTCTTTGATGGCCTGCCGGGCAGGCTTCAGGTACTGCCGAGGATCAAAGTCTCCAGGATGCTCTGCAAAGTACTCCCGGATGGTAGCTGTCATGGCAAGGCGCAGGTCCGAGTCAATATTGATCTTGCACACGGCGCTGCGGGCAGCTTGGCGCAGCTGATCCTCCGGCACGCCAATCGCTCCGGGCATATTACCGCCAAACTTGTTGATTTTCTCAACAAACTCCTGCGGAACAGAGGAAGACCCGTGAAGCACAATGGGGAAACCGGGAAGCCGCTTCACCACCTCGTCCAACACGTCAAAGCGCAGCTGCGGCTTGGTACCGGGTTTAAATTTATAAGCGCCGTGGCTGGTGCCGATTGCAATAGCCAAAGAGTCGCAGCCGGTTTTGGAGACGAACTCCTCAACCTCCTCAGGATGCGTGTAGGAGGAATCCTCGGCGGAGACCTGTACCTCATCCTCAATGCCTGCCAAGGTGCCCAGCTCCGCCTCTACCACCACGCCGTGGTCATGCGCATACTCAACAACCTTCTTTGTGATCTCAATATTCTCAGCAAAGGGCTTGCTGGATGCGTCAATCATCACAGAGGTAAAGCCGCCGTCAATACAGCTCTTGCACAGTTCAAAACTGTCGCCATGGTCCAGGTGCAGGCAGATGGGCAGCCCAGTCTCAATTACGGCTGCCTCCACCAGCTTCATCAGATATGTGTGGTTAGCATAGGCACGGGCCCCTTTGGATACCTGCAAAATAAGCGGGGCCTCCAGTTCTTTGGCGGCCTCGGTGATTCCCTGAACAATCTCCATGTTATTGACGTTAAAGGCACCGATCGCATAGCCGCCGTTATAGGCCTTCTTAAACATCTCAGTTGTTGTGACGAGTGGCATCAGATCATCTCCTTAATAATTTGTTTGCCATTAGTATGTGAAGGAAAACGATTTTCTGATATGATAATATCACAAAAAAAATAAATTGCAAGTATTTACAATTCTTTTTTTCAATGATATGATAATCGCACTGGAATCTATATAGAGTTGAGGAGGACTTTTTCCATGAATGAGCTGAAAGGCGCATGCATTGTTGGTCAATCCGGCGGCCCCACTTCCGTGATCAATGCCAGTGTCTATGGTGTCATTGATACCGCATTAGGAAATCCCAGCATTACCCGTGTCCTAGGTGCTGAGCACGGCATTAAAGGTGTTCTGAATGACCGCCTGTTTGATATGGGGCAGGAAGATCCCGCTGAATTAGAGCTTCTGAAATATACGCCCTCTTCTGCACTTGGCTCCTGCCGGTATAAAATGGCCGATCCGGATGTAGATGATACAGATTACAAGCGTATCCTGGAAATCTTCAAAAAATATGATGTCCGCTATTTCTTCTATAATGGCGGCAACGACTCTATGGATACCTGCAATAAGATCAGTAAATATATGCAGAAAGTCGGTTACGAGTGCCGCGTCATGGGAGTTCCGAAAACCATTGACAACGACCTCTTCGGAACAGACCATTGCCCCGGATTCGCTTCCGCTGCCAAATATATTGCAACCTCCTGCATGGAGGTTTACCAGGATGCTCGGGTATATGACACTGGCATGGTTTGCATTATTGAGATTATGGGCCGCCACGCTGGCTGGCTGGCTGGTGCTGCTGGTCTTGCCACAGCCTATGGTGCAGGCCCTGATCTGATTTACCTTCCTGAGGTAGACTTCGACATGGAGCAATTTCTGGCAGACGTGGAGCGTATTTATCAGGAGAAAGGGAATTGCATGGTGGCAGTGTCTGAGGGAATTCACTATGCCGACGGTTCCTTTGTATCTGAGGCAAAGACCTCTGCTACAGACGGCTTCGGTCATGCGCAGCTGGGCGGACTTGCCTCCCTGTTGGCTCAGGTGGTCAAGGAGAGAACCGGCGCCAAGGTCCGCGGCATTGAACTGAGTCTGCTGCAGCGCTGCGGCGCACATCTGGCCTCTGAGACAGATATTGAGGAGTCCTATATGTCCGGTAAAGCCGCTGTAGAAAACGCGGTGCACGGCATTACAGATAAAATGGTGGGCTTTGAGCGGTCCTATGAGCAGGGGCAATATGTCTGTCGAACCAAGCTACTGAGTCTGACCGAGGTAGCAAATACGGAGAAGAAAGTTCCTTTGGAGTGGATCAACGCCACCCACAATGGCGTGGAGAAGCCTTTCATTGACTATGTTCTTCCTCTGATTCAAGGTGAACCTCAGCTTCCCAAGCAAGACTCCCTTCCTCGCTTCGCAAAGCTCAAAAAGATTTTGGTAAAGTAATTATGAAAAGAGCGGTAAACACCGCTCTTTTCCTTTTTCTTTCACAGATATGATGTCCGAATTTGTCACATACTGTTCTTAGTTTGTAACCACCTTCGGTTGACAGGCGCCTTTTTTCCTGTTATTATTTCAAAATATCTATCTCTCTGACAAAAGAGTTAAAGTGAGGTTGATAGCAACATGATTCCCCGGATATTTAGATGCTCGTCTCTATTCATCTTGGTGCTACTCCTGTGCTTTTCGGTGCTTCCTTCGGCTTCTGCCGTGGAATTCCAGGATGTTCCCAAAAACCATTGGGCTTACACAGAGATTGCCAAAATGACTGCTCAAGGAATTTTGCAGGGCAGTGGAGGTCTTTTTCATCCAGAAGAACTAGTCAGCAAGCAGGCATTTTTATCCATGGTATGCCGGGCCAGCGGATTGGATGACCGCAGTCTGGAATCCGGGGCAAACTGGTCTGCCCCCGCAATTGCCTACGGTCAATATTTCGGTTGGTTTAACGAGGATGAGTGGAACGAACCATCAGCCCCTATCACTCGGGAATTTGCCGCGCAGCTTTTGGTAAATGCCTTTTTCCCGGAAGCGGTTGGGACGAGTGAGGCTATCCATTTTCAGGATGAGAATGATATTACGTCTAGCCGTCTTCCCTATGTACAGGCCGCTGTTAAACTGGGCTTGATCAGCGGCTATGCTGACGGTACTTTTCTGCCCAAATCCGGACTAACCCGGGCCGCCGCTGCTGCACTGTTATCCCGCAGCCTGCTACAAGAAGAACTGGTATCTGGCCCAAAGATTCAAATCCCAGTTTTGATGTATCATGACGTGTCCTATTTGGGGCATGGGTATTCCAAGACGCCGGAACTCTTCAAAAAGCAAATGCAGGAGCTGAAGGACGCAGGCTTTCACACAGTCTTTTTCTCTGAGATCATTAATTATGTCGAGCAAGGGACACCTCTCCCTTCAAAGCCGATTGTCATTAGCATTGACGATGGCTATCATTCCAATTACACCTATATCTATCCGATCCTACAGGAGCTCGGTATGAAAGCAGAAATTTCTCTCATCGGTGACGCCATCCAGTATGCCGACTGGGGAATGAGCTGGGACGAGGTGCGTGAAATGGCCAAGAGCGGCCTGCTCTCATTTCAGGCGCATACGAAATCTTTGCACAGTGATCACACTGCACAGGGTGGCCGTCTTGGGGTTTTGAAGATTGCTTCTGAAAGCTGGTCCCATTATGTGCGAACATTGGGCAATGATACAAAAGCAATCCTGGATCTGATTGAAAAGGAGGTCGGCGTCCGTCCCCAGGTATTCACCTATCCGCGAGGAAAGTTTAACGCTATGTCCGAGGCCGTCACCAGCCGGCTTGGCTGCAAGGTTTCGCTGACCACAAAAGACGGTATAGCCCAAGTCCGTCAAGGCGATCCCTCCTCCCTGCGGCTGATGGACCGTATCGGGATGGATTTCCGAAACGGAAGTGTCGTGAGTGTGTTGAAGCAATTTGGTTATCAGGCATAATAAAGACCGGCATGAGGGCTTTCCCTCACGCCGGTCTTCCATTATATCTGCCGATTTTTTTGGTAAATGGTCCACAATCCGTCCATCAACAAATATTTATCATATACAATGGGATTCCGTGTGTACTTAACAATCACCGGTGCATTGCCGCCAGTCGCTACCACACTGACAGTCTGGCCCGAAAACTCATCCCGAATCCGGTCAATGATACCATCCAGCATTCCTGCTGTGCCGTAGACGATACCGGATCGCATACATTCTACCGTCGTCTTGCCAATCAACGCTTTTGGATATTGCAGCGAAACGGCCGGCAACTGGGCAGTACGGTGGCTGAGCGCCTCCAAAGAGATATTGACACCTGGCAGCAACAATCCACCCTCATAGGTTCTCCACTCAGAAATCACGCTGATGGTGGTAGCTGTCCCCATATCAATGGTAATGATCGGAGGAGGGAATTTTTCCAGTGCGGCTACCGCATCTGCGACAATATCCGCTCCCATCTCGCTCTGAACCGTTAAACGGATATTGAGTCCTGTTTTGACACCAGGTCCAACCACCATGGGTGGTTTTCCAAGCAGGCGCCCCAGTGCCTTTTCCATCATAAAATTCAGAGGTGGAACCACACTGCACAAGATTGCCCCACTAATCGAACTATAGTCAAAATGATAGAGTGCAAAGAGGTTCATAAGATCAATGCTAATCTGATCAGCAGTTTTGCGGCTGTCTGTATTCACAGAAGCTAAAAGGCGCAAATTTTGATTCCGGTCAAACACACCTATGGAAGTGGTGGAGTTTCCGATATCAACAGCAAGCAGCAAAGTCCCCTCTCCCCTTTCAGATTTTTTCTCATTCTATCGTATCACGTCTTATCCGGTCTTGCAAGCCCCACTGAAAACCGCTATACTAAAAGTGAAAGGAAGGTGCTGAGATATGTATCAAACATGGATCGGTTCTCCGATTGGAAATTTAGTTTTAGCGGCTGATGGACAATCGCTCACAGGTCTCTGGATGGAGTCGCAAAAATATTTTCCCACTACACTGGACTTTGATGTTCAGCCAGAATTGCCGGTCTTTCAGCAGACCCAGGAGTGGCTTTCCGCCTATTGGGAAAAGGCACCACTGCCTGCCATGCCACCTCTCGCGCCTCAGGGCAGCCCCTTTCAAAGAGCAGTTTGGAAGCTACTGCTGGAAATTCCCTATGGGGAAACTTCTACCTATGGTGCATTGGCTGATCAGCTCCGGGCGCAGGGAATCTCTGCTGCGGCGCAAGCGGTAGGCGGTGCGGTTGGTCATAATCCCATCTCCATACTGATCCCCTGCCACAGAGTTGTTGGAAGCAATGGCAGTCTGACTGGCTATGCTGGCGGTGTGGGACGAAAGTATTTCTTATTGGAGCTGGAAGGGGCGGATATGACAAAGCTGTATCTCCCGAAGCGAGGAACCGCTTTATAAAGATCCATCACTCGGTAAACCAGATTACCGCAGATAGCATTTCACAGTACGTTTTCAATACCCTATTCTCACAGGCCGTGGATTTCCACGGTCCACAATAAACCAGGTATACCCTTATCCTATAATGCCAAGATGCTCCATCAAGATTTTAATACCTAGAAGAATCAGAATGGCACCTCCGGACAACTCCGCCCGCCTTTTATATCTGGCACCAAAGAAGTTCCCCACAATGACTCCTACAAAGGACAGGCAAAATGTTGTACAGCCAATGACAGAAATTGCGGGAACAATATTTACATCTAAAAAAGCAAAGGTTACACCGATTGCCAGCGCATCAATGCTTGTGGCAATCGCCATCAGAAATAGCCGCTTATGGTCCAGCCTTTGTGCAACCGCGCACGCAACCTCTTCCTCTTCTGGAGCCAAAGCATCTCGAATCATATGCCCCCCAATGATCCCCAACAAGGCAAAGGCCACCCAATGATCAATGTTCTGAATGTAACCTGCAAACTGAGAACCTAATGCCCAACCCAAAAAAGGCATCAATGCCTGAAAACCGCCAAAGAAGATGGCAATCTCCGTAGTATAGCGCCAGTTTAGCTTAGGCATACAGAGTCCCTGGCAAATGGCAACAGCAAAAGCATCCATTGATAGTCCAACACCAATTAAAAGCAATTCAAGAAAGCTCATGATTATGTATCTCCTTTGCTGATAGGATGACTGGAACTGAATTCCGGATTGCAATACTGTTAGGCGTTACAGTGCAGTCATAAGCCAGAATATGAACCCCAGCTGCAGCGGCAGTTCGAAGTGCCTTCCCAAAAGCTAAGTGTGTGTCATCATTGGGCGCAACACTCTTAATATGTTCCATTTGCACCACAAAGAACAGGGTCGCATCCAGCCCTGCCTCTACTGCTTTTTGAAGTTCCTGAATGTGCTTGACTCCACGCTCTGTAGGTGCATCTGGAAAACGGGCAAAGCCCCCCTCCTCCAGTGTAACACCTTTCACCTCAACAAAATGTCGTCCTTTGGGCGTCTCGAGACAAAAGTCCAGCCGTGAAGCTCCATATCGGTATTCGCTGCGAACTGCTGTTATTCCCTCTAAAAAGCCTCCATTCTCTACCCACTCAGCAAAAACCTTGTTAGGGGCTTGTGCGTCCATATTGATAAGCCTTTTGCCTTTTTGAACTGCAATTAAATCAAACTGGGTTTTTCTGGACGGATTCATGTTTTGCTCCAAGAATACTAACGCACCAGGAATTAATAATTCCCGGCAGCGACCGGTATTCTTCACATGAACAGTTTGAATGCCCTCCGCTGTCTCCACCTGAGCAATGAAACGATTTGGCCTACTTAAAAAGTAGCCTGTCGTTACGGCTTGATAATGCACAGTCTATCCCTCCCCTCACAAACTATCTGAGTAATCAATCAAGTAGTCAAAAGACAATATAAAATTCTATAGGTAAAAAAGTACCCCCCGACAGTTTTCCTGTCGGGGGAAAGATGTTGGCACTACCTATTTTTCCAGGCCGTCGCCAGCCAAGTATTGTCGGCAGAGACGAGCTTAACTACCGTGTTCGGAATGGGAACGGGTGGACCCTCGCCCTAATCAGCACCAACTTATGTCATCCGGTTAGCCCGGAAAACAAACTATATTATACACTGTTCGCACTCTTTTGTCAAGAGATTTCTATCCCCAAGCCGCAAACCAGTGCAACATTTGCGATTCGGAAAGGAAAAGCAGCGGAGGGAACCAGCTTTCGCGCTTGCGCGGAAGCCTGTGGTCCGCAGCTTGCTTTGACATGGTGACCCGTACCGGATTCGAACCGATGTTAACGGCGTGAGAGGCCGCTGTCTTAACCACTTGACCAACGGGCCATGGTGCACCTTCACGGACTCGAACCGGGGACCCACTGATTAAGAGTCAGTTGCTCTACCAACTGAGCTAAAGGTGCATACTTTCTTTCGAGAAAGAAAGTATGCAAAGAAAGCTTTCACAAGCTCTCCAGCTCCTCTCTTTCTGTCCGAGGTGTGCGCGTCTGCACCCTCAAAACTGAACAATGTGTCTTACTTATTCTTTCAGGCCGCCTGCTTCTTCTTTCGTAGGTCAAGCCCTCGGGCTATTAGTACCGGTCAGCTCCACACATTACTGCGCTTCCACCTCCGGCCTATCAACCAGGTAGTCTTCCTGGGCCCTTACCCTCTTTCGAGGTGAGAGATCTCATCTTAGGGGGAGTTTCACGCTTAGATGCTTTCAGCGTTTATCTCGTCCGTACTTAGCTACCCAGCTATGCCCTTGGCAGAACAACTGGTGCACCAGAGGTACGTCCATCCCGGTCCTCTCGTACTAAGGACAGCTCCCTTCAAATCTCTTACGCCCGCAACAGATAGGGACCGAACTGTCTCACGACGTTCTGAACCCAGCTCGCGTGCCACTTTAATCGGCGAACAGCCGAACCCTTGGGACCGAATTCAGCCCCAGGATGTGACGAGCCGACATCGAGGTGCCAAACCTCCCCGTCGCTGTGGACGCTTGGGGGAGATCAGCCTGTTATCCCCAGGGTAGCTTTTATCCGTTGAGCGATGGCATTTCCACTCACATACCACCGGATCACTAACTCCAACTTTCGTTACTGCTCGACCCGTCGGTCTCGCAGTTAGGCTGGCTTATACGTTTACACTCACTGCACGATTTCCGTCCGTGCTGAGCCAACCTTTGAGCGCCTCCGTTACCTTTTAGGAGGCGACCGCCCCCAGTCAAACTGCCCGCCTAACAGTGTCCCCCGACCGGATTCACGGCCGCAGGTTAGAAATCCAGCAATCCAAGAGTGGTATCCCACCGGCGACTCCACCCGAGCTGACGCCCGGGCTTCTCTGTCTCCCACCTATCCTGTACATGAATTACCGAATTCCAGTATTAAGCTGCAGTAAAGCTCCATGGGGTCTTTCCGTCTAGTTGCGGGTAACTGGTATCTTCACCAGTACTACAATTTCGCCGGGCGGGCTGTTGAGACAGTGCCCAAATCATTACGCCTTTCGTGCGGGTCAGAACTTACCTGACAAGGAATTTCGCTACCTTAGGACCGTTATAGTTACGGCCGCCGTTTACCGGGGCTTCAATTCAATGCTTCGGCCTTGCGGCCTGACATCTCCTCTTAACCTTCCGGCACCGGGCAGGCGTCAGCCCATATACGTCATCTTTCGATTTAGCATAGACCTGTGTTTTTGGTAAACAGTTGCTTGGGCCTATTCTCTGCGGCCTCTTTCGAGGCTCCCCTTATTCCGAAGTTACGGGGTCAACTTGCCGAGTTCCTTAACAACCCTTCTCCCGTTGGCCTTAGGATTCTCTCCTCATCTACCTGTGTCGGTTTGCGGTACGGGCACCTTAGCATACCCCCAGAGCTTTTCTCGCCTCCAAGCATCGCCGACTTCGCTACTATATTTTCGCTCCCTTTCGCCCGGGGCAACCAACGCCCGGGTTCGGCTATCTCAAAGTGTCCCTCTGGCTTAAGTTTCGGTGGTTACGGAATTTCTACCGTATGTGCATCGCCTACGCCTTTCGGCCTGAGCTTAGCTCCCGACTTACCTTGGGCGGACGAACCTTCCCCAAGAAACCTTAGATTTTCGGCCATTATGATTCCCACATAATTCTCGCTACTCATTCCGGCATTCTCACTTCCATACAGTCCACCGCTGCTTCCGCTGCGACTTCGCCCCGTATGGAACGCTCCCCTACCACTGCTATTACTAGCAATCCTAAGCTTCGGTTGTATGCTTAGCCCCGTTATATTTTCCGCGCAGAGTCACTCGACCAGTGAGCTATTACGCACTCTTTTAATGAGTGGCTGCTTCTAAGCCAACATCCTGGTTGTTTTCGCAACTCCACATCGTTTTCCACTTAGCATACATTTGGGACCTTAGCTGTAGGTCTGGGCTGTTTCCCTTTTGACAATGAAACTTATCTCACACTGTCTGACTGCTATGCATCAATTAGCCGGCATTCTGAGTTTGATAGGCGTCGGTAACTTTATCAGCCCCTAAACCATTCAGTGCTTTACCTCCGGTAATCTAACATAACGCTAGCCCTAAAGCTATTTCGGGGAGAACCAGCTATCTCCGAGTTCGATTGGAATTTCACCGCTACCCACAAGTCATCCGCCACCATTGCAACGGGGGTCGGTTCGGTCCTCCATGGGGTTTCACCCCCACTTCAACCTGCTCATGGGTAGGTCACCCGGTTTCGGGTCTATGGCAACGAACTTCATGCGCCCTATTCAGACTCGCTCTCGCTTCGCCTCCGGTACTGAATACCTTAAGCTTGCTCGTTACTATAACTCGCCGGACCGTTCTACAAAAAGTACGCCATCAGCCATTAACGGCCTTTGACAGTTTGTAAGCACAAGGTTTCAGGTTCTCTTTCACTCCCCTCCCGGGGTCCTTTTCACCTTTCCCTCACGGTACTGCTCCTCTATCGGTCATCAGGTAGTATTTAGGCTTGGAGGGTGGTCCCCCCTGTTTCCCACCGGGTTTCACGTGTCCGGCGGTACTCTGGATCCGATCTCACGGCCTTCTCTTTCGCCTACGGGACTCTCACCCTCTGTGGTGGGCCTTCCCAGACCCTTCGGCTAGATAACTTCCGCTAAATGATCGTCCGCAACCCCCGGGGAATAAATCCCCCCGGTTTGGCCTCTTCCGCGTTCGCTCGCCACTACTTGCGGAATCTCGGTTGATGTCTTTTCCTCGCCCTACTTAGATGTTTCAGTTCAGGCGGTTCCCTTCCTACGCCTATTTGATTCAACGCAGGATGACGGCGTATTGCGCCGCCGGGTTGCCCCATTCGGATATCCCCGGATCAATGGATATTTGCTCCTCCCCGAGGCTTTTCGCAGCTTGTCACGTCCTTCTTCGGCTCCTGATGCCAAGGCATTCCCCTTGCGCTCTTTCCAGCTTGACCTGCTCGCCGCAAAGTCCGCTTACCTCCATCTCCACTTTGCTTTGGGAATGGGAGTCGCGGCCTCTGCCCGAGTTGTCAGAGAAATCTTGGTTCTCGTTTAAAGAATTATGCAGGCTTCACAGATTCTTGAAATTGTAATTGTACCCTCATCTTTTCAGATGTTGTTCCACAATTAAATTCACGTGCCATACTTCCGTATGGCGCCTCTCTGTTGCCTTACTTCACTTTCATTCACATTGTTCAGTTTTCAAGGTGCAGATCGTCGAAAGAAACTTCACTTCACTTGCTTTCCCTCTCGGCAAAGCTCGCGCCACTTTGTTCTTTCTCCTTTTCCCATTTCAAACACACTGTCGCTTTGAAACAGAAATCCTCTAACTGCTTTTGCAGTCAGATTTGAAGATCCAACCTCGCAGTTGGGTCTTCAAATCCAAAAGCAAATCTCTTGCTTGGTGGGCCTGAGTGGGCTCGAACCACCGACCTTACGATTATCAGTCGTACGCTCTAGCCAGCTGAGCTACAGGCCCGTCTGGTGGAGATTAGCGGGTTCGAACCGCTGACCTCCTGCTTGCAAGGCAGGCGCTCTCCCAGCTGAGCTAAACCCCCATTCTCCGGGCTCCCCTCCGCCTTTCGGACGTATGCCCTCTAAATTAAACAACGTAACTCTTAAAAACCAAACGCTGACCAGGATGTTTCAAGCACTTCTTTCAGTACTTGAGGTCTCCTTAGAAAGGAGGTGATCCAGCCGCACCTTCCGATACGGCTACCTTGTTACGACTTCACCCCAATTATCGAACCCACCTTCGGCCGCGCCCCCCTTGCGGTTAGGCTACGGACTTCGGGTGTTCCCGACTCTCATGGTGTGACGGGCGGTGTGTACAAGGCCCGGGAACGTATTCACCGCGGCATGCTGATCCGCGATTACTAGCGATTCCGACTTCACGCAGGCGGGTTGCAGCCTGCGATCCGAACTGGGACGGCTTTTGGGGGTTCGCTCCTCCTCGCGGATTTGCATCCCTCTGTTAACCGCCATTGTATTACGTGTGTAGCCCAGGACATAAGGGGCATGATGATTTGACGTCGTCCCCACCTTCCTCCGTTTTGTCAACGGCAGTCTCGCTAGAGTGCTCTTGCGTAGCAACTAACAATAGGGGTTGCGCTCGTTGCGGGACTTAACCCAACATCTCACGACACGAGCTGACGACAACCATGCACCACCTGTCTCTACTTTCCCCGAAGGGCACCTAATGTATCTCTACTTCGTTAGTAGGATGTCAAGCCCTGGTAAGGTTCTTCGCGTTGCTTCGAATTAAACCACATAATCCACCGCTTGTGCGGGCCCCCCGTCAATTCCTTTGAGTTTCAACCTTGCGATCGTACTCCCCAGGTGCAATACTTATTGTGTTAACTGCGGCACGCAGGGGGGTCAGTCCCCCGCACACCTAGTATTGATCGTTTACAGCGTGGACTACCAGGGTATCTAATCCTGTTTGCTCCCCCACGCTTTCGCGCCTCACCGTCAGTTGCCGTCCAGTCATCCGCCTTCGCCACTGGTGTTCTTCCTTATATCTACGCATTTCACCGCTACACAAGGAATTCCGATGACCTCTCCGGTACTCAAGACCAGCAGTTTCAAACGCAGTTCCAGGGTTGAGCCCTGGGATTTCACGCCTGACTTGCCAGCCCGGCTGCACGCCCTTTACACCCAGTAAATCCGGACAACGCTTGCCACCTACGTATTACCGCGGCTGCTGGCACGTAGTTAGCCGTGGCTTATTCGTCAGGTACCCTCTTCTACTGTTCCCTGACAAAAGAAGTTTACAACCCGAAAGCCTTCTTCCTTCACGCGGCGTTGCTGGGTCAGACTTGCGTCCATTGCCCAATATTCCCCACTGCTGCCTCCCGTAGGAGTCTGGGCCGTATCTCAGTCCCAATGTGGCCGGTCAACCTCTCAGTCCGGCTACCCATCGTCGCCTAGGTGGGCCGTTACCCCGCCTACTAGCTAATGGGACGCGAGGCCATCTTTCAGCGATAAATCTTTGACATCAATGGGATGCCCCATTCATGTGTCATGCGGTATTAGCAGTCGTTTCCAACTGTTGTCCCCCTCTGAAAGGCAGGTTCCTCACGCGTTACTCACCAGTCCGCCACTAAGCATTCCCTTCCTTTGGCCGAAACCTCATTCAGGGGTGCTCCGTTCGACTTGCATGTGTTAAGCACGCCGCCAGCGTTCGTCCTGAGCCAGGATCAAACTCTCTATAAAATCGTATCAACACAAGCCTTCCGGCTTGAGCTAATCTTTCATAGAGCTATTTCCATAGCTTCATTCTTTTGCTCCGTCCCTTCGGTAATTGACTCAACCCGAAGCCCGGAGCTCTTCGTCGGTTCTTTCGAACCGTCCGTCTGGTGCTTTTCGTTCGTTACGTTGTTTAATTTACAAGGTACACGCCGCTTTATCGGCGGAACAGTGCTATGATACCTCATAATCCACCTTTTGTCAACTCTTTTTTTGAAATTTTAGTAATTTTTTGTTTTTAGTCTCAAATATAAAAAAAGCGGGAAAATTTTCCCGCTTTTTTGTGTTTATCATAGCAAAATTGGCTGAAGCTGTTGTCCCTGCAATGCAGCATCTATAGTTTCCGGCAGCAGATCAAAGTCTGCCACAAGAGAGCTTGGTTTCCCGGTAGCGTTGTCCTGTCCAAAAGGTACAAAGTAGTAATTTTTCCGCGCTAGTAGCTCGCCAATATTTCTGGCGCCCGCAGATAGTCCATCGTTGCTAGCCATAGCGATGACTACGGGGCCACCATTTCGCAAATGTGCTTTTGCAGCCATTGTCACAGTCGTGTCTGTGATACCGGCTGCTAACTTCGCAATGGTATTTCCTGTTGCCGGTGCAATGACCAGAATATCTAGCAAATTTTTAGGCCCGATTGGTTCTACCGATGGAATGTCGCACAAGACGTCATTCCCCGTCAGATCCTCTAATTTCTCCAGCAAATCATCAGAAGTGCCGAACCGCGTATCGGTAAATGCCGCGTTTTCAGATGCAATGGGGATAATTGTCTCATAGATTGCTGTTAGTTTCTCAAGTGCTGACAGAACCCGCTCGTGGGTACAAAAAGACCCGCAGACTGCGAATCCGATCCGTTCCTTTCTCACACAGGTTCACCTCTCCAATAAGATGTAGTCAATGGTGTCTCGGATCATGGCCGCCGCTGTATGGGGTACAAGATGTCCTGGGAGCCCCCTCGCCCATACATAGGGTAGCTTCCGTTTTTCCGCTGCCAGCAGATCTATTCCCTGGCAGGAAGCCAAATCAATGCACAAGCAATCCGCCGGCAGCTGTGCCAAAAGATACTCATTCAGAACGAGGGATGGGACCGTGTTGAATACCACACCATAGGAACTCAGATGGCCATCCAAATGTTCTGTGTCCAGAGCTCTCCATCCGTAAGCTCGAATCCAGGCAAGGTCCTCCCTCTTGCGGGCAGTAGCACTGACCTTTGCCCCAATTCCATGAAGCCGGTGGCTCAGCAGCTTGCCAATGCGTCCAAAGCCGATGACAAGACACTCCATATTAAGTAAAGTCCGGTCCAAATTCTCCATGGCAACCTGAATTGCGCCTTCTGCAGTCATGGCAGCGTTTGCAATTGTCAGTTCCTCCCGCAGGAAATAGTCCTCTAAGAGCAGACCTCGTTTTGCAGCCTCCTGCAGCTGCTGCGGTTTAATCTGTCCTGCCAGCACACGCTGCTCCGGCCGAAGTTGCTGGAAAAGTTCTTGTGTAGACAGCAAAACACCATCACAGTTTAACATACCTTCTTCTCTACATAGAGGCAATGGTAAAATAACCACTGGAGCTGAAAGTGCCCGATCCAAAGATGTACAGCGTTCAGAACTCCAGCGGTCCAGACCATATGTGTAAACCTCATGTCCTTCGGCAGCCAGCAATTTCGCTAGTTCCGCCTGACGCTGATCTCCACCAATGATTCCAAAGGTTCTCTTCATCCATCACTCCCCCCTCGTTTCATGATATGGCTAAGCGGTAAGTAAGGTGATTGCTTCCTCCCGTGATCCGTGGTAAAATGAAAATATATTGCTTGACATTTGAGGTGCTGCATGGAACGTTTGATTCAGGATGTGCTCTCCGCTATGGTCACTTATGAAACCGGCTCTCCCAAACGCATCCAACATTTCATTAAAGTCTATACCTTTTCCAAGCTCATCGGTCTGAGAGAAGGACTGGACCCCCAGACCCAGTTGATCCTGGAGACCACCGCCGCCGTCCACGACATCGGCATCCGCAAGTCCCTGGAGGTCTACGGCTCCTACACCGGCAAGACTCAGGAGGAGCTGGGCCCTGCCGAGGCCGACGCCCTTCTGACCTCTATCGGCTTTCCCCGGGAAATCATCGACCGGGTATGCTGGATCGTGGGCCACCACCATACCTATACAGATATTCAAGGCCTAGACTACCAGATCCTGGTGGAGGCGGATTTCCTGGTCAACCTCTATGAGAAGGACGAGGGCGTGGAGGCCCAGCGCGCCGCCTATGAGAAGATCTTCCGCACGGAGACCGGCCGGCAGCTCTGCCGGGATCACTTCCCCGCCGTCTGCCAGACCTGACGGAACACAGTCCGACCAAACACAACCTGATAAAACACAAAGAGGACGCCATCCCTTCGGATGGCGTCCTCTTTGCTTGTGATACAGAGCTTACTTCGCGGCCTTGACAGCCTTGATGGCCTCGATCAGCATGGGGGTGACCTTGAACAGGTCGCCGCAGATGCCGTAGTCGGCGATCTCGAAGATAGGAGCGGTGTCGTTCTTGTTCACCGCGATGATGCACTCAGAGTCCTGCATACCGGCCTTGTGCTGGATAGCGCCGGAGATGCCCAGGGCCACGTACACCTTGGGATGGACGGTCTTGCCGGTCTGGCCAACCTGATGGTCGGCAGACAGCCAACCGGAGTCGATGGTGGCACGAGAGCCGCCCACAACGCCGCCCAGGACCTCAGCCAGCTCCTCAGCCAGCTTGATGCCGCCCTCGACGTCCTTGGAGATACCACGGCCCACAGACACGATGAAGTCCGCGCCGATCAGGTCCACCAGCTTCTTGGCGGCCTTGACCACCTCGACGACCTCGGTCTCGATGTCGCTCTCAGCCAGCTGGAAGGCGGGCTTGACGATCTCGCAGGCGTCAGCCTTGGCCTGGTTGAACTCGTTCTTCTTCATCACGCCCGGACGGACGGTGGCCATGCAGGGACGGAACCGGGGGCAGAAGATGGTGGCCATCAGGTGGCCGCCGAAGGCAGGACGGGTCATCTTCAGGTCCTTGGCCACATCCCGCTTCTCGCCCAGCACCATGGCGGTGCCGACCTTCTCGATCTTGTCCTCAGGCAGGGTAGAGGCCTCCCGCAGGAAGTCCTTGTAGTTGGTCATCTCCACGTCCAGGTGGGTGCAGTCCGCGCACAGGCCGGTGTGGAGACGGGCCGCGCAGCGGGGAGCCAAGTCACGGCCGATGTTGGTGGCGCCGATCAGGAAAGCCTCAGGCTTGAGCTCCTCGATGACGTCGCAAATGACCTTGGTATAGGCGTCGGTGTTGTACACCTTCAGCAGGGGGCTCTCACAGACATAGACCTTGTCCGCGCCATAGCCGCCCAGCTCCTTGGCCAGGCCCTCCACGTTGTCGCCCAGCAGCAGACCGCACAGGTTCACGCCCAGCTCGTCGGCCAGGTCCCGGCCCTTGCTGATCAGCTCAAAATCGGTGGGCATCAGTTTGCCCTCGCGCTGCTCGCAGAACACCCATACATCCTTGAAAGCAGCGATGTCGGAACTATTGAAATTAGACATAGTCATGATCCCCTTTCTCAGATGATGTGTTTCTTGGCCAGGATCTCCGCCAGCTTCTCACAGGTGGCCTTGTCCGCGCCCTCCAGCATCATGCCGGCGCCCTTCTGGGGCGGCGTGAAGGAGGTGAGGATGTTGGTGGGAGAGCCGCTGAGACCGATGGTGCTCTTGTCGATCAGGGGATCGTCCTTGAGAGCCTCGTAGTCAAAGGTGGTCAGGGGCTTGCTGTAAGCCTCGAACACACCGGAAACGCTCATGTAGCGGGGCTCGTTGAGCTCCTTGATGCAGGTGAGCAGGCAGGGTGTCTTGACCTTGATGGTCATGTAGCCGTCCTCCAGCATCCGCTTGACGGTGATGGTGTCGCCGTCCTTGTGGATATCGGCGGCATAGGTGACCTGGGGCAGGTGCAGCTTCTCGGCGATCTGGGGGCCCACCTGGGCGGTGTCGCCGTCGATGGCCTGCCGGCCGCACATCACGATGTCGTTCTTCTCCACGCCGATGCGGTTGATGGCAGCGGCGATGATCTGAGAAGTGGCGTAAGTATCGGAACCGCCGAACTCCCGGGCAGAGACCAGAACGGCCTCGTCAGCGCCCATGGCCAGAGCTTCCCGCAGCATGCCGGCGGCTGGGGGCGGGCCCATGGTGACCACGACCACCTTGCAGCCGGTCTCGTCCTTGATCTTGAGAGCGGCCTCCAGGGCGTTCATGTCATCGGGGTTGGTAATGGTCTGCATGGAGGCACGGTTCAGCGTGCCGTCGGGGTTCACAGCCACCTTGCCGGAGGTATCGGGAACCTGCTTGATACTGACAATGATTTTCATGTTACCTTTCCCTCCTATCTTACTTCACGCCCAGGCGGCTGGAAATGACCATGCGCTGGACCTCGGACGTACCCTCATAGATCTCGGTGATCTTGGCGTCGCGCATCATGCGCTCCACCGGGTACTCACGGGTATATCCGTAACCGCCGAAGAGCTGGACAGCCCGGCGGGTCACATCGGAAGCGGCCTCAGCGGCAAAGAGCTTGGCCATGGAGGCGTCCATGGAGTAATCCTCATGGAGCTGCTTCTTGCAGGCGGCGGCATAAACTAAGTA
The DNA here is from genome assembly GCF_018408705.1 of Pusillibacter faecalis. GTDB lineage: Bacteria > Bacillota > Clostridia > Oscillospirales > Oscillospiraceae > Oscillibacter > Oscillibacter faecalis. Next base: position 294,156 of record NZ_AP023421.1, read on the forward strand.
CTGAGCGGCCTGCATGCGGGTGTGCATATCGGCCAGCTGGAACTGGGTGTTCTGGAACTGGCTGAGGCGCTTTCCAAACTGGACGCGCTCCTGGGTGTACTTCACAGCCTCGTTCACAGCGCCCTCGCCCAGGCCCAGAGCCTGGGCCGCGATGCCGATCCGGCCGCCGTCCAGGGTCTGCATGGCGATCTTGAAGCCCTTGCCTTCCTTGCCCAGCAGGTTCTCCTTGGGAACGATGCAGTCCTCAAAGATCAGATCGCAGGTGGAGCTGCCGCGGATACCCATCTTCTTCTCGTGCTTGCCGGTGGAGAAGCCGGGGAAATCCTTCTCCACGATGAACGCGGAGATGCCGTGGTTGCCCTTGGACTTGTCGGTCATGGCGAAGACCACGAAGGTGCTGGCCACGTTGCCGTTGGTGATGAAGCACTTGGAACCGTTGAGGACGTAGTGATCGCCCTCCAGAACAGCGGTGGTCTGCTGGCCGGAGGCGTCAGTACCGGCGTTGGGCTCGGTCAGGCCGAAGGCGCCGATCTTGCGGCCGGAGCACAGATCCGGCAGATACTTCTTCTTCTGCTCCTCGGTGCCGTGCTCAAAAATGGGGGCGCAGCACAAAGAGGTGTGGGCGGAGAGCACCACGCCGGTGGTGCCGCAGACCTTGGACAGCTCCTCCACGGCCATGGCGTAGGACAGCACGTCGCCGCCGGCTCCGCCATACTCCTTGGGGAAGTAAATGCCCATCATGCCAAGCTTGCCCATCTTCTCCACGGTCTCCATGGGGAAGCGCTCTTCCTCGTCGAGCTCCTCGGCCAGAGGCTTGACTTCGTTCTCAGCGAATTCCCGGTACATCTTCCGGAGCATCAGCTGCTCGTTTGTCAGATGAAAATCCATACCTCAAACTCCTTTTCCAGTGGTATTTTTATTTGCTATAATCATAGAAGCCCTTGCCGGTCTTCTTGCCCAGCAGGCCGCCGCGGACCATCTTCTTCAGCAGCAGAGCGGGACGATACTTGGGATCGCCCGTCTCGTTGTACAGGGTCTCCATGATGGCAAGGCACACGTCCAGGCCGATGAAGTCGCCCAGAGCCAGGGGGCCCATGGGATGGTTGGCACCCAGCTGCATGGCTTTATCAATGTCGGCCACAGAGGCAACGCCGGTCTCCACCAGGCCGATGGCCTCGTTGATCATGGGGATCAGGATCTTGTTGACCACAAAGCCGGGAGCCTCAGCCACCTCGACAGGGTCCTTGCCGATTTCCTGAGATAGCTTATAGATGAAGTCAAAGGTCTCTTGGGCAGTGTTGGCGCCCCGGATGATCTCCACCAGCTTCATGCTGGGCACAGGGTTGAAAAAGTGCATGCCGATCACGGGGTGCTTGAGACCGTGGCCCATCTCAGTGATAGAAAGGGAGGAAGTATTAGAGGCGAAAACAGTCTCGGGCTTGCACAGAGCGTCCAGCTCATTTAGCAGCTCTCTCTTGGTGCCCATATCCTCTTTCACGCATTCGATCACCAAATCTGCATCTGCACAGGCGGACTTCTCCTCTACCAGGATGTTGGCAAGCAGTGCGTCCACAGTCTCCTGGGTCATCTTCCCCTTCTCCACGCGCTTTTGCAGAGAAGCTGCCAGCTTATCCTTGTGCTTCTGTGCGGAAGCAACAGAGCTGGCATACATCAAAGCCGTATGGCCCTTGGCTGCAAAAACTTGGGCAATACCGCTGCCCATGGTGCCGGCGCCGAAGATCGCTACCTTCATACGTATTTCCTCCTGATATACATTTTGTAGATATGAACCAAATGTTTTCTTCGCTTGTGCTCTTTATTATAGGCTCATTCCACACATTTAGCAAGTCAAAAATGCACCGCAATTCCCTGTTATCATGCTTTTTTACACTTCACACAAAATCCTCGTTAAACTTTATACAATTTTGTGAATCATTTAACATGGCGCTTGTTCAGTGCTGCTTTTTCCACCCTCCATCCCGCCAAAAATCATTTACATGACGCAGTTTCTGTGGTAGAATAAACCGGCTGTTATTATCACAGAGATAGGTTTTACAGATTGAGAGGAGCACCATCTTATGCGGATGCGGAAAAAGAAAAATTTGGCCCCCAGAATGGAGCGTTGCGCCCGCCTCCTGATTCAAGACCCTCAAAAGCTCCTTGGCCATTGGCGGGACTTGATGCCAGATGCCCGAGAATTACGACTGGAGCTTGGCTGTGGAAAGGGACGCTTTACAGCAGGTACCGCAGCTGGGGAACCAGATGTTCTGCTCATCGCTGTGGAAGTCGTTCCGGACGCCATGGTGGTGGCCATGGAGCGGTGCATGGCCGCAGGCCTAACCAATACGTTCTTTATTGATGCAAACGCCGACCGGCTCCCCTCCTTTTTCGCTCCTGGCGAGGTGGATCGGATTTATCTGAATTTTTCTGACCCATGGCCCGGAAACCGCCATGCTAAAAGGCGCCTGACCCACGGCAATTTCCTGCGGCTATATCGGCAGGTCTTGAAGATGGGCGGACAGATTCACTTTAAAACTGATAACCAGCCACTCTTTGAATTCTCAGTTGAGGAAATCCCCCAGTTCGGCTTCCAACTCTCCCAGGTTACACGGAACCTCCATGAGCACGGCCCGGTGGGGATAATGACGGATTATGAGGCCAAATTCTACGAACAGGGACTGCCGATTAACCGTCTGGTGGCCACCATGGTCCCCTGGGAGGAGCCTTTCCCCACAGATTTGAAAACGGTCAAGAACCGCTGGCTGGATGTGTTTGCATCCGACGTTTCGGAGAAGGACCTGGGAGAACGTGTCCTCTCTGAAGGGAACTTCCTCTGGCATCTGTTTTCCTGGAAGCTGGTCCCTTGCCTGGAGGGGGACGCGGCCCGGCAGGCCCTGGCGGAAACCAGCGAGGAGCGCTACCTCTTTTACTATGAGTATCCGCCGGAGGGCGTCCCCTTGATCCGGTCCGTGATGTTGGAGGACTTGTCCGCCCTGCCTGTTGACCAGGGTGCCGTTCCCGGCGCTGACTGGTATGTGGTGGACAAGGACTTCACCTGGACCTACGCCCAGCCCCACGAGGAGGAATGCGGCCCCTATTTCTGCCGCCGGGAGAATTGAAAGAACCTATAAAACGGAGCAAAAGATTACAAGGCTGGGAGGACGCAAAGCGTCCTCCCAGCCTCGTTTCAGAGATCAAATATCAACCCCAGGATAGAATCTACAGCTTGCAGTCGGGCCTTTTACCACACGTGTCCGCCGGCAGTCACCGGATTACCCTCCGCGTCATAAAAATCAAACTCTGATTTCCATGGCAGCAGCAAAACAAACAGCTGCTCTGAGTCCATCTCAATGAGGCCGCCGCCCGTCTCAATCCGCGCCACTCGGGCTGCATTGGCGGAGACCACCGCCTGATCCCTTGTATCTCGCAGTGGAAAGCTCCCAACAGTATCCCGCACCTCTGAAGTGTCCCCGCCGCCCAAACAAAGTAGTCCTCTTCCTTCTGCCGGACGGCACAGAACCGGTAGCAGCAGTCAGAAGGATTCTCCGGATCATAGAACAGCACCGCATAGGCCGTCTCTGTCAGGGCATCTGCATAGGTCCGGTCCTTCGGGATATCCGCACGTTCTCGCATCGTCTTCATCAAATCCTCTGGAGAAATTCCCTCTTGTCCGCCAGATAGGCGAAAAGAAGACACCCGCAGTGCAGCCAGCAAAACCGCCAGCCAAATCCACCGTTTCATACGCCACCTCTCTCTGTTTTCCCAGTCTAACAGCTTCTGGGGCGCAGCCACAACAGATTTTACACACATTTCAATCTGTTTTTACAGGCATTTCATCTATGATAAAGAGGTCCCCGGATAGTTCCGAGGACCTCTCTCACAACATGGGGTTCTTATGCCTTCTTGGCGATCTCAGCCAGCTGTGTAAAGGCCGCAGCATCGTTCACAGCCATCTCAGCCAGCATCTTGCGGTTAATGGTGATGCCAGCCACCTTCAGTCCGTGCATAAAGGTGGAGTAGTTCATGCCGTTCATCTTGCAGGCAGCAGAAATGCGGGTAATCCACAGAGAACGGAAGTCACGCTTTTTCAGCCGCCGGCCGGTATAAGCCTGGCTCAGGGCCTTCATGACCGCTTCATTGGCGACATGGAAGTGCTTGGAGCGGGAGCCCCAATAACCCTTGGCCATCTTCATTACTTTATTTCTTCTCTTGCGCGTCATCATCGCGCCCTTCACTCTAGCCATTGTAAAAGCCTCCTATTTTGAAACGTCTCAGTTTTACTTGTAGGGGATCATCTTGCGCACAGCATCCATGTTGGTGGCATCTGCATAACCACCAGCGCGCAGACGGCGAGTGCGCTTTGTATCCTTCTTCGTGAGGATATGGCTCTTATAGGCCTTGGCGCGCTTAACCTTGCCAGTTTTGGTGAGGTTGAATCTCTTTTTGGCACCACTGTGGGTTTTCAGTTTCGGCATTGTTGTTAACTCCTTCCGTGTATTGAAAATTCTTTACTTTCCAGTCTTTGGAGAGAGGAAGATAGACATCATCCGGCCCTCCAGCTTTGCACCTTTGTCCAAACTGGCGGTTTCGGCACATTGTTCGGCAAACTTATCCAGCAGTGCCCTTCCGATATCCGTATGGGCCATCTCGCGACCGCGGAAGCGGACGGAGACCTTGACACGGTTGCCGTCGGCAATGAACTTCTGGGCGTTTTTCAGCTTCGTGTTGAAGTCTCCAATATCAATGCCCGGAGACATACGAATCTCCTTGACCTCCACCACGCGCTGGTTTTTGCGCGCCTCCTTCTCCCGCTTGCTCTGCTCGAACCGGAACTTTCCATAATTCATCAGCTTGCAAACCGGAGGATTCGCCTGGGGAGAAATCTTCACAAGATCCAGCCCCTGGGCGTCTGCAATCTTCAACGCCTCTTCCGAAGACACAATCCCCATCTGCTCGCCGTCAGAACCAATCAAGCGGATTTCCTTGTCGTGGATGTCTTCATTCAGTTCATGCACTTGCTTACTAATGGTCGAAACACCTCCATCCTAAAATCACAAAACGCGGATGCTTTACTGGCATCCGCGCAACAACAAACTGCCCTTTTGGCAGTTTGTGAACAACGTTGTAAACCTCTTTGCCCACTGGCTTGAGGTGAGGCGGATGCAATCAGCCCTCTTTATTTTGCGGATTAAGTATACCAGTTTCCTTTTAAGTTGTCAAGATATTTTTTCTGCAAAAGCCTGCATATTTTCTAGTCACCCAGGCAAAAATACACCTGTACTCAGCAAAGCGGAAGGAGGTGTTTCGCATGCAGAATGAGCGCGAAAACAACCAGCGTAATCAGAAGGAAAACCAGAATCAGCGCGAAAACAAGAACGAGCAGCGCAATCAGAAGGAAAATCGCAAATAAGATTCTCTTTGAAAAGCAGTGGGGACGAGCCTGAATGTTCGCCCCCACTGTTTCTTTGCATGTACATTGGCTATACGGAGTTTTACCAGCGGCGCGGTTTATCGGGGGATGAATTGAATATTACCATCTACCCTGCCGCCAATGCCGTCAACCGTGCAGCTGCTGGAGAACTGCCAGTAATCCATCTGATAGTAGAAGCTGGGATAGAGCTTCTCTGAAGACGTGGTCTTATACTCCGGATACCAGCAGAGGTACGGTGCAATGGCTCCCTGATCATATTTGATATAGCTGACATACTGTCCCGCGTAGATCATCGGTGTGTAGCCCGCCTCTGCAATGCGCTGGCAAAAAGCAATCGCGCAGGCGGTAGCCATCTCTGGCGTAGTGCCATAGACCCGGTAGGTAGAATCATGCATCTCCCAGTCATAAGCCACA